>NZ_BCBH01000024.1:0-84281 GCF_001320525.1 Pseudomonas sp. NBRC 111131 | reverse complement strand
ACAAAAAAAAAGCCCCGCCAGTGGCGGGGCTACATCGTGCGCAAGCCTCAGACAGGCTCTGCCCACATGTCGTACTCGTCGGCATCGACCACTCGGCAACGGACCTTGTCGCCTGGCTTGAAACCATGGTCGCCATCGATGAACACGCTGCCATCGATCTCTGGAGCATCGAAGAAGCTGCGGCCCACCGAGCCTTGCTCCTCGACTTCGTCGATGAGCACTTCGATTTCCTTGCCGATGCGCAATTGCAGGCGTGCCGCGCTGATGGCCTGCTGATGGGCCATGAAGCGGTCCCAGCGCGCCTGCTTGACGTCGTCTGGTACCTCCTCCAGGCCCAGATCATTGGCTGGGGCGCCTTCGACAGGGGAGTACTGGAAGCAGCCGACGCGGTCGAGCTGGGCTTCGGTCAGCCAGTCCAGCAGGTACTGGAAGTCCTCTTCGGTCTCGCCAGGGAAGCCGACGATGAAGGTGGAGCGAATCACCAATTCAGGGCACTGCTCGCGCCAGTGCTTGATGCGCGCCAGGGTGCGGTCTTCGAAAGCGGGGCGTTTCATCGACTTGAGCACTTTGGGGCTGGCGTGCTGGAACGGGATGTCCAGGTACGGCAGGATCTTGCCAGCGGCCATCAGTGGGATCACATCGTCGACGTTCGGGTAGGGGTAGACGTAGTGCAGACGTACCCAGGCGCCCAGGCTGCTGAGCGCCTCGCACAACTCGAGCATGCGCGTCTTGACCGGACGGCCGTTCCAGAAGTCGGTCTTGTACTTGACGTCGACACCATAGGCGCTGGTGTCCTGGGAGATCACCAGGATCTCCTTGACGCCCGCCTTGACCAGGCGCTCGGCCTCGCTCAGTACTTCGCCCACCGGGCGACTGACCAGCTTGCCACGCATGGAGGGGATGATGCAGAAGCTGCAGCTGTGGTTACAGCCTTCGGAAATCTTCAGGTACGCGTAATGGCGTGGGGTCAGCTTCACGCCCTGCGGTGGCACCAGGTCGATCAGCGGGTTGTGGTCCTGGCGCGGCGGCACCACCTCGTGCACGGCGTTGACCACCTGTTCGTACTGCTGCGGGCCGCTGACCGACAGCACGCTGGGGTGTACGTCACGGATATTGCCTTCTTCGACACCCATGCAACCGGTGACGATGACCTTGCCGTTTTCCTTGATCGCTTCACCGATCACTTCCAGCGACTCTGCCTTGGCACTGTCGATGAAGCCGCAGGTGTTGACCACCACCACGTCGGCGTCTTCGTACGTGGGCACGACTTCGTAGCCTTCCATGCGCAGCTGGGTCAGGATGCGCTCGGAATCGACCAAAGCCTTAGGGCAGCCCAGGCTGACGAATCCGACCTTCGGGGTGGCGGGGGTGGTGGACATGACTAACCTCGGTATTGAATGCAGCTCGTCCGGCCGGTAACGGCGACGATCCTGGCGGGCGCTTTCGGCGCCTCTGATCAAAAAGTGCGCAATTCTAGCGAGCACGCGGTCACTTGACCAGCAGAAATACGACGAACGCTGCGCTATGCTTCGCCGCGTTGCATCTGTGTGTTTAGCTGATCCGTTTTATGAAGGCGATGCGTACGTTCAGCTACGTGTTCGATGCGAACTTTTTGGGTCCAGAGAGGCCGTTTGCGGGAGTGGTCGATGGTTCAGGCAAGCAGTCACGCCGAAGGCGGGCAAGGGGCGGCAAAGTCGCTGAGCCTGCTGGTGGCAGCTGTTGGGGTGGTTTATGGCGACATCGGTACCAGCCCGTTGTACACCCTCAAGGAAGTCTTTACCGGCGGTTATGGGGTGCCGGTCAATCATGATGGCGTACTGGGAATCCTGTCACTGATTCTCTGGTCGCTGTTGTGGGTGGTGTCGTTCAAGTACGTGATGTTCATTCTGCGTGCCGACAACCAGGGCGAGGGCGGCACCATGGCGCTCACGGCGTTGGCGCGACGGGCTACGGCAGCTTATCCGCGGTTGCGCACGCTGATGGTCATCTGCGGCCTGATCGGCGCCTCGCTGTTCTACGGCGACAGCATGATTACCCCTGCGGTGTCGGTGCTGTCGGCGGTGGAAGGCATGGGCCTGGCGTTCGACGGCATCGACCACTGGGTAGTGCCGATTTCGCTGGTTGTGCTGGTGGCGCTGTTTCTGGTGCAAAAGCACGGTACGGAAAAGATCGGCAAGTTGTTCGGGCCGATCATGGTCACCTGGTTCCTAGTGCTGGCGGCGCTGGGGGTGCACGGCATCTCGCAGAGTCCAGAGGTGCTCAAGGCCTTCAACCCGGGCTGGGCGGTGAACTTCTTCGTGGTTCACCCCGGCATGGGGGTCGCCATTCTGGGGGCTGTGGTACTGGCATTGACCGGTGCCGAGGCGCTGTACGCCGACATGGGGCACTTTGGGCGCAAGCCGATTGCCCGCGCCTGGTTCGCCCTGGTGCTGCCGGCGCTGGTGCTCAACTACTTCGGCCAGGGCGCAATCCTGCTGCAAAACCCTGACGCTGCGCGCAACCCGTTCTATCTGCTGGCGCCGAGCTGGGCGCTGTTGCCGCTGGTCGGCCTGGCGACCATGGCCACGGTGATTGCTTCACAGGCGGTGATTTCGGGGGCGTTTTCCCTTACCCGCCAGGCCATCCAGCTTGGTTACATTCCCCGCATGCAGATCCAGCACACGTCCAGCGACGAGCAGGGGCAGATCTATATCGCCGCGGTGAATTGGACGCTGATGGTCGGTGTCGTGCTGCTGGTAATCGGTTTCGAGTCGTCCGGTGCTCTGGCGGCGGCCTACGGCGTGGCGGTGACCGGTACCATGCTGATGACCACCATCCTGGTGTCGGCGGTCATGCTGCTGTTGTGGAAGTGGCCGCCGGTATTGGCGGTACCGATCCTGCTGGGCTTTCTGTTTGTCGACGGGCTGTTCTTTGCCGCCAACGTGCCGAAGATCGTCCAGGGCGGTGCGTTCCCGGTCCTGGCCGGTGGTGTGCTGTTCCTGCTGATGAGCACGTGGAAGCGCGGTAAACAGATCCTGGTGGAGCGGATCGATGAAGGCGGGCTGCCGTTGCCGGTGTTCATCAGCAGCATTCGTGTGCAGCCGCCGCACAGGGTCGAAGGCACTGCAGTGTTCCTCACCGCGCGGCCGGATGCGGTGCCCCATGCGTTGTTGCACAACATGCTGCACAACCAGGTGTTGCACAGCCAGGTGGTGTTGTTGACGGTAGTCAGTGAAGATCGTCCGCGGGTGCCGGAAACAGAACGCTTCGAGGTGGAGGCTTACGGTGACGGGTTCTTCCGGGTGCTGCTGCACTTTGGCTTCATGGATGAGCCGGACGTGCCTGCGGCGTTGAAGCTGTGCCACTTGCAAGAGCTGGATTTCAGCCCGATGCGCACGACCTACTTCCTGAGCCGTGAAACGGTGATTGCATCGCGTCTGGAAGGGATGTCGCGCTGGCGCGGGAACCTGTTTGCGTTCTTGCTGAAGAACGCAAACGGTAACCTGCGCTTCTTCAACCTGCCGCTCAACCGAGTGATCGAGCTGGGGACGCAGGTCGAGATCTGAGTGTTTCGGGGCCGCAATGCGGCCCCTGATGCTGCTTAGTTCTGCTCCGCCACGTTGGACTTGCCCTGGCGCGTTTCAATCTCGCCAATCAGGCGTTTGGCCAGCGCCGGGTAGTTCTCGTCGAAGTGGTGGCCGCCTGGCAGTTTCAGGCGCTCGCCCACTGCCGTCTTGTCGGTGCACCCGCTCTCGTCGGTCTCTTCCACGCCGTAGACGCATACCACCTTGGATGCCGGCAGTTTGGCCATTTCCGGCCCGGTAGGTGCTTCCTGGCCTTCCTTGCCCAACCAACCCTCGACTTCGATCTCGAAGCTGCCGCTGCGGGCGAAGGCCAGCAGCATCACGGCGTCGATACGCTGCTGGTCTTCGACCGGCAGGCGGTTGTAGATGGCGGGCAGCACGTCGGCACCGAACGAATAGCCAGTGAGCACGAAACGCTTGGTGCCCCACTTCTGACGGTAATGTTGCATCAGCTCCGACAGGTCGGCAGCACTTTGCTCCGGGGTCTTGTGTTGCCAGTAGTAACGCAGGGTGTCGATGCCGACCACGGGGTAACCCAGCTTGGCCATCTCGCCGGCAACGTCACGGTCCAGGTCACGCCAGCCGCCGTCCCCAGAGAGGAACAGGGTGACGGTATCGGTGGTCTGCCCAGCCGGTACTTCAACGACCGGAATGGCCAGGGCGTTGCCGTCGCGGCCTACCAGGGCCTGGGTCAGCTGCGCCTTGAGCACCTGTGGCAGATGGATGTCGTAGTCGCTGATGCTGGTTTCGGCATTGCTCTGGTCGCGCACGAAGGCGGCGCTTGCGTCATCCGGGTTGTCGTTCCAGGCCACGTTCCAGTGGCCATGTGCGGCGGATTTCGGCAGTGCAGCAGTGCAGCCGGGCTGTTCCACGTTGAAATCCACGGAGATGGCCCGGGCCTTGTCATCGGTCTGTGCAGCCAGCCAGCGCCAGGCCTGGGCGGCGCCTGGGCCGATACCCGCCACCAGGGTAGGCTTGTCCGACAGTTGGGTCAGCGCCTGGTCGAGCGCTTGCTGCTGCTTGCTGCAGTCGCCCGGAGGCAGGATCACCTGCACCAGTTGCGCTTCCCCTGCCTGGCTCAGGTCCAGCAATTGCTTGTCGGTAAGGGCCTGGTCCTGAGGCACGCCAATCGCGACTCTGGCCTTGGCATGCACACCGGGTGTGACGCGGGTGATGCTGGTGTCATTGAGGGTCAACTGTTCAAGGCGCGCTTCGGGGGCAGGGCGAGTCCACAGCCAGAAAGCGCCAGCGCCGGCCAGTGCAGCCAGAAGCACGGGTATCAGTATGTACAGCCAATAGCGTCGGATCATCAACGTTTCACCAATCCAGTCAGGCCGCCAGCGATGAGGGCGGCAGTGTCAGCCAGTGCAACCAGCGGGTCCAGCCCGGCGGGCACGGCCATGTAACGAGGTTCCCAGTCCGGCTGGAACTTGTCCTTGAAGCGTCGCAAGCCCTGGAAGTTGTAAAGCTGCTCGCCGCGGCGGAACACCATCGAGCCCAGGCGTTGGGTCAACGGTGCACCGCGTCGTGGCTGCAGGCCGGACAGCGGCACCATCCCTAAGCTGAACCGGCCGTAGTCATGGTTTTTGTAATGCAGTATCAGGCCGATCATCATGAATTCCATGGTCAGCTTCGGCGCCTCGGGGTGAGCGCGCATCAGGTCCAGGCTGGCCAATTCGTTGCTGTGGGTTTCCAACAGGTTCGCAAATGCCACCGGCCTGCCCTGGAAGCGGATCAGGGCAATACGAAAATGCTTCAGGTAGTCGGCGCTGAAGCGTCCCAGCGAGAAGCCCTTCTCGCGCACATTCTTGCCGCCGAGCCATGCGTCGGAGATTTCCTTCAGCTCGGCCAGCGGTGCCTGGCCAGGCTCGTGAATTTCCAGGCTCAGGCCATCGCGCGCACCACGGTTCCAGGTGTAGCGCAGGTCCTTCATCTCTTTGCCCTTGGCTTCGATGTCGAAGCGGCGCAGGTCGACCCGCGCTTCCTCGCCGAGCTTGAGGGCCGTAAGACCTATGTCCATGTAGAAGGGCAGGTTCTCCGCACGTACCTGGTAGAACACCGGACGGGCATGGTGCAAGTCGCACAGGTCGCGGAATTGCCAGATCATCTCGGCCCGTTCCTGGGCAGGCCCGATCGGATCGTACAGGGCGACCAGGCTGCGGCCACGGCGGGCATACATAAGGAATGCATTGTCGCTTGGGTGGAACAACAAGGCCTTGTCGCCGGTCAGCGCCAGGCCGCCATCGGGTTGATCGGATGCCAGCAGGATACGGTTGGCGCGCTGCAATTCGCCGTCGTCGGGTAGATGGATGACCGGGCGGGCGGTGCGCAGCAGCCAGGTCAGGGCCACGATCACCAGCAGCACGGCACTGCCCATGGCTGCGCGCAGGCCGCGGGGGGCGTCGGCGTCAAGGGTGAACTGCCACCACAACTGATGGCTATACGGTACATCCTGATAGGCGAACAGCAGCAACCATACCGAGGCGCCTACCACGCAGGCGCTGGCCACCAGGTACACCGGCGAGAAGGGCAGTTCCAGCAGGCGGCTGGGGCGGTAGAACGAACGACGGAACAGGGCAAGCAGGGCAGCGGTGAGGGTCAGCAGGCAAGCCTCTTCCCAGTCGAAGCCCTTGAGCAGCGACAGCAGTGCGCCGACCAGCAGCAGTACGGTGGTCAGCAGCCACGCTGCGGACAGGCGACGGCGCAACCCCTGGGCGAGCAACAGGCAGAGCACCCCGATCAGGCTGGCGCCGAAGTGCGAGGCATCAATCAGACGATGGGGTACCAGAAAGCCCATGTGCTCAAGGCGGGTGTCGATTTCCGGGGTGGCGCCCGAGAACAGCAGCACCACGCCTGAGAGAAACACCAGTATTGCCAGAATCGGCGCGGCCAGCCCGGACGCAGCCTTGATTGCCTGTTGGGCGAACAGCAGGCGGCGCGCCTCGTTGGCCAGCAGCAGTACGCAAGCCAGCAGCAATGGCAGCACGACATAGATGAGGCGGTACAGCAGCAGAGCGGCAGCCAAGGGTGCGGCACCCAGCTGGTCGGCGAAGGCCGCAAGCAGGATCGCTTCGAAAACCCCTACGCCACCTGGTACATGGCTGAGCACGCCTGCGGCCAATGCCAGCAGGTAGACCAGCACGAACGCACCGAATGGTGGAGCGTCCGGCAATAGCAGGTAGAGCACGGTGGCGGCAGCTGCAACGTCAAGGGCGGTAATCAGCAGTTGCAGCACTGCCAGGCGCGCACCCGGCAGCCGCAACGTGCGCCGCCCGACTTGCACCAGCAGGCTGTCGGCCAGCGGCTGTTCGGCGAGGCGTCGACGGTAGAGCCCAACCACCAGAACGGCAGTCAGGGCCAGCACGGCTATGGCGATGCCTGCCAGCAGGCTGGCCGGCAGGCGCAAGGCGGCGGCCGCGGCTGGCAGGTTGCTCAAGGTCGCCAGTGCGGCGAGTGGCGGTAGCGCGCAGCCCAGGGAGAGGCTGGCAAACACGGTCATCCGCGCTACTTCAGCGGCACCCAGGCCTTGGCGCGCATACAGGCGATAACGTACCGAACCACCCGAGAGCATCGACAGGCCGATGGCGTTACCGATAGCGAAGGCGCTGAAACCGCCCATCAGCAAGGTGCGCGCAGGCAGTTGCACGGCCGCATAGCGGCTGGCCGACCACTCGTACCCCAGCAGGATCACAAATCCGACCACCGTCGCGAGCAACGCCCCCAGCAGAGACTGTGCCGGCACGCTGAGCATGGCATCGTGCAACGCATAGATATCCAGTTCGCTCAGCAGGTGCCGGCAGGCAATCAATGCCATGGCAAACAACAGCAAGGTGACGCCAAGGCCAATGGGCTGGCGATAGCGGCTCAACCGTTCGAGCCAGGGAAGGCGCTGGGCAGCGACAGGCAATGCCGAAGCAAGTGGTGCTTGCGGATCTGGGGTGTGGGAGGTCATGAGTTGCCTCGTGCAAACCGCGCGAGGAGGGGAGAAGGTACGGCCAAGTGAAAGTCCCTTAGGAATACGTGTCCAGATATTACTCCGGGCAACGTTACTTTCAGTCGTCCGGCACGGTTAAAGATAGTTCATCCAGAAGGTGATATCTCAAAACAGCGGGTTTGCCGATAGCAAAAAAGCAGGGGTGAAGATTTCAGGCGACGAAACGCAACAAACCCCGCGCTGCTGTATCACAGGCGGGGTCTGTTCTGACGAATATGGTTGCGGGAGCCGGATTTGAACCGACGACCTTCGGGTTATGAGCCCGACGAGCTACCAGGCTGCTCCATCCCGCGTCAGAGGGGCGCATTCTACAGCTTTGGTCATTGGGGTCAAGCACTATCTACAGGTTCAGCACAACTTTTCAGTCTTGCTTTTCCGTGGGCAAAGAAAAAGGCCACTGTGTAAACAGTGGCCTTATCTTGAATATGGTTGCGGGAGCCGGATTTGAACCGACGACCTTCGGGTTATGAGCCCGACGAGCTACCAGACTGCTCCATCCCGCGTCAGTGGGGCGGATTCTACAGTCTTGGCGTTGGTTGTCAAGCGCTAACCATTGATTTCACTTCATTTTTTTGCCTTCGCCCGATTTTCAGGCAAAGAAAAAGGCCACTGCTATTAACAGTGGCCTTTTCTCGAATCTGGTTGCGGGAGCCGGATTTGAACCGACGACCTTCGGGTTATGAGCCCGACGAGCTACCAGGCTGCTCCATCCCGCGCCTGTGAGATCGAATTCTACGGATTTCTTTGCGTGTGTCAAGCATTTCTCTGAAAAAACCTTGTTTGTTCAAACCCTTAGCGTGCCGATATGGCATGCGGCTCAGCGGGGGCGGGGTTTGCAGGCCAATTATCGTGCCGAACTGTTGTGGGTCTAAGGGACTACGGTAATATCTGTATGAATTTACAGTGCTGACGGTCATCCATGTCCTTGCGCAAGATCATCCACATCGACTGCGATTGCTTCTACGCCGCGATCGAGATGCGTGACGACCCGCGCCTGGCCGGCCGCCCCATGGCGGTGGGGGGCTCGCCCGACCATCGTGGGGTGATCGCGACCTGTAATTATGAAGCGCGGGCCTACGGTGTGCGTTCGGCCATGTCGTCGCGGCATGCGCTCAAGCTCTGTCCCGACCTGCTGATCGTCAAGCCACGCTTTGAGGCCTACCGCGAGGCCTCACGGGAAATCCACGCGATCTTTCGGGACTACACCGAGCTGATTGAGCCTCTGTCGCTGGATGAGGCCTACCTGGACGTCAGCGACAGCCAATGGTTCGCCGGCAGCGCCACGCGCATCGCCGAGGATATTCGCCGGCGCGTTGCCCGCACCTTGCATATCACCGTCTCCGCCGGAGTGGCGCCAAATAAGTTTCTGGCAAAGATTGCCAGTGACTGGCGCAAGCCAAACGGGATTTTCGTGGTGACCCCAGACCAGGTGGAGGCCTTTGTTGCGGCCTTGCCTGTTGCAAGGCTCCATGGCGTGGGCAAGGTGACAGCAGACAAGCTTGCTCGGCTGGGTATCGATACCTGCCTGGACCTGCGCGAGTGGACGCGGTTGGCGCTGGTGCGCGAATTTGGCAGTTTTGGCGAGCGCCTGTGGGGGCTGGCGCGGGGCATCGACGAACGGGCCGTGCACAACGATAGCCGCAGGCAGTCGGTCAGTGTTGAAAACACCTATGACACAGACCTGCCTGATCTGGCCAGTTGCCTGGAGCGCTTGCCGGAGCTGCTGGCCAGCCTTGATCAGCGCATTGCGCGCATGGACAGCAGCTATCGGCCGGAGAAGCCCTTCGTTAAGGTCAAGTTCCATGACTTCAGCCAGACTACTCTGGAGCAGGCAGGGGCCGGCAGAGACCTGGAAAGCTACCGGCAGCTGTTGCGGCAGGCGTTTGCCCGCGGCGGCAAGCCGGTGCGGCTGTTAGGGGTGGGGGTGAGGTTGCGGGATTTGCGCGGGGCGCATGAGCAACTGGAGCTGTTCTCGGATAAATGAAAAGGGGCCGCTGTGCGGCCCCTTTTCATTATTGTGCGCCTGGATCGGCTACCAGCCGCCCCGTAGCCTTGGTCAGGGCCTTCAAAAACTCCTGCTGCAGCTCCGGGTCATTGCGGGTCAGCTCGATCAGGCTCTGCTCCATCTCGCTGGCTTCTTCTTCCAGCCCCAGCTCCGACAGGCGCTGGACCCGGTGCACCCATTGGCCGACATCGTCATCCTCGAGGTCATCGAAGATCAGCTCATGGGCTTCGAGCAGCTTGTTGCGCAGGCTGGCGCTGACCAGCAGGCTGGCATCGCCGCGCACCGCATTGTCCTCGTCGACCACCTGCAAGTGCAGGGTGCCCACATGGTTGAGGTTCTGCTCCGAGAACGGGCTGTCGAGCAGGTTCAGGCGCAATACGCCGTTCCTGTCAGTGGTCAGCTCGTGGCTCATCTTGCCAGCCTTGACCTCGACCAGACGCTCGCTCCAGGGCAGGCTGGTATATTCCTCGCGCTTGTCCTTTTGCACTTCGCTGATCCCGGCCAGGTTCTGCTGGGCGCGACCGTTGGATTGCACGTTCATGAACGGGTTCAGCCCGGCCACGCCATAGCTGAGCCAATCGTGGGTCACGCTTTCTGGCAGGTTGCCCAGCGCGAAAATGTTCACCACGTTGGCGCCGACCCCTGCCACCACGGCCACAGCACCCAGCGGGATCTCATAGATCTCCCGCCAGGGCTGGTACGGGGTATAGCGATCGTAGCGACGGGTCACTTCGTACTCGGTGACTTCGAAGCGTTTCTGTTCATGAACGCGCACACGCCGCTGCGGAAGCTCCATCACCTTCGGCTCGCCGACATCGATCTGCAGGGTGTGCTCGAGCAGCTTGCGCTCGACGCGCTCCTCATGCTCGCTGCGCTGGGACATCTGGTTGGCGCAGCCGCTGACGAGCAGGGCGCCGCACAATGCGGCGCCCCCCAGGGTAAAGGTACTTCGCTTGGACATGATCACTCGTGCATTGATTATCAGCGGCGAACGCGGGCCTGCAGGAAGGTCAGCACTTCATTGAGTGGCAGCGCTTGAGCATCCTGTTCGGTGCGGTGCTTGTATTCCAGGTTGCCTTCGGCCAGGCCGCGATCGCTGACGACGATACGGTGCGGGATGCCGATCAGTTCCATGTCGGCAAACTTGATGCCTGGGCTGGTCTTCTTGTCGCGGTCGTCCAGCAGCACTTCGAAGCCGGCCGCGGTCAGTTCGGCGTACAGCTTGTCGGTGGCGTCGCGTACTACGTCGGTTTCGTAGCGCAGCGGTACCAGGGCGATCTGGAAAGGCGCCAGGGCGTCGTTCCAGATAATGCCCTTGTCGTCATGGCTCTGCTCGATGGCGGCGGCCACCACGCGGGACACGCCGATACCATAGCAGCCCATGGACAGGGTCACCGGCTTGCCGTTCTCGCCCAGCACCTGGCACTTGAGGGCTTCGCTGTACTTGGTGCCGAGCTGGAAGATGTGGCCCACTTCGATGCCGCGCTTGATCACCAGGGTGCCCTGGCCGTCCGGGCTTGGGTCGCCCTCGACAACGTTGCGCAGGTCGGCAACTTGTGGCACAGGCAAATCGCGCTCCCAGTTGACGCCGAAGTAGTGTTTGTCGTCGATGTTGGCACCGATGCCAAAGTCGCTCATCAGGGCGACCGAGCGGTCGATCACGCACTCCAACGGCAGGTTCAGCGGGCCGAGCGAGCCGGCACCGGCACCGATGGCCTCGCGCAGTTCAGCGTCGGTGGCCATGACCAGTGGGTCGGCAACCTGCTCCAGTTTGGCAGCCTTGACTTCATTGAGTTCGTGGTCGCCACGGACCACCAGCGCCACCAGCTTCCCTTCTTCGGCGCCACGCACGATCAGCGTCTTGACGGTCTTCTCGATTGGCAGGCCGAAGTTCTCGACCAGTTGGGCAATGGTCTTGGCATCCGGGGTGTCGACCAGGCGCAGCTCTTCGGTAGGAGCAGGGCGCACGGTTTCACGCGGGATGGCCTCGGCCTTCTCGATGTTGGCTGCGTAATCGGAGCTGTCGCTGAAGATCACGTCGTCCTCACCGGAGTCGGCCAGCACGTGGAATTCATGCGAGTAGCTGCCGCCGATGGAACCGGTGTCGGCCTGCACCGGACGGAAGTCCAGGCCCAGGCGGGTAAAGACATTGGAGTACGCCTGGTGCATGCGATCGTAGGTTTCCTGCAGGGAAGCCTGGTCGGCATGGAAGGAGTAGGCATCCTTCATGATGAACTCGCGACCGCGCATCAGACCGAAGCGTGGGCGGATCTCGTCACGGAACTTGGTCTGGATCTGGTACAGGTTGAGCGGCAACTGCTTGTAGCTGGACAGCTCGTTGCGCGCCATGTCTGTGATGACCTCTTCGTGGGTCGGCCCGACGCAGAAGTCGCGCTGATGGCGGTCCTTCAGGCGCAGCAGCTCGGGGCCGTACTGCTCCCAGCGGCCAGATTCCTGCCACAGTTCGGCGGGCTGGATGCTTGGCATCAGCACTTCCAGGGCGCCGGCGGCGTTCATTTCCTCGCGGACCACAGCTTCGACCTTGCGCATTACCCGCAGGCCCATCGGCAGCCAGGTGTAAAGGCCGGAGGCCAGCTTGCGGATCATGCCGGCACGTAGCATGAGCTGATGGCTGATGACCACTGCGTCAGCAGGGGTTTCTTTCTGGGTGGCGAGCAAATATTGACTGGTGCGCATGGTTAGCCGTGTCGATTGCCTAAGACATTGAAATGACCCGCATTGTACGGGGGCGAAACGAAGGCGTACAGAATGCCCCAGGGCGTGACGCTTGTCAGCCAAGAAAAAGCCCGGCGGTTGGGCCGGGCTTTTTCAGGTGCGGAGCACTATAAGCCAGGCTTACAGGATGCTCAGCGGGTACTCGACGATCAGACGCAGTTCGTCCAGCGATGGGGAGCCGTAGTAGACGCCATCGGCGGAGCGATAGGTGGCTTGGCGCACGCGGAAGCTGAGGTCCTTGGCCGGGCCTTCCTGCAGCACGTACTTGATGTCGATGTCGCGTTCCCATTCCTTGCCGTTGCTGGTGCCAGCGACGTTGGCGTCGGTACCGCGCACGTAACGGGTCATGAAGGTCAGGCCTGGTACGCCGAATTCGGCGAAGTTCAGGTCGTAGCGTGCCTGCCAGGACTTCTCGTCTTCGGCGTTGAAGTCGGAACGGGCCACGGAGTTGCCAAGGAAGACGGTACCACCGCCATCGACGCCGTAAGCGTAGTCGCCGTCACCGTGTACACGCTGGTGCACGATGGTGAAGGTGTGGGCGCCGATGTTCCATGCTGCCGACAGGCTGAACGCGGTGTTGTCCAGGGAAGCGCCGTCATACGCCTTGACGAACTCGGCGCCGTCGCCCTTGGTGTTATAGATGTTGAAGTCGAACACCAGGCCTTGTTTGTCGGAGATCGGCACTGCCCAGTTGATGTTGCCGTAGTACTTGCGCCAGTAGTCTTCGACCTTGGAGTAGTACAGGCTGGTGCTCAGGCTGTCGGTAAAGGCATAGGTACCACCGACGATGTTGGCTTCGGTCAGGTGCAGGCTGTCGCGGAACGTCTGAGCCTGGGCATTCATCGCGGTAAAGTGACCGGCGTGCAGGGTCAGGCCTTTGATCTCGTTGCTGGTGATCAGGGCACCTTCGGCAACTTCCGGCAGCAGTCGGCTGTCGTCGGTGGCGAAGACCGGCAGGGCGGTGAACTGGTTACCGAACTTCAGCACGGTGTTGGAGATGCGCAGTTTTACCGCTGCGCCGCCTTCGGAGTAGTCGTCCTGCGAGCGGCCGTCGGAGCCTTCGGGGAACAGGCCGGTGCCGGCACGGCCGCGGCCGCTGTCCAGTTTCAGGCCAAGCATGCCGATGGCGTCTACGCCAAAGCCTACGGTGCCTTGGGTGAAGCCCGATTCGTAAGTGCCCAGGAAGCCGAGGCCGGTTTCCTCGACGCGGCTCTGAGTGCCGGCAGGGTTGTTACGGAAGTCGCGGCTGAAGTACAGCATGCGAGTTTTGACATTCAGCTGGCTGTCTTCAATGAAACCCTTGGATTCGTCCTGGGCAGAAGCCAGGGCCAATTGCGAGGTCCCTGCCGAAACGGCCAGGGCGATCATGCTCCACTTCATCACGCGCATCGTGATTTGCTCCTTTGGTTTTTTTGGAAGAGTACTGCTGCGCCCTTTTTTAGTTATATGGGGCAGCTCTTTCTTGTTATGTCGGCGGAAATGTATAGCACGCTGACTGTTGTTGGCGATATGGGCATAAACAACCTTTCGGTAAGTTTATGGCTATGTCGCTTGTAGGTATTTCCATGTCGCAAATCACGTCCTGGTATTCCGGGGCGTACAACGCCAGCGCTGTTTCTGTCGCCGTCAAGAATCTGTAATAACAGACGCCGGTTCGGAAACTCCCTGGTGTAACCCATGCCGCTGTTGTTATTGGGTGCGTACATCGCCTGATGCAGATGTCGTGCCGACTTGGCGTGAAGGGAATGCAACAAGCGTGCTCAAAATTTACAACGCTTCATGAAATTTTCACAAATGCCCCTGCCGAAGGTCGGAAAGTGCCGAAAATACGGGCTGGGCGGGCACTGGAGGGAGGGGCGGGGAAATGCCTGTTGAAAACGTAAAAGCTGCCATAAAAGTCAAGGTGTTACCGGCAACTGTTCATCCTCAGTCGTCAATGTGAGTAAAAGCGTAGTGGTGCGCTCGTTTGCGGCCTCATTTTGGTGCGAAAAGTAGCGGTGTGTTACCGCCCCTGTGCATGCCTGGTATTCAGCAACTTAAGTGTGAGACTGGGCAGCGGTTGATGCCGGCACTGACGAAGAACGGTATCCTTGGGCAATGTTTCCGCGTGCGGCGGGACCGTTTTGATGTTGGAGGTTTGCATTGTTTGAGATGGATTCGCGTTTGCAGCAGGATTGCCAGGTCCTTGGGGATTTTCCGCTGTGCCGCCTGTTGTTGAGCAAGGATGCCAATTACCCGTGGTTCATCCTGGTGCCCAAGCGTGCAGGTGTGAGCGAGGTATTCGACTTGAGCCCCCAAGACCAGGCGCAACTGTGGAAGGAAACCACTAGCCTGGCCGAAGCGCTCAAAGATGAGTTTGCAGCAGACAAGATGAACATTGCCACGCTGGGTAATGTGGTCAGCCAACTGCACATGCATGTCATCGTTCGTCGGCGTGATGATGCCGCGTGGCCGGCGCCGGTCTGGGGCAAGGTGGCTGCACTCGAATATACGCAGGAACAGGTCGAGGCTATTGGCCGGCGTTTGCGTGCGCTAGGCCTCGATGGTTATCAGGAGGTCTGAGATGTCTGCCGAGTCGCGCATTGTCGAGTTGGAAACCCGCCAGGCATTCCAGGATGACGCCCTGCAGGCGCTGAATGATGTGGTGGTCGAGCAGGGGCGGGTCATCGAGCGTCTGCAGCTGCAGATGGCTGAATTGATCAAGCGTTATGAAGAGATGGTCGGCCAATATGGCAGCGAGGGGGAGGAGGCGCCGCCGCCTCATTACTGAGCAGAAGCAGCCCCGGGGTGCCCCGGGGCCGGGTGGATCAACGGCGGGTGACCGCGACCACGTCTTCGGCCTGCAGGCCTTTGTCACGATGCATTACCGAGAACTCCACACGCTGGCCTTCGACGAGGATGCGGTGGCCTTCGCCGCGTATGGCACGGAAATGGACAAAGATATCGTCGCCCGAATCACGGGAGATGAAACCAAAGCCCTTGGACGTATTGAACCACTTGACGGTACCGGTATCCCGCTTGCCGGCGTCCAGGGATGCGCTCTGGTTGGCTCGGGCTTTACGGCCGGTGCGGGCAAAGCCGACGGCCAGGTGCAGGACCACAGCGAGCGCTGCGCAGACCAGCGCAGCCAGGTTGCCCATTTCTGGGCGGGCCAGCAGGGTCAGCGTTTGCAGGACCACCGCCACCACCAGTAGCGCGCAGGCCAGGTGTTGTAGCTGTTGGCGGGTGCCTCTGTAATACAGTGGCACAACCGGGGCGAGCAGCAGGTTGAGCAGGCCGAGCAGGGCCAGGTAGACCGCGTCGGGTTGCTGCAGGAAGGGTGTTGCATCGGTTTTCAGGCTGGGTATGAGCGATAGCAGCAATGCCGCAGCGCCCGTCACCAGGTGGACGATCTTGAACATGGGTTGGCTCACAGTTGATAAGGCCGGTCACAGGAAGAGCTGGCAGCACGGTGCGCATGAGGTGTAAAGCGCGAACACGTGTGGGCCAGCCTATGCACCCGGCAATAACAGTCCGCACGGGTGGCACGGTGCCTATTTAACAGCAAAGGCGGGGCCTTCTCAAACCGAAGGCGCTTGGCGGTGATGTGTTGCCTTGGGTCATAGGCGCGTTGCACAAAGAGTTGATACAGTGTGTCAGGCCCGCTTGATCATCAAGCCATATGGAAAAGGGGAACTTCATGGCAATCGATATCGGTATCAGTGAGGAAGATCGCAAGTCCATCGTCGAAGGGCTTTCCCGCCTGTTGTCGGATACCTACGTGCTGTATCTGAAAACCCACAACTTTCATTGGAACGTGACCGGCCCGTCGTTCCGTACCCTGCACCTGATGTTCGAGGAGCAGTACAACGAGCTGGCGCTCGCGGTCGACTCGATTGCCGAGCGAATTCGCGCGCTGGGCTTTCCTGCACCGGGCTCCTACGCCTTTTATGCGCGCCACTCTTCGATCAAGGAGGAGGAGGGTGTGCCTGCAGCGGACGAAATGATTCGCCAGTTGGTGCAGGGGCAGGAGGCGGTGGTGCGGACTGCGCGCAGCATTTTCCCGGTAGTGGACAAAGTCAGTGACGAGCCGACTGCCGACCTGCTGACCCAGCGCATGCAGGTGCATGAAAAGACCGCCTGGATGTTGCGCGTGCTGTTGGACGGCAAATAGCGGCCTGTTGTGTCAGATCGTTGCAAAAGCCCGGTCGCGTCCAGCGCGACCGGGCTTTTTGGTTTCTGCGGGAAGGCTTTGCCGCTGTTGCGCGCCGCCATGCACAGGCTTTATGGGGGCATCGGGAGGCCCTTGGCGGTGGAGGCGACGGGTGGAAGGCAAGGTGCAGGCGAACAAGCGAGAGTGCGGTCACGGGCGCTGGCCGGGCAAACAATGGATCGATCCGTTCAAGGCGGATTTCGACATGCTGCAGATTCAGCCAGTGTCGCGTTCGGTCCGGCTCAACGGTTTTTCCACCTGTCTGCGCCTGGAGGCAGTGTATTGGGGTATCCTCGAGCGCATCGCTCGGGCCAACCAGTGCTCAGTGAGTGCAGTGCTGTCCTATGTGGACCGTGAAGTGCATCTGCGCCAGGGCGGTGTACGCAACTTTAGCGGGCTGATTCGGGTAATCTGTGTGGCCTGGCTGCTTGATCCGCCAAGTATACGCTGATCGCCGGGCGGGCTGCGCAGTGCTTGTTAACCATATATAATCCCGCTTTTTGCTGCCCTGGCAGCCAGCGTTGTGGTTGACGAGAGACGTCCATGCCCCTTTATGACTATCAATGTGCTTCCTGCAATCATCAGATGGAGGTGCTGCAAAAGATCAGCGCCGCCCCACTGACCGACTGTCCGGCTTGCCAAGCGCCGGCATTGAAGAAACTGCTGTCGGTGCCCGGCTTTCGCTTGAGCGGCAACGGCTGGTACGAAACCGACTTCAAGACCGGGGCGAAAAAGAATCTGGCCGGCGGCGACAAGGCCGACTGAGTTGAATTGCAGTAGCCGGGTCTTGCAGTATTAACCCCTCCCGGGGTGGCCAAGGCCTCCACCGAATACACGAATCACGAGAAGCGAACCACCATCATGATGCGCAGCCATTATTGCGGCCAACTGAACGAGAGCCTGGACGGCCAGGAAGTCACCCTTTGCGGCTGGGTCCATCGTCGCCGCGACCACGGCGGGGTGATCTTCCTCGACATCCGTGACCGCGAAGGCATGGCCCAGGTCGTGTTCGACCCGGATCGCGCCGAAACTTTCGCCGCTGCCGACCGCGTGCGCAGCGAATACGTTGTGCAGATTACCGGCAAGGTGCGCAAGCGCCCTGATGGCGCTGTAAATGCCAACATGGCCTCCGGTGCCATCGAAATCCTCGGTTACCAGCTGAACGTGCTTAACGAAGCTGAAACCCCACCGTTCCCCCTGAACGAATACTCCGACGTGGGCGAAGAAACGCGCCTGCGTTATCGCTTCATCGACCTGCGTCGCCCGGAAATGGCCGACAAGCTGCGCCTGCGTTCGCGCATCACCAGCAGCATCCGTCGCTTCCTGGACGAGAACGGCTTCCTCGACGTCGAAACGCCGATCCTCACCCGTGCCACCCCGGAGGGCGCACGCGACTACCTGGTGCCTAGCCGCACCCACGCAGGCAGCTTCTTCGCCCTGCCGCAGTCGCCCCAGTTGTTCAAGCAGCTGCTGATGGTGGCCGGCTTCGATCGCTACTACCAGATCGCCAAGTGCTTCCGTGACGAAGACCTGCGTGCCGACCGCCAGCCGGAATTCACCCAGATCGACATCGAGACCAGTTTCCTCGATGAATCAGAGATCATGGGCCTGACCGAAAGCATGATCCGCAAGCTGTTCAAGGAAGTGCTGGACCTGGAGTTCGGCGAATTCCCGCACATGACCTTCGAAGAGGCCATGCGCCGTTACGGTTCCGACAAGCCAGACCTGCGTATCCCGCTGGAACTGGTCGACGTGGCCGATCAGCTCAAGGATGTCGATTTCAAGGTCTTCGCCGGCCCGGCCAACGACCCGAAATGCCGTGTCACCGCACTGCGTTTGCCAGGCGGCGCTAGCATGCCGCGCAGCAAGATTGACGAGTACACCAAGTTCGTCGGCATCTACGGTGCCAAGGGCCTGGCGTACATCAAGGTCAATGAGCGCGCCAAGGGCGTCGAGGGCCTGCAGTCGCCGATCGTCAAGAACATCCCGGAGGCCAACCTCAATGTGATCCTTGATCGCGTGGGTGCGGTCGACGGTGACATCGTGTTCTTCGGTGCCGACAAAGCCAAGATCGTCAGTGAAGCCCTGGGCGCGCTGCGTATTCGCCTGGGCCACGACTTCGAGCTGCTGACCTGCGAGTGGGCACCGATGTGGGTCGTCGACTTCCCGATGTTCGAAGAAAACGACGACGGCAGCTTCACGGCGCTGCACCACCCGTTCACCGCACCGAAGTGCACCCCGGAAGAACTCGAGGCCAACCCGGCGGGTGCGTTGTCGCGCGCCTACGACATGGTCCTGAACGGCACCGAGCTGGGTGGCGGTTCGATCCGTATCCACCGCAAGGAGATGCAACAGGCGGTGTTCCGCCTGTTGGGTATCGAGGCGGCGGAACAGGAAGAGAAGTTCGGCTTCCTGCTGGATGCCTTGAAGTTCGGCGCACCACCCCACGGTGGCCTGGCCTTCGGCCTGGACCGTCTGGTCATGCTGATGACCGGCGCCCAGTCGATTCGTGAAGTTATCGCCTTCCCGAAAACCCAGAGTGCCGCGTGCGTCATGACCCAGGCCCCAGGCCTGGTCGATGCCAAGGCCCTGCGCGAGCTGCACATCCGTCTGCGCGAACAGACCAAGGTCGAGTAAGCGGACCCCGGGCGCATCCACATGGATGCGCCTTCGCGTTTCGGCGCAGGATTTTTTGTCGTTGCGCCCCGTTTGGGGCGTAACTGTTTGTGTTTCAAGGATTTGGAGTCGTTATGGCTGGTCATTCCAAGTGGGCGAACATCAAGCACCGCAAAGAGCGCCAGGATGCCAAGAGAGGCAAGATCTTCACCAAGTGGATCCGTGAGCTGACGGTTGCCGCCAAGCAAGGGGGTGGCGATCCGGCCTCCAACCCGCGCTTGCGCCTGGCACTGGACAAGGCCCTGGGTGCCAACATGAGCCGCGATATCATCGATCGCGCCGTGGCCCGGGGGGCCGGCACCAATGAAAGCGACAACGTCGAAGAGCTCAGCTATGAGGGTTACGGCCCAGGCGGCGTGGCGATCATGGTCGAGGCCATGACCGATAACCGTAACCGTACAGCCGCTGCCGTGCGTCATGCCTTCACCAAGTGTGGTGGCAACCTCGGTACCGATGGCTCAGTGGCCTACCTGTTCGAGCGCAAGGGGCAGATCAGTTTCGCCCCGGGTGTCGATGAAGATGCGTTGATGGAAGCCGCCATGGAGGCCGATGCCGATGACGTGGTGAGCAATGACGACGGCTCGTTCGACGTCTTCACTTCGTTCAACAGCTTCTATGCCGTGCGTAATGCGCTGGAAGAGGCAGGCTTCAAGGCCGATGACGCGGAAATCGTCATGCAGCCCACCACCAGCGCCGAGCTGGACCAGGAGGGCGCAGAGAAGGTGCTCAAGCTGATTGACATGCTCGAGGACCTGGATGACGTGCAGAACGTCTATTCCAATGCGCAGATTTCCGACGAGATCATGGAAAAACTCGGCTAAGGTGTTCTGGCGGTTCCAGCCAGGCCTGTGAGTTGTTCAGCGTCTGTACCGGCCCTTTCGCGGGACAAGCCCGCTCCCGCCGCTCTCCTGCCAATGTCAGGGAGCTTGTGGGGGCGGGCTTGTCCCACGAAGGGGCCGGTACAGTTTGCAATCACGCATCCCTTTATACGACAGGCGTTATGACTCTGATTCTTGGTATCGACCCCGGCTCGCGAATCACCGGTTACGGTGTGGTTCGCCAGACCGCCCGTGGTTGCGAGTATGTGGCGTCGGGTTGTATCCGTACCGGCAGTGGCGAGTTGCATGAGCGCCTGCAGATTGTTTTTCGCGGTGTCAGTGAAGTCATTGCCCAGCATGGCCCCGTCACCATGGGCATCGAACGCGTGTTCATGGCGCGAAATGCCGATTCTGCGCTAAAGCTCGGCCAGGCCCGCGGCGCGGCGATCGTCGCTGCCGCCGAGGCTGGTCTGGAAATCGCCGAATACAGTGCCAGCCAGGTCAAGCAAGCGGTGGCTGGTACGGGTGGGGCCAACAAGGAGCAGGTGATGCTGATGGTCATGCACCTGCTCAAATTGACCCAGAAGCCGCAGATCGACGCCTCCGATGCCCTGGCCATCGCCCTGTGCCATGCCCATACCCGCTCCAGCCTGGTGCCCCATGGCCTGTCTACGGCACGGCGGCGCGGCGGGCGCTTGCGTCTGTAGGCGCTTCATGCGCTGATACACATTTTGTCCGGGTGAATCGTTCACCCGTTGCATTTGCTGATAGGGTTGAGCGGTCTTTGATCGGCTCCCCGAGAGGAAGGAACGGAACGTGATTGGACGTTTGCGCGGCACCCTGGCGGAAAAACAGCCGCCGCACCTGGTTATTGACGTCAACGGCGTAGGCTATGAGCTTGAAGTGCCCATGACGACCCTGTATCGCCTGCCCAAGGTCGGCGAAACGGTTACCGTGCATACCCACCTTGTGGTGCGCGAAGACGCCCACCTGCTTTACGGTTTCCATGAAAAGCGCGAGCGCGAGCTGTTCCGCGAGCTCATTCGTCTCAATGGCGTCGGGCCCAAGCTGGCGCTGGCCTTGATGTCGGGCCTGGAGGCCGACGAGCTGGTGCGTTGCGTGCAGGCCCAGGACACCTCGGCCCTGGTGCGCGTGCCGGGAGTTGGCAAGAAGACCGCCGAACGCTTGCTGGTCGAGCTCAAGGACCGCTTCAAGGCCTGGGAAACCTCGCCTGCGATGTTCACCTTGGTCTCCGACGGACCTGTACCGGTCAGCAGTACCTCCACGGCCGAAGCCGATGCCGTCAGCGCCCTGGTGTCCCTGGGCTACAAGCCGCAGGAGGCAAGCAAGGCGGTGTCCGCTATCAAGGACAAGGCCGGCTTGAGCAGTGAAGAGCTGATCCGCCGCAGCCTCAAAGGGATGATTACCAAGTGATCGAAGCCGACCGCCTGATCGCCGCCAGTGGCCGCGACCGTGAAGAAGTCCAGGACCGTGCGATCCGCCCGCTGCGCCTGGACGAATACATCGGCCAGCCGGTGGTGCGCGAGCAGATGGCGCTGTTCATTCAGGCCGCCCGCGGTCGCAACGAGTCGCTCGACCACACACTGATCTTTGGCCCACCTGGCTTGGGCAAGACCACCCTGGCCAACATCATCGCCCAGGAAATGGGCGTGTCGGTCAAGAGCACCTCGGGGCCTATCCTCGAGCGGCCGGGCGATCTGGCCGCCATGCTGACCAACCTTGAACCGCATGACGTGTTGTTCATCGACGAAATCCACCGGCTTTCCCCGGTCGTCGAAGAGGTGCTGTACCCAGCCATGGAGGACTTTCAGCTCGATATCATGATCGGCGAGGGGCCTGCAGCCCGTTCCATCAAGCTCGATCTGCCTCCTTTCACCCTGGTGGGGGCGACCACCCGCGCAGGCATGCTGACCAATCCGCTGCGTGACCGTTTCGGTATTGTCCAGCGCCTGGAGTTCTACAGCGACAAGGACCTGGCGACCATCGTCAGCCGTTCCGCTCATATTCTGGGGCTGGTCATCGAGGACCAGGGTGCCTACGAGATCGCCCGCCGTGCCCGTGGCACCCCGCGTATCGCCAATCGCCTGTTGCGGCGGGTACGTGACTACGCCGAGGTGCGTGGCAAGGGGCAGATCACCAAGGCTGTCGCCGACATGGCGCTCAACTTGCTGGACGTCGATGAGCGCGGTTTCGACCACTCTGACCGCCGCCTGCTGCTGACCATGATCGAGAAATTCGATGGCGGCCCGGTGGGGGTGGACAACCTGGCGGCGGCCATCAGCGAGGAACGTCACACCATCGAGGACGTGCTGGAACCCTACCTGATCCAGCAGGGCTACATCATGCGTACGCCACGTGGCCGAGTGGTAACCCGCCACGCCTACCTGCACTTTGGCCTGAATGTGCCAGGGCGCCTGGGCGAGGGGGCAGATTTTTCCGAGGCAGGCGATGAATGACAGATCGAAACCCGCTTTTCGTGGTCCTACCGCTGGCATGCCCCTGGTGCGCTGGCAATACGACATTAATGATTGAAAAACAGTTGCCGCCCCGGATTGGCAAGCTGAGGAGTAAGCACTAGAGTATGCGCGCGCAAAATGGCCTGGAACCGTTCGCACACCGTTGTCGCGTCTATTACGAAGATACCGATGCCGGTGGCGTGGTGTATTACGTCAATTACCTGAAATTCATGGAGCGTGCGCGTACCGAGCGCCTGCGGCACCTGGGGTTTTCCCAGCAGCAGTTGGCGGGGGAGAACCTGTTGTTCGTGGTCCACTCCAGCGAAGCGCGTTATCACGCGCCGGCGCGGCTGGACGATGAACTGCGGGTGACCGCGCAAGTACTTGAACTCAATCGCGCCAGCCTGCGTTTCGTACAGCAGGTCTGGCGGGAAAAGGATGAAACGCTGCTCTGCGAAGGGCAGTTCCTGGTGGCCGCCGTGCGCGCCGACACTTTCAAACCCCGAGCCATACCCCCGGAGCTGCGCGACGCCTTTGTGGCGGACGGCTCGGGTACTCAATCGAATGCAGGAGAATAAGCGTGGAAGCTAACGTCGTCGACCATACCTCCATGTGGAGTCTGGTCAGTAATGCCAGCGTGGTGGTACAGCTGGTAATGCTGACCCTGGTGGCCGCCTCGGTCACTTCATGGATCATGATCTTCCAGCGCAGCACCATGCTGCGCGCCGGTCGTCGTGCGCTGGATGCCTTCGAGGAGCGTTTCTGGTCGGGTATCGACCTGTCCAAACTGTATCGCCAGGCTGGCAGCAACCCTGATCCGGATTCCGGCGTGGAGCAGGTCTTCCGTGCCGGCTTCAAGGAATTCTCGCGCCTGCGCCAGCAGCCGGGGGTGGACCCGGATGCGGTCATGGAAGGCGTAGGCCGTGCCATGCGCGTAGCCATCTCGCGCGAAGAAGAAAAGCTCGAGCAGAGTCTGCCGTTCCTTGCCACCGTCGGTTCGACCAGCCCGTACATCGGCCTGTTCGGTACCGTCTGGGGCATCATGAACTCCTTCCGCGGCCTGGCCAGCGCTCAGCAGGCCACCTTGGCCACTGTGGCGCCGGGCATCGCCGAGGCACTGGTCGCCACTGCAATCGGCCTGTTCGCGGCAATCCCTGCGGTGATCGCCTACAACCGTTTCGCTGCGCGCAGCGAAGTGCTGATCGGTCGTTACTACACCTTCGCCGACGAGTTCCAGGCGATCCTGCACCGCAAAGTGCACACCAGCGAAGAGTAATCAGGTAGAAGCCCATGGCCCGAGTTCGCCACAAACGCAAGCCGGTCGCCGAGATGAACGTGGTGCCCTACATCGACGTGATGCTGGTGCTGCTGGTCATCTTCATGGTGACGGCCCCCATGCTCAACCAGGGCGTGAAGGTCGACCTGCCCAAGGTTTCCAGCGAGGCCTTGCCGCAGGACAACAACGTCCAGATCCTCACCATCTCCATCAAGGCCGACAAGACCTACTACTGGAACCTCGGCAGCGAAGTCGATACCGACAAGCAAATGGACAAGGCCATGACCTTGCCCGAGATGACCAACGCGGTGACCAAGATCATTGCCGCCGGTCGGGACCAGGGCAAGCAGACCCAGGTCTTCATTCGTGGCGACAAGGCCGTCGACTACGGCGCGGTCATGGGTGCCATGGGCGGGTTGCAGAAGGCCGGTGTCGGTAACGTTGGCCTGATTACCGAGGCGCCCTGATGCAACAGCGAGAGCCATCCGCCTCGGAAAGCTACTTCTGGCCCAGTGTCTGGGCCATCGGCCTGCATGTGCTGGTGTTCGCGCTGCTGTTCGTCAGTTTTGCCATGACGCCAGAGCTGCCGCCTTCCAAGCCGATCGTTCAGGCTACGCTGTATCAGCTCAAGTCCAAGAGCCAGGCGACTACCCAGACCAATCAGAAGATTGCCGGGGAAGCGAAGAAAACCGCCTCGCGCCAGACTGAAGTCGAGCAGCTGGAACAGAAGAAGGTCGAGCAGGAAGCCATCAAGGCCGCGGAACAAAAGAAAGCCGACGCCGCTCAAAAGGCCGAGGAAGCTCGCGAAGCCGCCGAGGCCAAGAAAGCCGAGGACGCCGCGAAGGCCGCCGAAGCCAAGAAAGCCGCTGAGGCCAAGAAGGCCGATGAGGCGAAGAAGGCCGCCGAGAAGCAGCAGGCCGACATCGCCAAGAAGAAGGCTGAGGAAGAGGCCAAGAAGCAGGCCGAGGAAGAAGCCAAGAAACAAGCCGCCGAGGACGCCAAGAAAAAGGCAGCCGAAGAGGCGAAGAAGAAAGCAGCCGAGGACGCCAAGAAGAAAGCGGCAGCCGAGGATGCGAAGAAGAAGGCAGCTGAAGAGGCCAAGAAAAAGGCTGCGGCAGACGCCCAGAAGAAGAAGGCACAGGAAGCGGCCCGCAAGTCGGCGGAAGACAAGAAAGCTCAGGCCCTGGCCGAGCTGCTGTCCGACACCACCGAGCGGCAGCAGGCCCTGGCCGACGAGCAGGGTGACCAGGTGGCCGGCGATTTCGACGACCTGATCCGTATGCGCGCGGCCGAAGGCTGGGCACGACCGCCTTCCGCGCGCAAGGGCATGACGGTAGTCCTGCAGATCAACATGCTGCCGGATGGCACCATTACCAACGTCAGTGTGTCGCGCTCCAGTGGCGACGGCCCGTTCGACAGTTCGGCGGTGGCAGCGGTGAAGAACATTGGTCGATTGACCGAAATGCAGGGCTTGAAGCCGAACGAGTTCAATCCGTACCGTTCGTTCAAGATGACATTTACACCTGAGGATCTAGCGTTGTGATTAAACTCCTTCGAGGACTGCTGGTCATGCTGTGCTGCGTGGCAGGCATGGCCATGGCAGAGGAAAAGAACATCCTGGTCACCAGCGGCAGCGATCGGGCCACACCCATCGCGGTAGTGCCGTTCGGTCTGCAGGGTGGCAGTGTGCTGCCGGAAGACATGGCCGACATCATCGGCAACGACCTGCGCAACTCCGGCTATTACTCGCCCATCCCACGGCAGAACATGATCAGCCAGCCAACCCAGGCCAGCGAAGTGATCTTCCGTGACTGGAAAGCCCTGGGCGCCCAGTACGTGATGGTAGGCAGCATCGTGCCTTCCGGCGGCCGCCTGCAGGTGCAGTACGCGCTGTTCAACGTCGCCACCGAGCAGCAAGTGCTGACCGGCAGCGTTGCCGGCAGCGTCGATCAACTGCGCGACATGTCGCACTACATCGCCGACCAATCGTTCGAGAAACTCACCGGCATCAAGGGGGCGTTTTCCACGCGCATGCTGTACGTGACCGCCGAGCGCTTCTCGACCAACAATACCCGTTACACCCTGCAGCGCTCGGACTACGACGGTGCGCGTGCAGTGACCCTGCTGCAATCGCGTGAGCCGATCCTGTCGCCACGCTTCGCGCCGGATGGCAAGCGTATCGCCTATGTATCGTTCGAGCAGAAGCGTCCACGCATCTTCATCCAGCACATCGACACCGGTCGCCGCGAGCAGGTCACCAACTTCGAGGGCCTGAACGGCGCACCAGCCTGGTCGCCGGACGGTTCGCGCCTGGCGTTCGTGTTGTCCAAAGACGGTAACCCGGACATTTACGTGATGAACGTGGCCTCGCGCCAGATCAGCCGCGTCACTGCCGGCCCCGGCATCAACACCGAGCCGTTCTGGGGCAAGGATGGCAACACCCTGTACTTCACCTCCGACCGTGGCGGCAAGCCGCAGATCTACAAACAGTCGGTCAGTGGTGGCAGTGCCGAGCGTGTAACGTTCGTGGGTAACTACAACGCCAACCCTAAACTGTCGGCTGACGAAAAGACGTTGGTGATGATTCATCGCCAGCAGGGCTTCACCAACTTCAAGGTGGCCGCTCAGGACTTGCAACGCGGAAGTGTAAAGATTCTCACGGAAACAAGTCTTGATGAGTCTCCCACTGTTGCGCCAAACGGCACCATGCTAATCTACGCCACCCGCCAGCAGGGCCGGGGAGTCTTGATGCTCGTGTCGCTTAATGGCCGCGTGAGGCTCCCACTTCCTACCGCTCAAGGCGAAGTCAGAGAACCGTCCTGGTCCCCTTACCTGAACTGATTGCGGCGTAATACTTTTGCTTAACACACTGGGGTTTCATTAGGAGTTTCACGATGGAAATGCTGAAGTTTGGTAAATTTGCTGCGCTGGCTCTGGCCATGGCCGTAGCTGTAGGTTGCTCCTCCAAGGGCGGTGACAACGCTGGTGAAGGCGCTGTTGATCCTAACGCTGGCTACGGTGCCAACACGGGTGCTGTCGACGGCTCCCTGAGCGAAGAAGCCGCCCTGCGCGCAATCACCACCTTCTACTTCGAATACGACAGCTCGGACCTGAAGCCAGAAGCCATGCGCGCTCTGGACGTTCACGCCAAGGACCTGAAAGCCAACGGCAACCGCGTTGTTCTGGAAGGTAACACCGACGAGCGCGGCACCCGCGAGTACAACATGGCTCTGGGTGAGCGTCGTGCCAAGGCTGTTCAACGTTACCTGGTTCTGCAGGGCGTTTCCCCTGCTCAGCTGGAACTGGTCTCCTACGGCGAAGAGCGTCCAGTTGCCACCGGCAACGACGAGCAGTCCTGGGCTCAGAACCGTCGCGTAGAACTGCGTAAGTAAGTTCTCATGCGTATGTGCCGTCGTGCTGTAACCGTCCTCGCACTCAGCCTTCCGCTTTCGGCGTGGGCTGCGGTTCCTGTAGTAGATGACAACGCAGGTGCTTACCCACCTTCGGGTTATGGCACGAGCGGCGCCTATGCCGGGGCAGGGGCTTCGGCCCCTGCCTCTGCACAGGGTCAGTTGTTCATGCAGTTGCAACAGATGCAGGACCAGATCTCCCGCCAGCAAGGCATCATCGAAGAGTTGCAGAACGATGTCGCCCGCATGAAGCAGGAAAACCTGGAGCGTTACCAGGATCTGGACCGTCGCATCAACAGTGGTGGCGCGCCCGCCGCGACCCCCGACAATTCCTCCACCGGTGGCGCACCCAGTGCCCCCGCCGGTGCAGCAGCAGGCGCCGCTGGCGCTGCTGCGCAACAACCCGCCGCCAACAGCGAGCCGGGTGATCCGGCGAAAGAGAAGCTCTATTACGATGCCGCTTTCGACCTGATCAAGCAGAAGGACTTCGACAAGGCCAGCCAGGCGTTCAACGCCTTCCTGCGCAAGTACCCCAACAGCCAGTACGCCGGCAACGCCCAGTACTGGCTGGGCGAGGTGAACCTGGCCAAGGGTGACCTGCAAGGCGCCAGCCAGGCCTTCGCACAGGTCAGCCAGAAGTACCCGAAACACAGCAAGGTGCCAGATTCGCTGTACAAGCTGGCTGACGTCGAGCGCCGCATGGGCCATACCGACAAGGTCAAGGGCATCCTGCAGCAGGTGATCACCCAGTATCCCGGCACCTCTGCCGCGCAACTGGCGCAACGCGACCTGCAGAAGCTCTAACGTACACCGTTCGAAAGAAACCCGCGCCAGTCGCGGGTTTTTTCGTTAGAATCACTGCCCTTTTTTCGTAAACACGCTGCTGCGGATAACGCCATGTCGAGTCCGCGACAGTGCCTGACGGAGGCGGACAGCCTGTTTAGCTGTCACGCCCGTGGCGATCATGCAAGACACATTACGCATCACCGAAGTCTTTTACTCGTTGCAGGGTGAAACGCGAACGGCTGGGCTGCCCACGGTATTCGTGCGCCTCACCGGTTGTCCCTTGCGCTGCCAGTACTGTGACAGTGCCTACGCCTTCAGTGGCGGCACCGTCCGTACCCTCGATTCGATCATGGAGCAGGTTGCCAGCTTCAAGCCGCGTTATGTCTGCGTCACCGGCGGCGAGCCGTTGGCCCAGCCTAATGCCTTGCCGCTGTTGCAGCGCCTGTGCGACGCCGGCTATGAGGTGTCGCTGGAAACCAGTGGCGCCCTGGACATTTCAGGCACGGATGTCCGCGTCAGCCGTGTGGTAGACCTCAAGACCCCTGGGTCCGAAGAGTCCCATCGTAATCTTTACGCAAACATCGAGCACCTGACTCGCAACGACCAGGTCAAGTTCGTCATCTGCTCTCGCGAAGACTATGACTGGGCAGTGTCCAAGCTGATCCAGTACAACCTGGCCGAGCGTGCCGGTGAGGTGTTGTTCTCGCCAAGCCACCACCAGGTGAGTGCCAGCGAGCTGGCCGACTGGATCGTTGCCGACAACCTGCCTGTGCGTTTCCAGTTGCAGCTACACAAGCTGCTATGGAACGACGAACCCGGACGATGATTGAGAGTGAAAGCACATGACTGAAAAACGCGCGGTAATCCTGCTGTCTGGCGGCCTTGACTCAGCCACCGTGGTAGCCATGGCCAAGGCCGAAGGCTACAGCTGCTACACCATGAGCTTCGACTACGGCCAGCGCCATCGGGCCGAGTTGAACGCAGCGGCGCGTGTCGCCCGCGACCTCGGTGCGGTTGAGCACAAGGTGATCGGCCTTAACCTCGATGGCATTGGCGGCTCTGCCCTGACCGACAGCAGCATCGATGTACCGCAAACCCCGGGCGAGGGCATCCCGGTGACCTATGTGCCCGCCCGCAATACCGTGTTCCTGTCCTTGGCCCTGGGCTGGGCAGAAGTGTTGGAAGCACGTGACATCTTTATTGGTGTCAACGCCGTGGACTATTCCGGCTACCCGGATTGCCGCCCTGAGTTCGTCGAAGCCTTCGAGCGTATGGCCAACCTGGCGACCAAGGCGGGTGTCGAAGGGCAGGGCTTTCGCATCCAGGCGCCATTGCAGAACATGAGCAAGGCGCAGATCGTGCAGGCGGGTATGGCCCGCGGCGTGGATTACAGCCTGACTGTTTCTTGCTACCAGGCCGATGATCAAGGCCGTGCCTGCGGCAAATGCGACAGCTGCCGCTTGCGCGCGGACGGCTTCAAAGCCGCCGGGGTCGATGACCCAACACGTTATTTTTGAAAAAAGTGTTGATGGGGTGTTGATTTCTCGTTAGAAATCAGTATTATACGCGCCATCCAACGGGTCGTTAGCTCAGTTGGTAGAGCAGTTGGCTTTTAACCAATTGGTCGTAGGTTCGAATCCTACACGACCCACCATACGCAGTAAGGCAAAGCCCGCAACCGGCAACGGTTGCGGGCTTTGTCGTTTATGCGCTTCCAGCAGCTATGAGCGGTCCATGTGCCCAGCGCACGTTGCCGTTGGGCATCATCGAAGGTGTCCGATTATGACTCTTTCTTATCCTCTGAAGACCTCGAATCCACCCCAGAAGCTTCGTAATAATCTGCGCAATGGGTTACCACAGCGCAGCTCAATGGCAGCCGATATCCAGGTTGGCCAGCCATGAAAATATTATTATCCCGATAAACTACACGGTAATTCCACGTTGCGCCAAAGTTAACGGGGCTCTTCCGTTCGAAAACAGCAGCCTGTCTACCGTGTAGTATTAATGCGTTAACTGCAGGCCCACACGGAAATAATAATATAAAACATCGATATAACCAGGTGACTGAAAAATCTTGAGTGCGCTTCGGGTCCCCGTTACTATCACTTTCCTACTAGCAAGTTCACGTAACGGTCCCTTTGAATAGTTAGTAGTCCCCGTGTCTCAAGCGCAAGCGTTTTCTATAACGACCACAACAAGGACTTATTCTCCGGCTTGCAATATTTATTGGGCAGTTTCAGTCCGTACGGGCTGCTCACAAGAGTAATTGGCAATGCCTCCAAAAATTCAAGTCTTCTGGAAGCAAAAATTATTTGCGCCCTATAAAATTGCAGCCCTGGTCGAGGCGGCCGCAGGACAAGGTATCACCCAGGATACCGTTTTGTTGGGCACGCAGCTTGATGCCAGTCAGATGCATGATTCGAGTACATTGACGTCCCTCAGTCAGTACATCGAGGCCTGCGATAATGTGCTTGGCGCCTGCGCACATATCTCAACCGCCTTCCAGATGGGCGGGCATCTGCCGCTGTCAGCTTACGGCGTCTATGGGCACGGCTTGATGTGCAGCGCAACACTGCGCGACTTTTTCAATTTCGCCGTGAAGTATCAAGCATTGGCAACGCCCGCCGTGCGGTTCTATTGGCGGGAAGAGGCGGAGGTGGCCGTTTGGGTATTTTTCGACACCTACGGCCACATGATCACCCAGCGGACGCGAGAGTTTCTGATTCGCCAGCAAATGGCTCAGCAGATGGCCCACCTCACGGAGACAGCGGGCGAAGGCTGTCGGCCGATCAAGGCCCTGTTCGCATTTTCTGACGCGGGTGATAAAGCCACGTATGAACAATGCTTAGGTTGCGAGTGTGTATTCGATTGCCCTGCCACCGAGCTTCATTACCCGCAATCGGTGCTGTCCCATGCCCCTCAGTTCGCGAATGGGCTCACGCACGTCTTATTACAGGAGGCGTGTGATCGTTTGATCCGTCAAACCAAGGCTTACTCGGGTGTAACAGGGGAGGTGCATCACATGCTCATGTTGACCCCCGGACACTTTCCGACCATGGAGCAGATTGCTTCCAGTATGCAAATTACCACGCGGACCCTTCGCAGAAAGTTGGAGGCCGAAGGTACGGACTACGGAACGATACTGGATAATGTTCGCGGGAGTCTGGCAATGGAATACCTGCAAACGACGAGGATGAGCACAGAGGATATTGCAGTAAAAGTAGGCTTCAGTGATGGCTCCAACTTCCGGCGGGCCTTCAAGCGCTGGACGGGCAAGACAACACGCCAAGTGCGCTATAGCGGGCTGTAGCTGAGCGATTGGCAAATGTCCGCTTATGACTCGTTTTATTCCATTGTGGATCTCGTGGGGGCGGCGGCGGGTTCGTACTATTGGCTAAAGCGTGCCGTGTATTTTAAAAAATAGTTTGGCCGGTTGAGCTTATATAGGTTTGTCATTGACGGAGGGGTGCATGCATTTCTCAGCGTTTCCATGTGGTCGGTTTAACGAAAGGAATCAGGCACTATGATGCATATCATGACGTTACTTACCAATGTGGGTATGCATCTTAATGGCTGGCGACACCCCGAGGCCTGGGATAATACGGTGCTTAACTTCGATCAACTGGTCGAGTGCGCACAAATGGCGGAACAGGCCAAGATCGACATGGTCTTTCTGCCCGATGGCAGTGGCGTCCGCGAGATGCAGAACCGTGAACTCTTCGAGGCCATGACGCCCAGTTCCAGGCCGGCCGTGTTCGAACCGGTCACATTGCTGTCTGCCCTGTCGTCGGTCACGACTCGCATAGGGTTGGTGGCGACGGCCTCCACTACCTACGATGCGCCGTTTCATGTCGCACGTCGCTACGCCTCGCTGGACCATCTGAGTAAAGGGCGGGCCGGCTGGAACGTCGTTACCGGCTCGAATGAAGGGGACGCCCCCAACTTTGGCAACGAACAGCACCTTGCCAAGAGCCTGCGGTATGAGAGGGCCCGCGAATTCGTCGACGTGGTGCTGGGGCTGTGGGATAGCTGGGCAGACGACGCCTTTGTGCATGACAAACAAAGTGGTCGTTATCTCAACGCTGACCGGGTACGCCCGCTCGACCATACCGGTGACTATTTCCAGGTGAAGGGGCCGCTGAACGTCGCCCGTTCGCCGCAGGGGCGACCGGTGGTGTTCCATGCCGGGCAGTCGGAGGCCGGGCTTGAACTGGCTGCGCACGCTGCAGATTGTGTCTTCGCCGTGGCCGGTACCCTGCAACAGGCACAGCGCATTACGGCCGATCTGAAGGCCCGTGCGGTTCGTAATGGCCGCTCGGCAGACAGCCTCAAGGTGCTGATGTCGGCGTCTATCTACCCAGGGGCGACGCCTGAGCAGGCGCAGCAGTTGTGCGACACCCTCGATGCGCTGACGTCTCCAGCGGTTGCACTGGGTAATCTGTCCAAACTGGTCTGCGCCGATCTTACCGGGTATGACGTCGACGGCCCGATGCCGGAGCTGCCGGAGGAAATGGAGGGCGCCAGTGCGCCACGGAAGATCATCAACGAATGGGTCCGCACCGGCCATCCAAGTATTCGTGATGTCTACCTGCGCTACTCACGCACCCTCGGCAGCCCGATCTTCCAAGGGTCTGCGCTGCAGATCGCTGACCAGATGCAGGCGTGGTACAGCGCAGGGGCTTGCGACGGTTTTCTGATCGGTCCGGCCGTCATGCCCACCAGCCTTCAATTGTTCACGAGCCAGGTAATTCCAGAACTCCAACGCCGCGGCCTGTTCCGTACCGAATACCCGGGAAGTACCTTGCGCGACATTATCGATCTACCGGCCCCCGCTAATAAGTTCTTCAGCTGAGCCCTGTACAACCCGCCATCGCAAACGGCCGCTTTTTAGCGGTGCCCTGTTGTAGGCGGGTGACCAGCGAACGGTCCAGGGACGCTCAGCCACACGCGTGTTCGCAATAAAGGCAGCGAATGAATATGACTCTTGGTAACTATCGCGACACTTCTCTATTCATCATCGATGGACACGCTGATGTACCCAACCCGCTGGTGGTCGATACGCAAGGAAGCATCGATGAAGGGACTGCAATAGACGTGGACTTGCTTCGCGCGGGCACTGTTGCCGCGGTGATACTCGCTGCGAACGTGGTGCCCGGGGAAGGCGGCGCAGGCGTGGCGTCCGACCTGGCAATAATTGATGCGAAAATCGGCGCAATCAAACAGATCTGTGCCACCAAGCCCGACAAAGTAGCGTTGGCCCTGTCCTCTGACGAACTTGTCCGGATCGCAGGCGAAGGCAAGACGGCGATCATGATCGAGCTGCTGGGCACACATGCCCTCGGCACGGATCTGGCCGCGATCGAGCGGTTCTACCGCGACGGCGTTCGCGTGCTGGGCCTCGCCCACCTTGGCAACAATGCGTTCGCCGACTCGTCCCGGCCGCTTTTCAGCCAGCGCTCCAATCAGCATGGCGGTTTGTCGCCGCTGGGCCAGGCCGCGGTTGCGCAGGCCAATGACCTGGGCTTGTTGCTCGATGTATCGCACCTGTCCAGTGACGCGCTTTTTCAGGTGCTCAAGGCCAGCCGCGTACCGGTGATAGCGTCCCACTCCGGGGTGCGCGCGCTGGTTGATAACCCACGCAACCTGTCGGACGAGGAGCTGACTGCCATTGCCCAAGCGGGGGGCGTCGTCGGCATGGTTGCGTTCGGCCCCTATCTGCGCAACCTGAGCCCGGATGAGGTACGGGCCCGCGAGGCTATCACGCAGGCCTACGGAGGGCTGAAGGAAGGTTATACGGGGCTGACCACGGAACAACGCAACGCCTACTACCGGGAGATTCTCGCCGTCACCCAACCTGCCACGTTGGAGGATCTCATCCGGGCAGTCGATCATGCGGTGCGGCTCATCGGCATCGACCACGTGAGCCTGGCCTCGGATTTCAACCAGGGCGGAGGCATCGAAGGCTGGGCGCGTGCAGACCAGGCGCCGCAAGTCAGCGTGGCGCTGCGTGAGCACGGCTACAGCGAAGCGGACATCGCCAAGCTGTGGGGTGCGAACGTCCTGCGTGTGTTGCGCACTGCCGAAGCCGGTGCGCGATGAAAGCACCGGCCACCATCCTTGATCTTCCCTTCTGCGATCACCAGTAAGGATCGCCTTGCGAGCGCACTCATGACCACAGTTCCCCTAGATCCGGGAAGCTCCGCTTCCAATGCCCCTCTTTCAGTGATCGACCGTGCGCCAGTCAATAGCCGTCATCGGTTGTTCGTGATGCTGATCGCGTTGGCAGTCTTTTTCGATTTCTTCGATCTCATGCTTTCTGGAAGCGTGACGGCAGCGTTGTTATCCAGCGGTTGGTCGACGCGCGAACTCAACGTTGTGTTTTTATCGGCCACCGGGCTTGGCGGCGTCATCAGTAATCTGGTTGCAGGCGCGCTCGCCGATCGATTCGGGCGCCTCAGGGTCTTGCGCGGCGCGTTGCTCTTGTTGGGGCTTGGTACGCTGGCGTGCGCCGCAGCGCCGACGATGGAGCTGCTGATCGTCGCCCGCTTCGTCGCCAGCCTGGGGATGGCGGCAGTTCCGGCGGTCGGCTTGACGCTGATGGTCGAGCTGCTGCCGGTGGCAGTGCGTGGACGCTGGACGGGTATCAGCGGCGTGATCAGCACGTCCTCTCTGTTCGCCGCGGCGCTGGCCGGTTACCTGTTGCTGCCGTGGGGAGGTTGGCATTGGATGTTTATCATTCCCGGTACTGGCTGCATCGTTTTGTACTTCTTGACGGCAGTGCTGCCGGAATCACCCCGATGGCTGGCTACCCGTGGCCGGCATGAGGCCGCTCGGCAGGCGCTATCACAGATGCGCGTCGAACAGGATGGACCGATTCTGGCATCGGACACGTCTGCGCGGCCCAGTGGTGCTCCGGTCGAACGCTTGTTCACCCGCGCCTTGGCCAGGCCCCTCGTGCTGGGGGTGCTGTTAGCGGTTTGTTTCAATGTCGCGACAACGGGCTTCCTCACCTGGTTGCCAACACTGTTACTTGAGCGTCATCTCTCGATCTCGAACACCTTGGCCTACAACCTGATGATGTCCTTGGGTATTCCTATAGGCGGGTTGGCCCGCACACTCTTTGCCGATCGCATAAGCAGGAAGGCAGGCATCATCGGGGCTGCCATTGTTGCCTTGCTGCTGGCGGCAGTATTTCCCTTTACCGATGGCCATACCTTGATCGGCGTCGGGTTCCTGCTTCAGGTAGCCCTGGGTGTACTGAGCAGCATGATCATGGGGCTCTACCTGCCAGAGTTGTACCCGACGAACGTCAGAGCGCGTGCCACGGCGCTTTCGATGGCAACCGTTCGCCTATTGCTGGTGTTTCTGCCGTTCCTGCTACTGACGCTACTCAACGCCGCCGGGGTGGTCGGCGTGATGGCGGTGGTTGGCATCTGCTTGTTGGTGATTGTGTTCGCCATGCTCACGCTGGGTATCGAGACGTCGGGGAAATCCCTTGACCGTTCGTAATCGCTGAGCGCACTGCCCAGAACCTCTCGAGAAGGCGGGTGTGGAGTGCCATGCCAATGGCCTGTCTACGCCAGTTCACGACTGGCGATACGCCCTACCTCTCTCGCAGCTTCGGCTCTATCGACGGATCGCTCCAGACGCCCTTGGTGGCGCCTGGCGTCTGTTGGCCTTTGCCCAGCACAGGCTGGATCGAGGGCATGTATTTCAAAAACAGTTAAGGCATTTTTGGGGGCATCATGAGTTATTCAGTTGATCGAGGTATTTTGCTCTGTAGCTTGCTCACGGCGTTGTCCGTCGTGTCATCACACACGCTGGCAGCCGACGCCAAGGACCATGACGAGCAGCCAGACCGCGCGAAAAAAGCAGCACAGTCGGCAGGGGCGCTTGAGACGGTGACGGTGACTGCCCAACGGCGTAGTGAGGATTTGCAGAAGGTTCCAATCACTGTGCAATCCTTTGATGCCGAGCGGCTGCAAAATGCGGGTGTTTCCAGCACGGTTGACCTTGGCCGCCTGACGCCAGGGCTGGTCTACGGGCGCGGGGTGGGGTTGGGCTCACCATTCTTGCGGGGGGTGGGAACGTCCAGTAATGGTCCAGGGGTAGAGAACTCGGTGGCTGTTTATGTGGACGGCGTCTATCAAGCCACCAAGTCATCGGCGATCTCTGATATCACCGATGTGGAAAGAGTCGAGGTACTCAAAGGACCTCAGGGCACGCTCTTCGGGCGCAATGCTTCCGGTGGCCTGATTCATATCATGACCAAGGACCCGACCTATGAACCTGAAGGCAGGATCAAGGTGGGTTACGCCAATTACGATACCCGCACCACAAGCGGTTATGGCAGCCTGGGCCTGAGCGAGAATGTCGCCGCCAATCTGTCTTTTTCGGTGTCCGATCAAGGCAAAGGGTGGGGCAAGAACGAATTTAACGGCAAGGACGTCAACGCTACCGACAAAGGTAATGTGCGCAGCAAACTCCTGTGGGATATCAATGATTCCACCAGCTTGCTGCTATCGGCGGATTACGCCAAGTTCGACAGTTCGGTGGGCCTGTCTATCCGGCCATTCAAAGGGCTTAAACCGAGGTGGGGCAGTGTCTACACCGGTGGCGATTACGACATCAACTCAGACGCCCAGCCCTCGCTCAAGTCAAACGCAGGCGGCGTGAGTGCGAAGCTCCAGCACTATTTTGATTCCGCGGTTCTCACCAGCACCACGGCCTGGCGCGACAGCAACTATGAGTTCGTGGCGGAAGGTGACGTTACGCCGACCCCTTTCCTCGAAACGAACATCAAGGTGAACGAGAAACAGTTCTCTCAGGAGTTTCAGCTCAGTGGGGGGGATGCCACATCGTTGCAGTGGACGACTGGGGTGTACTACTTCAATTACAAAGGGGACCAATTATCTGTAAGGAGCGGGCTGAATTTCCCGACGCTTCGTAGCAGTGTCACTCATGGCTGGCAAGATGCAGAGTCATTCGCCGTTTACGGCCAGGCGACGCAAGCTCTTTCCAGTCGCGACCGGCTCACCTTCGGCACGCGTTACACATGGGAATGGCGGGACCTTTCTGGTTATAACCAGAGCAACTTCCCTGATGGGCGGGCAATCCGGTCTCGTGTACCCGGCCAAGAGGAAACCTTCAAAGAACCCAGCTGGCGTGTCGCCTACGAACACGACTTCTCTGACGATGTGCTTGGCTATATCAGTTATAACAGGGGGTTCAAGAGCGGTACCTTCAACGTACTGAGCCTCACCGCTGCAGCAGTAGAGCCGGAAATTGTCGACGCTTACGAAACGGGTCTCAAGACGCAATGGGCTGACAATAAGGTCAGGCTCAACGCCTCGATGTTCTATTACGATTTCAAGGACATCCAACTGAGCTCATTCACCCCAAGTGGGCAGACGCTGCGCAACGCTGCCGCTGCGGACATCTATGGCGTCGACGTCGATCTTGAGGTTGCGCCAACGCCGCAACTGCGCCTGACGCTGTCCGGTGAATGGCTGCATGCGCGCTACACGTCGTTCCCCGATGCGCCGGGGGCTCGGCCGCTGCCCGGCGGTGGCAACGCAGTGACACCCACCGATGCGTCCGGTAACGATATGGTCCGCGCTCCGCGCTGGAGTGCCAATGCCGGGGTTCATTACAGCATCCCAGTGGCGCTCGGTGTGGTCGATCTGAGTGCAAACTACAGTTACACCGCCAAGGTCTATCACGAAGCGGATAACTACCTGTATCAACCTTCGCTGGGTTTGGTGGGCGCGGATATTTCATGGTCGCCGGACGACAAGTTCAAGGTTTCGCTGTGGGGGCAGAACCTGACGAACGAACTCTACTATAACCTCATCTCCGCCAACCCATCGGCCTCGCTCGCTGCGGTGGGCGAACCCAGGACCTTTGGCGTTTCTGTGGAGCAAAAATTCTAGAGGATGGCGCAATCTTCTGGTCAGGTTGCCGGCCACCATCAGGGTAATCAAGCCGCCTTGCTCCATAGCGATGGGCAACGGGTAAGTTGTTGTAGCTATGGAGCCTGAGCGCTCGGCAGGCACCCATTCTGATTTGAGGGGCACCGAACAAGCGCTCTGTACAGGCCTGGTCAGATAGACAAACACACCTTGCCGAAGTGCTTGCCGGCTGCCTGGTGGCGGAATGCGTCGGCAATCTCGTCAAGTGCAAACGTGCGATCGATTACAGGCTTGATGCCGTTTGCGTCGATCGCACGAATCATGTCGATCTGGTGCCTGCGGCTGCCAACGATCAGCCCTTGCAGTGTCTGCTGACGGCGCATCAGTTCAGCCGTCGGCACCTGCCCGGCGAAGCCGGTCAATACGCCGATCAGTGCGATGTGACCACCAATGCGGCACGCGCGGATCGACTGGCCAAGCGTGTCCGGGCCGCCCACTTCGATAATGTTGTCGACACCCCGACCACTGGTGATCTCGAGTACCTTTGCGGCCCAGTCGGCATCGCGTTTGTAGTTGATGAGGTGATCGGCACCGAGCGCCCGGGCCTTTTCCAGTTTCTCGTCGGAAGATGACGTGGCGATCACCTTTGCCCCCATCTGCTTTGCAAACTGCAGTGCAAAGATCGAGACGCCACCTGTGCCTTGAACGAGCACGGTGTCGCCTGCTTTCAGCGAGTAGTCGACAGCCAGCCCACGCCACGCGGTCAGCCCGGCAGTGGTCAACGTCGCAGCCTCTGCATGGCTGTAGCCTTGCGGCGCATGCGTGAACCACTGCGCGGGCCGAACGACGATTTCGCGAGCGTATCCGTCGGCACCATCACCCGGTGTCGTCGAAAAATCCGCCAGCGTCGGGCCACCGTCGAGCCAAGTCGGAAAGAAGGTCGATACAACGGCATCACCAACTGCGAACGCTGTTACGCCCTCACCAATGGCTTCGACGATACCCGCGCCATCCGACATCGGGATGCGGCCTTCGGCGGTGCGCAAGCGGCCAGTGACAACCCCCAGGTCATGGGCGTTTAGCGAACTTGCGTGGATGCGCACGCGGATTTCACCCGCGGCCGGGGCGCCGGGATCGGCAAGATTCGTCAGTATGAGATTGGCCAGGCCGGCGGGCTGGCGCAAGGTAATGGCTTTCATGAAAACAAACTCCTGACGGTCGATTGATGTGATCGCATGTGCAGGGGGCGATCCCCGCCGCTCACGATGGCTAGACTTAAATCGGTGCAAGCGGCGGTGTATCGGGAAATCCCCGCATCTGTTGACTCTATGATTTTCATAGTGATAGATTTTGCTCGCTGCATTCGATTTGTGCAATACCACGAGCGCCCGTCCAAAGCGGTCCCGGGTCGAATGTCTAACACGCCACTGTTCGCAACTATCGCCTGACTGGAGAACGAGATGACCAACCCCGTATATCGCGCGGAACGTACTGGTCTGCTGCTGGTTGACCCGTACAACGATTTTCTCTCGGACGGCGGCAAGCTGTTCCCGATGCTCAAGGACGTCGCTGATGAGGTCCGTTTGCTGGAGAACCTGCGCAACATCGTCGCAACCGCCCGAGCGAGCGATATCCAGGTGTTCTACGTGCCGCATCGTCGCTGGCAGCCGGGCGATTACGACAACTGGGACCATCCAAACCCCACCCAGCGTCTCGTGCAGCAACGCCACACCTTTGCCAAGGGCACGTGGGGTGGTGAATGGCACCCCGATTTCGTTCCGCAGGACGGCGACATCATCGTTCAGGAACACTGGGGCCAAAGCGGCTTCGCCAATACCGATCTCGACTTCCAGTTGAAGCAGCAAGGCATCACGCACGTGATCGTCATCGGCCTGCTTGCCAACACCTGCATTGAGTCGACGAGCCGCTTTGCGATGGAACTCGGCTACCACGTCACGCTGGTGCGCGACGCAACCGCCGCGTTCAAGAAGGAAATGATGCATGCCGCACATGAACTGAACGGCCCCACCTTCGCTCACGAAATCCTGACGACAGCCAATCTCATCGCTGCCCTCAACACTGGCACCGACGCCTGACTTTTGAAGAGAACCACTATGAAGCTCACTGGCAACCTGCTCATTGGCGCCCAGGAAGTGTCCGCAACCGCCGGCACGATGAAGGCGCTGAACCCTGCAACCAACACCGAGATTGAACCGACGTTCGCGTTTGGCGGCAGGGCGCAAGTCGAGCGTGCCGCTCAACTCGCCGACGACGCCTTCGACAGCTACAACGCTACGACTCTGGCCGCACGCGCCGCCTTCCTGGAGCGCATCGCCGACGGCCTTGATGCGATCGCGCCTGAACTGGCGCAACGCATCTCACTTGAAAGCGGCCTGCCGGTTGCGCAACTCGAGGGCGAAGCGGCGAAATCTGCGCTTCAGTTTCGCCAGTTCGCGACGGTCGTCCGCCAAGGACGCTTTCGCCAGGCGACCGTGGATCCCGCTCAACCCGACCGTCAACCGCGCGCACGGATGGACCATCGCTTACAGAAGATTGCGTTGGGCCCGGTTGCCATCTTCGGCGCGAGCAACTTCCCTATCTCCTATTCGGTGGCAGGCGGTGATACAGCTTCGGCGCTGGCGGCTGGCTGCCCGGTCATCCTCAAGGCACACAATGCTCATCCTGGTGGCTCGGAAATGATGGGGCGCGTGATCCAGCAGGCTGTCAAAGATTCAGGTTTGCACGAGGGCGTGTTCTCGCTCGTTCGCGGTGGTGGTAATGCAATCGGCGAGGCGCTGGTTGATCACCCGCTCATCAAGGGGGTGACCTTCACAGGGTCTGAAATTGGCGGTATGGCGTTGTACCGGCGCGCCCAACTGCGCCCTGATCCAATTCCCGTTTTCACCGAAATGACCAGCGTTAACCCGACATTCGTGCTGCCATCGGCGCTGGCTGCACGCGGTGCTGTGATTGGCGACGGGTTCGCCGAGCGCATGTTGGTCACCGTTGGCCAGGCGTGCCTGAAGCCTGCGATTCTGCTGGCTATCGATGGCCCCGGCTATGTCGAACTGAAGAACGCCATGATTGCCCGCGTCGAAGCCATGCAAGCGCGCACCATGCTGACGCCCGGCATCAATAGCGCGTACCGCAAGAACGTCGAGCGGCAGGCCGCAGCAGGTGCCCAGCGCATCGCGGCGGGCGGTGAATCGCAAGGGGCGTGGGATGGGCAATCGGTGCTCTTTGAGGTTGACGGTGCACACATGCTCGATGATGCAACGCTGTCGGAAGAGGTGTTCGGTCCGGCTGCGTTGCTGGTGCGTGTGAAGGATGTCGAGCAATTGGTCGCGATCGCCAAGCAGTTCCGTGGGCAGCTGTCTGCGACGATGCAGATCGACCAACCCGACCATGCGCTTGCTGTGCGCCTGTTGCCAATTCTTGAGCGGCGCACCGGCCGCATTGTCGTCAATGCGTTTGCCCATCCGCAGGAAGTGTCCTATGCGTCGATCCACGGCGGGCCGTTTCCGGCAACGTCCGACAGCCGCTTCACCTCAGTCGGCATGAGTGCAATCGAGCGCTTCCTGCGGCCCGTTTGCTATCAGGGCTTTCCAGACGACCTGCTGCCAGAAGCATTGAAGCACGACAACCCGTGCGATCTCTGGCGTGTCGTCGATGGCGAGTTGTCGAAGGATTGACTCGAACCCCATAAAAACAAGCAACCCACGCATTGTGCAGGTCGCAAATCCGTGGGCTGCTTGGGTAATGCAGGCTGGATGACCAATGTCGGTGCGATGTAGGTCAGCAACCAGGTTAAAGGAGTTGTGATGCAGTTTCTGTTTGCCATGCGAGTCAAAGAAAACGCCGCGCCCGTCACCACCGATCAGCTTGAAACGGAGGTTGGGTATGTCCGGACGATTTACGCGAGCGATACGCTTCGACAGATCTGGTCTCGCACAGACGTGGCAGGTGCATGCCTGCTGATCGAGGCGGAAAACGAAAGCACGGCACGCGCTGCGATCGAAGCGTTACCGCTGATGAAGGCCGATAAACTCGAAATCCAGACGTTCATCCCGTTGCGTCCTTATCGTGGTTTTGCGCAGGGTAGTCGATGATGAACCCGGCGTATCAGGAAAACCACGGCGAGCCGGTAAGCGCATTGGATAATGTGCGTCTGTACTTCCTCGACCATGGCGGCAATCGCGTGCTTTCGGCCATGAGCGACGGCAGCAACATCAAGGTAGTGGTCGAGGAGGGCTGTTCAGGCCCCGACGGAATAGCCATTGATTCCGATTGAGGCCACCTCTACTGGACCAACATGGGAGAGCCCTCTCGCAACGACGGCTTCATCATGCGTTGCGACCTCGATGGCGGCAATGTCACGACCATCGTACCGCCCGGCAAGACGCACACGCCGAAGCAACTTGTCATCGAACCGAGTGGTTCGCATCTGTACTGGTGCGACCGCGAAGGTATGCGCGTGATGCGTTGCAGACTGGACGGATCATCGCTGGAAACGCTCGTGCAGGCGGGCTATGGCGCTCATGATCAGGCCGATGCACGAAACTGGTGTGTCGGAATTGCGCTTGACCTCGAGCGCCAGCACTTATACTGGACGCAAAAAGGCGCTGCGAAGTCAAACACCGGGCGGATCCTCCGTGCGCCACTGAATCCGATTCACAAAGGTGTATTGAGCGCCTCTCGCGATGATATCGAGACGTTGTTCAACGGCTTGCCCGAGCCGGTTGATCTCGAGCTGGACATGACGACCATGACCCTTTACTGGACCGATCGAGGTGCACTGCCTTTCGGCAATACACTGAATCGAAGTCGATTGCAGGAGTGTGGCGTGACTAAGTTGCACTCCGAGGTGCTCGCTGCGGGGTTCAACGAGGCCATCGGTCTGTCGGTGCATGCTGCTCAGAATGTCGCTTATGTAAGCGACCTGGGCGGAGCAATCCATCGGGTCGCGCTCGACGGGTCCCGTTCTTCAGTCATCCTGCGCAATGCGGGCAAACTGACAGGGATCGCTGCGATGTGAGCGTTGTACTGAAAGTTGGGCCACGTAGGTGGCCCTGGCTACACGCCCTACGAGGTGTGTCGTGCGTTGCCGTTCAGCAGCCCACGTCCACCTCTACGTAGTCGTGATAGCCCCCTTCTTTGCCCCAGCTCAGATGCGCTTTTTCACCCTGGCCGTAATCGACGAAGTCGAGATTTACATAGTATCCAAATGCCCCAAGCCCACCGCTGACTTGATCCAGTTCCTGCTCATTCAGCGTACGGACTACGTTCGATGCACTGTTCATGGCCTGCGTCCTCGTTTCAGTTTGTGTTGTTCCGTCATCGGCAAACCCGGTCGATCGGGTTTGTGGAATGATGAGAACTGAACGCGCGAGCGGGCAATAGAACGGGTGGCCTAATGTCCAGTTGCCACTTTGTGATCCCGTTCACGCCGCGCGGATGCCGTGCGGTGCCTTAGTGCATCTGTACTAGTGTGGGGCGGTGCTGGCCCGTATAGGCTGGCGAAGCCTCGCGGCCGGACCCGCGGCGGGGGTACTTCGCAACTGCCAGCAGCGTAGGCCAGGGAATGCTATTTCGTAAGGAAGCTCTGCAATCAGGCACGCAAAAAGACCTGGGCAGCGTGATCGTGGTGTCGCCGCCTTCGTTGCGCGTGGCCAGCGCCTGTGCATTGCTGTTCTGCATCGTGCTGGTGCTGTTCATGACCTTCGCCAGCTATACCCGCCGCGAAGCCGTGACCGGCGTGCTGGTGCCCGAGGGCGGGCTGATCAAGGTATTCGCACCTCAGGTGGGTGTGGTTCAGGACTTGTTGGTCACCGAGGGCCAGCAGGTACAGGCCGGGGCGACCTTGCTGACGTTGTTCAGCGATACCCAGAATGGCGAGGCCGGTGCAAACCAGGATGCCATCAGCCGCTTGATTGCCCGGCGCAATAACAGCCTCGCCGATGAGATGGCCGAAACCCGCGTGCTCCACCAGCAGGAGCGCGAGGGCAAGCAGCGCCGCCTAGCGATGCTGGAGGGCGAGCAGGAGAAGGTCGCCGCGCAAATAGCGCTGACCCGCCAGCGCCTGACACTGGCGCAGGGCATCGCCGAACGGTACGCCGACTTGCAACGCCAGGACTTCGTCTCACGCGATCTGCTGCAGGCCAAGCAGGACGCAGTGCTGGAGGTGCGCCTGCGGGCTGAAGAACTGAACCGTTCGCTATTGGCCCTGCGTAACGACAGCGCTGGCCTGCGCGCCGAGCTGGCGGAACTGCCTTTCAATCAGACCAAGCAACTGGCAGACCTACAGCGCCGCCTGCTGGAAAGCCAGAGCAGCCTGCTCGAAAGCGAGGTCAAGCGCCAGGTGATGATTACCGCACCCGCTGCCGGCGAGGTAACGGCCATGGGCGTGGTCAATGGCGCCCGCGCCGATGTCAGCCGGCCCTTGTTCAGCCTGGTGCCGCAAGACAGCCCACTGTATGCCGAGCTGTACGTCCCCAGCCGGTCGGCCGGCTTCGTACGCCCGGGGCATGAAGTCATGCTGCGGTACCAGGCCTACCCTTACCAGCATTTCGGCCTTGCTCGGGGCACCGTAGCTTCGGTGTCGCGCAGTGCCTTGCCGGCAGACGAGATCATGACCGTGGGCGCGGCCTCCGAAGCGCTGCGCGAGCAAGGGCCGCTGTACCGGGTCAAGGTCGCCCTCGATCGGCAAAGCCTGTTCGCCAGGGGCAGGGAAGAGCGCCTGCGTTCCGGCATGCAGCTCGACGCCGACATCATGCTGGAAAACCTGCCGCTTTATGAATGGCTACTTGAACCCCTGCGCGGTATAGGAAAGCGCCTTTGACCCTCTCCCAGTCCCTGAGCTTCGGCATCGGCCGCAAGCTCCCTGTGATGCTTCAGGTCGAGGCGGCCGAGTGTGGCCAGGCCTGCCTGGCAATGATTGCCGCCTACCATGGCCAGGTGCACGACATGCACTCCCTGCGGCAAAAACTGTCCCCGTCGATGAAAGGCGTAACGCTCAAGCAACTGATAGCCATGGCCGGTCAGTTGGGGCTGGCCACGCGCCCGCTGCGCCTGGAGCTCGAAGCGCTGGAGCAGCTTCGCTTGCCGTGCATCCTGCACTGGGAGTTCAACCACTTTGTGGTGCTTAAGGAGGTTGGCCCGCGGGGTGTGGTGCTGCATGACCCGGCCCGCGGTGTGCGCAAACTGAGCCTGGACGAGGTGTCCGCCGCATTTACCGGGATTGCCCTGGAACTGTGGCCGCAAAGCGATTTTCAGCCGGGCGAGGCGAAAAGTCAGGTTTCCTTGCGCCGCCTGCTGGGCAGGGTGCAGGGCTTTGGCGGGGTGCTAGGCCATGTGCTGGCCCTGGGCCTTGCGCTGGAACTGTGCATGATTCTTACGCCGTTCTTTTTACAGACGGTGATCGACAAGGTGCTGGTCAGCGCCGACCTGGACCTGCTGGCGGTGCTGGCGCTGGGCTTCGGGCTGTTGCTCGTGGCGCAGCAGGTGCTGTCGCTGGGCCGCTCATGGGCGCTGATGTACCTGGGCACACTGCTGGGCAGCCAGTGGCAGATCAATGTCTTCAACCACCTGGTGCGTTTGCCGGTGGCGTATTTCGAGCGGCGTCACCTGGGCGATATCATTTCCCGTTTCGGCTCTCTGAAGGCCATCCAGCGCACCCTCACCACCTCGTTCATCGAAGCGTTGCTCGACGGGCTGATGACCGTGGTCACGCTGGCCCTGATGTTCATCTACAGCCCCCCGTTGGCCATGATCGCGGTGCTGGCCATGCTGTTGTACGCCCTGGCGCGCTGGGCCTGGTTCGGCCCTCTGCGGCGGGCCAGCGAGGACGAACTGGTGCGCGCCGCCAAGCAGCAGAGCTACTTCCTGGAAACCATGCGCGGGGTGCGTACCCTGAAGCTGTTTGCCCACCAGGAGCAGCGCGCCACCGCCTGGAGCGGCCTGCTGGTGGATGAAATCAATGCCGGCCTGCAGCCGCAGAAGCTGCAGCTGTTGTATCGCGCCTTCAACGGCCTGCTGTTTGGCAGCGTGACCTTGCTGGTGATCTGGCTGGGGGCCAAGCAGGTGATCGACGGGGTGTTCAGTGCAGGCATGCTGATCGCGTTCAATGCCTATAAGGACCAGTTCAACAGCCGCGTGGCCGGGCTGATCGACAAGCTGGTCGATGTGATCATGTTGCGCCTGCACGGTGAGCGGCTGGCAGACATCGTGCTGGAAACGCCAGAGCCACGGCCTGCCGCGATACTGGCACCTGCGCCTGATCGCGTGCCACGCCTTGAAGTGCGGCACCTGAAGTTTCGCTATTCGGATCACGAGCCCTGGGTGCTCGATGGGGTTTCGCTGGTGATCGAGCCGGGCGAGTCGGTGGCCATTGTCGGGCCTTCGGGGTGCGGCAAGACCACGCTGCTCAATGTCATGCTCGGGATCCTGCCGCCGGTCGAGGGGCAGGTGTTGCTGGACAACGAGCCTATCGATGCCAGCACGGTCGACCGCTTGCGGCAGATCAGCGCAACGGTGTTGCAGGATGATGTGCTGTTCGCGGGCTCGATCGGCGAGAACATCAGCTTCTTTGCCAGCGAACCCGATCAGGGCTGGATCGAGCAATGCGCGCGGCTGGCGGCGGTGCATGACGATATCGCGCGGATGCCGATGGGGTACAACACCCTGGTGGGCGACATGGGCACCGTGCTGTCGGGCGGGCAGAAGCAGCGCATTCTGCTGGCCCGGGCCCTGTACCGGCGGCCACGCCTGCTGTTTCTCGACGAAGCCACCAGCCACCTGGACATTCAGCGCGAAGCAGCGGTAAACCAGGCCCTGCAAACGCTGAACATCACCCGTGTGATTGTCGCCCATCGGCCAGACACTATTCGCACGGCGCAACGGGTGCTGGTGCTGGTTGACGGGCGCATCGCGAGTGACCGCCGCGAGCCGGGCATTGCACCATGATCATGCGTTGGGCACTGGCCGCAGGGCTGGTCCTGCTCAGCCTGCACTGTCCAGCTGAGGAACCGTTACAGGCCTGCCCGGGGCCATTGCACCCGAACGAGGCCTTGGCATTGTCCAAGGCCGTGGCCATGGCCCTGTGCGCCGACCCGGAGGTGGCGGCGGCCTGGCGTACGCAATTGAGCAGCCAGGCCAGCATGGAGGCCGAGCGCTCCGCGTACCTGCCCACCGTGCAGGGGCTCGCCAACAGCGGCAGGGCCAACCGCAAGACCCGTTACGATGGCTTTCCTGAAGCCAACTCCAGCCTCGATGCGCGCACCAGCGGGTACGGCCTGAGCCTCAACTGGGTGCTGTACGACTTCGGTTTGCGTGAGGCCCGGGTGGAAAGCGCGCGACAACTGCTGAACGCGGCCAGCAGCAGCCGGGTGGAGAAGATTCAGGCGGTGGTGCTCAATACCAGTAAAGCGTTCTACCAGGTGCAGGCCAGCCGCGCCTTGCTGCAGGCTCGCCGCAGCATCGAAGCGCTCGCCGCCGACAGCCTGCGGGGGACCACGGCCAAGCACCAGGCCGGTGCCGGGGAGCAGGCCGACCGGCTGCAGGCGCAGACCACGTATGAACAGGCTCAGCTCGAACGCGTGTTGGCCGAAGGGGACCTGGCTAGCGCCGAAGGCGCGTTGGCCAGCGCCTTGAACCTGTCGCCTTCGGCCCCGCTGCGCCTGGCGGCGCTAGATGAGCCAGACGGTCAGGAACAGGGCTTCATGGCCAGCGTGGATGCCCTGATGGAGCAGGCCCGGCAAACCCATCCCTCGGTTGAAACGGCCCGCGCCCAGTGGTCATCCAGCCTGGCCCGGGCAGACGCGGAAAGGGCCCAGGGCCGCCCGACGATATCGCTGTACAGCAACTATCGGCACGATGACACGCCGGTCGAACAGGTTGCCTCGCGCCAGCAGATCGAAACCTGGACTGTGGGTGTGCAGGTGAGCGTGCCGATCTTCGATGGCTTTCTCGCCCGGCGCCGGGCACGCGCGGCAGACGAAGAAGCTGGGGCGCGCGAGCAGGACCTGTACAACGCCCAGCGCACCATTGCCTTGAGCGTGTGGCGCAGCCGTCAGGCCCTTGAGGCGCGGACCCAGGCACTGGCGATCAGCCGCCGCCTGGTGGCCAGCGCCAGCCAGTCCCACCGGGTGGCACTGGGGCGCTACAAGGCGGGGGTCGGCAGCATCATCGAGTTGCTGAACGCGCAGAATGACCTGGCCGCCGCGCAGCAGCGGCGGGTGGGTTCGGTGGTCGAGTGGTACACCGCGCGGTTGCAGTTGGCCGCCGACCTTGGGCAGTTGGGCAGGTAACCTACTGCGCCCAGGCTGGGTCGCCGGTGAAGACCACGGTGATCCAGCGATCCGGCCCTTCGCCACCCACCGCATCGCCCACTTCGTCGCGCAGGGCGTCCCATTGGGCAATGGTGCGCGCCGGCATGTCGGTCGGCACGATGAAATACAGCTCGATTTCCCGTGAACGCCCGACCTTGGCTACGTAAGCCCGGTACGACTGCAGCCCGTGCTTGGCGACGAACTGCTGGGCGACGTTGTCGACATGCTGCTTGAGGTCGTTGGGCGTCACCAGGAAGATCTCCGACATCGCTTGGCGTACCACCGACAGCGGCAGGGGGATGATCACCAGGCACACCAGCGCCAGCACTGCCGGGTCGATGTAGGGGGACACCCATTCCCACTGTGTGCCCTGTACCGCGTAGCCAAAGCAGAAGGCAATCAGCAAGGCGGCAGTGATGCTGGCCGACATCACCCAGCCTTTGACGTCCATGCGCACGAAGTCCGAGTTCAGCTTGCGGTTGGCGCGGGCCTCGACCAGGGCAATGGTGGCGCAGGCAATTACCGTCAGCACCGCATAGACCATGGCTATGCCGAACTCCAGGTGACGCCCGCCTTCGAGCAGGCTGCTGACGGCGTTGATCAGTGCGTACAGGGCAACGCCGCTGAGCAGTATGCCGTTGAGCGCCAGCACCATCGGCTCCAGGTGCCAGAAACCCATGGTGAAGCGTTCACGCAGCTTGCGCGACATGTGCAGGCTGGTGGCGTGCGAGGTGATCAGCTTGACCACCACCAGCGACAGCCCGCTCATGCTGGCGTCGACCAGCGAATAGACGCCATCGAAGACGATCGAGAACGAACCGGAGGCCAGGCCAAAGGCGATACCGATGGTGGCGATGAACAGGGTGACGGCGATCGAGGTGCGCAGCAGGCCCTGTTCGCTGGTGATGTCGAAGAAGGGCGATCGGGTTGGTGTTTCCATGGGTAGAACTCATTCAAAAGGTGGGTTGCCTGTGCCGGCCTTTTCGCAAGCGATCCCGCGAAAAGGCCGGCACAGGCTAGACGCGAAACTGCTCCATCAGCGCTTGCTGCTGGTTGGCCAAGCGGTTCAATGCCTGGCTGATTCGCGCCGATTCGTCTGCTTGGCCAGACAGGGATTCTGTTACATCGCGGATGCCCGCCACGTTACGGTTCACTTCCTCGGCCACCGCGCTCTGTTCTTCGGCGGCCGAGGCGATCTGCAGGTTCATGTCACTGATCACCGCCACGGCTTCGCCAATACGCTGCAAGGCTGGCAGCGCCTGTTCCATTCGCGTGGCGCTGGCCTGCGCCTGACGGTGGCCTTCATGCATGGCGCCCACCACATCCTGGGTGCCTTGTTGCAGGCCTTCGATCACCTGACGGATCTCTTCCACCGAGACCTGGGTGCGTTGGGCCAGGCTGCGCACCTCGTCGGCCACCACGGCAAAGCCACGGCCGGCTTCACCGGCGCGGGCCGCTTCGATGGCGGCATTGAGTGCCAGTAGGTTGGTCTGCTCGGCAATCGCGCGGATTACGTCCAGTACCGAACCGATCTGCTCACTGCGGTCCTCGAGGGCGCGGGCCTCGTCCATGGCGGAATTCATCCCGGCGGCCAACTGGTCGATTGCCTGACGGGTGCTGGCAATCAACTGCAAACCTTCGCGGCTGGCCTGATCGGCGCCACGGGCGGCCTGGGCGGCCTGTGCCGCGTTGTGCGCGACATCCTGGGCCGTCGCGCTCATTTCGTTGGCGGCCGTGGCCACCTGTTCGATCTCGCGCTGTTGCTGCTGCATACCGTTGCTGGTCTGGCTGGCGATGGCCGCCGATTGGTCCGCCGTGCCGCGGGCCTCGAGCAGTGAACCCTTGACCTGGGCAATCACCGGTTGCAGCTTGTCAAGGAAGCGGTTGAACCAACCGCTGAGCTGGCCTAGCTCATCCTGGCGGGCGTAGTCCAGGCGGCGGGTGAGGTCGCCTTCACCGCTGGCGATGTCTTCCAGGCGTGCGGCCACGGCGAGAATCGGACGGGTGACCCCGCGCGCGGTCAGCCAGACCAGCAGCAGGCCGACAACTGCGGCCGCCAGGCCAATCAGCAGGCTGGTGAGGTTGGCGCGCTGGTTGTGCTCGTCCAGGCGCTGGTTGAGCGCTACGGCCGGTGCCTGCAGCACCGCTTCAGGCAACTCAAGCAGCACCTGCCAGGGCGCAGCGTTGGGGATGGGGGCGAACGGCCTGGCAACACGCAGGATGCCGGGGGCCACGTCCTTCTCCAGCGGTTGGCCCAGCTTGCCGGCGTCGCGGCTGTGCCCGGCCAGCAAGCCAGCATTGCTGACGATGCTCACCTGGCCTTGGCCGTCGAACAGCTCCTGACGGCCATCCAGCGCCAGTTGCTGCAGGTTGTCCAGGCCGATGTCCAGGCCGACCACACCGACCACCTTGCCGTTCTCCAGCAGCGGCAGGGCGATGCTGGTCATCAGTACCTGGCGGCCGTTGACCTCGTCGAGGTACGGTTCGAGCATGCAGGCCTTGGCGGTTTCTTGCGGGCAGGTGAGCCAGCGGTTTTTCGGGGCACCATTGGTGCCGATGCTGCTGTCGTCCAGCATCGATTCAGGCATGGCCTCCCGTTCCAGGGTGCCGGGGCGCGGTTGTGACCAGTACAGGGAGAAGCGTCCACGTTCGTTGCTACCAACGGCATCCTGGGCGATGAACTGGCTGTCCTGCTGGTCCAGTGCGTCAGGCTGGAATACCACATAAAGGCCGATCACGTCCGGGTTGCCAGCCAGGGCGGTACGGGCCTGGTGGGTCAGCTCAGCACGCAGGTCGCTGGCACCGTGGGCCTTGAGTACCTGGACCAGGCGAGCAAACCCGTTGCCATATTGGTAGGCATCCACGAAGTAGCGCTGGATGCGCAGGGTTTGGGTTTCGGCATGAGCCTGCAGGCGCAGACGCGCACTGTGTTCGAGCATTTCGCTGTTGGCCTGGCTGACCAGGCCTGCGCTGCGCCGTGCCTGGGTCAGCGAGGTGACCACCAGCAAGGCAACGATTGCCAGCAGGCAGAGGCCGGCGAGCAAGGTGATCTTCCATTGGATGGAGAGGCGACGCAGCGACATGAGGGCTTTCCTTTTCAATCAAGTACAACGCCCGCGTTCGGGCGCGGGCGTTGTTGGCGGCGGGTTATTCAGCAACGTAGTTCGGCGGGGCGGCGGTGAACGCCTTGGTCAACCAGGCCAGGTACAGCAACCCCAATAGCGCCCAGATGCCACCGAACATCAGCGAGTGTTCGTTCAGGTCAAGCCACAGCGAGACGATGATGCAGAAGCCGATGGTTGGCAACACCAGGTACATGAGCTTGTTTACCACACCCTGGCGATTGCCTTCGCGCAGGTAACAGTGGTTGATCACCGACAGGTTGACGAAGCTGAACGCCACCAGCGCGCCGAAGTTGATGATCGAGGTGGCCGTGACCAGGTCGAAGAAGATCGCCGACAGCGAAATGAGCCCGACCACCGCAATGTTCAACACCGGGGTTTTGTAGCGCGCATGCAGGCGGGCAAAAATGCCGGCAGGGATCACGTTGTCGCGGCCCATCACATACAGCAGGCGCGACACGCTGGTTTGCGATGCCAGGCCCGAGGCGATGGTGTTGATCACCGTGCAGGCGATGAAGATCGACTGGAACAGCTTGCCACCCACGTACAGGGCGATTTCCGGCAGCGCGGCTTCTTGGTCGTGAAAGCGTGCCATGGTCGGGAAGTAGGCCTGGATGAAGTACGACACGGTGATGAACACCAGGCCGCCGATCAGCGCAGTCAGGAAGATCGCCCGCGGGATGGTCTTGGCCGGGTCACGGGTTTCTTCCGACAGGCAGGTCACCGCATCGAAGCCCAGGAACGAGAAGCACAGGATGGTCGCACCGGCGGCCAGGGCGCTGAACTGGGTCTGGCTGTCGGCAAACGGCAGCAGGCTCCACGCCGTGCCCAGGCCCTCACCCTGGTCCAGGCCACGCACGCAGAGGTAGATGAACACGGCGATGATCGCCACCTGCACGGCCACGAACAGCAGGTTGAAGTGCGCCACCAGGTTGACGCTGCGCATGTTGATCAGGCTGATCAATGTGACGAAGCCAACCACCCACAGCCACGCCGGTACCTCGGGGAACATGGCCGACAGGTAGAGCTTTGCCAGCAGGGCGTTGACCATTGGCAGCAGCAGGTAGTCCAGCAGCGACGACCAGCCGACCAGGAAGCCCACGTGCGGGTTGATCGCGCGCTGGGTGTAGGTATAGGCCGAGCCCGATTGCGGGAAGCGGCGCACCAGGGTGCCGTAGCTCACCGCAGTGAACAAAATCCCGGCCAGTGCCAGGATGTAGGCGCTGGGCACGTGACCGGCAGTAATGCCGGAGACGATGCCGAAGGTATCGAACACGGTCATCGGCGTCAGGTAGGCCAGGCCGATGATGATCACGTGCCAGAGGCGCAGGGTTTTACGGAGTTGGCCGTTGCCGGTGGCGCTGTGATCAGGCTGCATGCTGATGTGGCTCCTGCTGGGCGTGGACGGCGGACGAGCTGTACTGCGCATGCGGCAAGGGCGAGCGGGTGGGCTCCATGTTGTTCACCTTTATTGTTGGAGCAGAGGTAGGCGCGGGCGATGCGCCGGTGTCGAGCTGGCAGTGCCGGTGCTAGGAAGGTGGAGCGTGCGGGCAGGGGCGGTGAGGCATCATGACGGCGCGGCTATTCTTCTTCGTGGAGGGGCGCTGGGCAAGGTGGTGAAAATAAAAAACGATGGGTTAAGAGGTGTCAAGTTAAACATGACAAGATGTTGCCGAATTGAAATATTTATCGCCTAATAAGCGGCAATGTTCGGTTTTTGCGCGGTTTTTTGCGGTTTTGATCGATATAACTGTTCGTAAAATTTAACGAATAAGGTGTTTCCCAAGGCGGTGTCAGGCGCTTCTCAAATTCGCGATTTTGTCCAGGTGGCGGTCACCTGCTCAAGGTTCGGGTGATATCCTTTGCCACCTTCGCGGCCGCTTGGCCGAAAACACGCCATATGGACATCAATCGGTTTTATTCATGAAGAAATCAGTAGGCATCCTTTCCGGCCTGGCCATTGCCATCGCCGTCGTAACCACTGCTGGCGCCTGGTACACGGGCCAGCAATTGCCTGGGGTACTGGAGCAGTCCGTCGCCCGTGGCAACGCCCAGCTGGAGAAGGCTCTGACAGGGATTGGCGGCAGCATGACCCTCGAGGTGGTGTCGGTGGAGCGGCACTTCTTCAGCAGCACCGCGCACTATCGTCTCAAGGCCAGCGACATCCACTTGTCTGACGGCCAGACTGCCAGCTTCGAAGTGGGCGTCACCGATCAGATCGAGCATGGTCCGTTCCCCTGGTCGCGGGTCAAGGCATTCAAGCTGATGCCGGTGATGGCGGCCAGCAACAGCGCACTGGACAAGGACGCGTTCACCGCGCCTTGGTTCGCCGCTGCGGGCGACAAGGCGCCCATTACCTCGCAGACCAGCCTGGGCTATGGCGGCAGCATCGATGGCACCATCGACATCGCACCGGTCAAGCTGACCGAAGACAACGGCAGCACGCTCGACTTCTCGGGCATGCAGCTGGCGATCCGTGGCGACAACGAAGGCAAGGCATCGACCTTCCATGGCGCTGCGGACCGCTTTGAAATGAAGCTGGTAGCCGATGATCATCCGCCGGCCACGTTCGAGCTCAAGGGCCTGAAAATCGGCGGCAATTTGGCGGCCACCCAGCACGAGGCAATCTATGTCGGCAACGTCGATCTGTTGTTGGCCGAGGCCAAGGCAACCGTAGGGCCCAAGCAGCAGGTACTGCTGCTCAAAGGGCTGGAGCAGAACGTGTTGCAAACGCTTGACGGCCCCGACACCGTGGGTGGGCGCGTGGATTACAAGGTGGCGGACATCTCCTGGGACGGCCGTGCGGTCGGCAGCGGTCAGATGGCGGTGAGCATCAAGGCGATCAACGCACCGGCCTTGCAGTCGCTGTCCCAGTGGTACCAGGCGCACCTGCCAGAGTTTCAGGAGGCTGCCGCTGCCGGCCAGCCGTTGCCGCAAATCCAGATGGGCGAGGCAGAAAAGGCCAAGTTTCAGGGTGACCTGAAACAGCTTCTAGCGTCCAAGCCGCAGGTGGCCGTGGAAAACCTGTCGTTCAAGACGGCCAATGGCGAAAGCCGCTTCAACCTGACGATGGACTTTGCCAGCCCGACTTCCTTCGACCTGCCACCTGACCAGCTGAGCAAGCAGTTGATTACCCAGGTCAATAGCAAGCTCTCGCTGTCCAAGCCGATGATCGGTGACCTGGCGACCTTGCAGGCACTGCTGGAAGGCCAGACCGATGCTCAGGCGATTGCCATGCAGTCCAGCCAGGCCGGTGAAATGGTCGGTTTGATGGCGCTGCAGAGTGGCATGGCCACGGTGCAGGGTAATGATGTGGTATCGAGCCTGCACTACGCCGACGGCATGGTTGACTTCAACGGCAAGAAGATGACCGTCGACGCGTTCGCGATGATGTTGGCAGCACACTTCGCGGCGTTGCAGCCTCAGGATTGACAGCAGCCCCATCGCCGGCAAGCCTCATGGCCCGTGCGATACCCGTGGCAGCCGGCTTGCCGGCGATGGGGCCCGTGCAGCCACACAAAAACCGCTTTAGAAATCCCTTGATTGTCTGTAGCCTTCGGCGTCCGATAATAATCCGCGCCCGCAGAGGGCCGTGGCGGCTCGCCTGCCGTCCGGCGCCGTTAGCCGATCTGCCAGGGCCGGGTGATACACTCGATTTGACGCGCACACGCGCCTGCAGGTCCAGCGATCATGACCCAGATTTCCGAACGCCTGTTGGTTCAGGCTCACCTCGACGCCAAGCAGCCCAACCCGCTGACAGCCGAGCAGGAGGCCGAATACCGTGCGGCCATCGCTGCCGAGCTCAAGGCGCAGAACGCCGTGCTGGTCGCCCACTATTACTGCGACCCGGTCATCCAGGCGCTTGCCGAAGAGACCGGCGGCTGCGTGTCCGACTCGCTGGAAATGGCCCGCTTTGGCAAGAACCACCCCGCCGAGACCGTGATTGTCGCCGGTGTGCGCTTCATGGGCGAAACGGCCAAGATTCTCACGCCGGAAAAGCGCGTGCTCATGCCAACCCTGGAGGCCACCTGCTCACTCGACCTGGGGTGCCCGGTCGAAGCGTTCTCGGCCTTCTGCGATCAGCATCCCGAGCGTACCGTGGTGGTCTATGCCAACACGTCTGCGGCCGTAAAGGCGCGGGCCGATTGGGTGGTGACGTCGAGCTGCGCGCTGGAGATCGTCGAAAGCCTGATGGACAACGGCGAAACCATCATCTGGGGGCCGGACCAGCACCTGGGCCGTTATATTCAGAAGCAGACCGGTGCAGACATGTTGCTGTGGGACGGTGCCTGCATCGTTCACGAAGAATTCAAGTCGCGCCAGTTGGCAGACATGAAAGCGCTGTACCCGGATGCCGCGATTCTGGTCCACCCCGAGTCGCCCGAGTCGGTGATCGATCTGGCCGATGCAGTGGGCTCCACCAGCCAGTTGATCAAGGCTGCGCAAACGCTGCCGAACAAGACCTTCATCGTCGCCACTGACCGCGGCATCTTCTACAAGATGCAGCAGCTGTGCCCGGACAAGGAATTCGTCGAAGCGCCTACAGCCGGCAACGGCGCGGCATGCCGCAGCTGTGCCCATTGTCCGTGGATGGCGATGAATACCCTGGAGCGGGTGCTGGATTGCTTGCGTAAAGGCACCAACGAAATTTTCGTTGATCCGGCCCTGGTGCCCAAGGCGATCAAGCCCTTGAACCGTATGCTGGACTTTACCCAGGCTGCTCGGCTGAAGCTGTCGGGTAACGCCTGATCTGAAACCGCAGCGACGTGTTCGCGGGCGCGGGCTTGCCCCGCGAACACCGGCGAAGCCGGTGCCACAGCGCATTGGCTGACCCACGCTTGTACGCAAGGCCGCCTTTCTAGCGCCCCATCATTTCCCTGACCATCCGCCGCTGCTCCATGATCTCGCGCTGGCGCTGGTCGATCTGCGACGCCAGCGGGAAGTTGCCGCCTGCGCGGCGCTTGGCGTAATCCAGCTGCTGGATCGCCTGGTCGAAATCCCCCACCAGGGTGAAATACTCGGCACGTGCCCGGTGCAGCCCAATGGTGTTGCCCGACAAGCCCCGCACTTCGGCCATGTCGTACCAGACATCGGGATCATCCGGGCGGCTCTTGAGCAGGTCGTTCAACACCTTCTCGGCCTCGGCCGGCTTGTTCTGCTTGACCAGCAGGTCGGCACGCACCTGTTTCAGCGGATAGTTGCCCGGATACAAACCTTGCATGCGCTCGGCACGCTGCTGGGCATCGACCAGGCGGTTGTTGGTGATGTCCAGGTCGATCTGCGCCAGGTTGTAGGTGATGTCATTGGGTGCCTTGGCCAGCAACGGCTTGAGGTTTTCACGCGCTTCGTTGAGCTGCCCGCCTTTGATCTGCGCCAGGGCCAGGCCATAGCGGGCGGCATCCAATGTGGGGTCTTCGTCGAGCTGGGCACGGAAGCGTTTGGCTGCAAGGCCCGGTGTGCCTTCGTAAGTCAGGGCAACGCGTGCGCGGATCAGCTGGTAGCGCTGGCTGTCCTCGACGCCGCCCTTGGGGGCCTGCTCGGCGCGGTTGCGGGTATCGGCGATACGCGATTCGGTCACCGGGTGAGTCAAGAGAAATTCGGGTGGTTTGGCGTCGTAGCGGTACTGGCGCGCCAGGCGTTCGAACATGGTCGGCATGTTGCGCGGGTCATAACCGGCCTTTTCCAGGTTCTGAATGCCGATCCGGTCGGCTTCCTGTTCGTTCTGCCGCGAGAAGCGCCGTTGTTCCTGCAGGGCGGCGGCCTGGGTGCCGGCAATCACGCCGATACCGGCATCACCACCGCCACCTGCGGCCAGCACGATACCGGCCAGCAGCGCCGCCATCATCGGCAACTGCATGCGCTGCTGGGCCTCGACCCCACGAGCGAAGTGGCGTTGCGACAAGTGCGCCAGTTCGTGAGCCAGTACCGAGGCATACTCGCCTTCGGTCTGGGCATTGAGGAACAGGCCGCCGTTGACCCCGACGATGCCGCCCGGGGCGGCGAAGGCGTTGAGCTCACGGCTGTCGATGAGGATGAATTCCAGGCGCCGGTCCTGCAACTGGCTGGTTTCGGCCAGGCGGTACACCGTGGTTTCGACGTAATCCTTGAGCTGCGGGTCGTTGAGCTGGTTGACCTGGCCGCGCAACAGGCTGAGCCAGGCGCGGCCGAGCTGGTGTTCCTGCTGTGGCGAAACGATCGCAGAACTGGCGTCGCCCAGTGATGGCAGGTCGTCAGCATGGCCGGGAAGGGCCATCAGGCAGGCCAGCGACAACAGGGTAGGGCGCAGTAGGTTCATGCACGAAGCTCGCGTCGGATCAAAGCACCTACTGTAGCCCGCTCGCACGTTGGCGACCAGTGGCGGTATTCTAGCCAGCCTGTCTGCCCCGCCTGTGGAGAAACTGCTGATGAGTGACACCCCGACCTGCGACGCCGAGCTCGACGCCAGCGGGCTGAACTGCCCCCTGCCGTTGCTCAAGGCGAAGATGGCGCTCAATGGCCTGGCCAGTGGCGCAGTGCTCAAGGTGATCGCCACCGACGCCGGCTCCCAGCGCGACTTCCGCACTTTTGCCCAGCTGGCCGGTCATACGCTGCTGCGTGAAACGGCCGAAGCCGGCGTTTATACCTACTGGCTGCGCAAGGCCTGAGTCTCAATCAAGGAACGTCAATGTTCAAAGTGCTTCGCGACTGGATGCATCGCTACTTCTCCGACGAGGAGGCGGTGGTGCTGGCGGTCCTGCTGTTCCTGGCATTTACTGCAGTACTTACCCTCGGCGGCATGCTCGCGCCGGTGCTGGCGGGGATGGTGCTGGCATTTCTGATGCAAGGGCTGGTCAATGCCCTGGAGCGTATCCGGGTGCCGACGCGGGTGGCGGTCATGCTGGTGTTCGCCTTGTTCATGAGTGCACTGGCGGTGGTGCTGCTGGTGCTGGTGCCGTTGCTCTGGCATCAGTTGATCACCTTGTTCAACGAGCTGCCGGGCATGCTGGGCAAATGGCAGTCGTTGTTGCTGCTGTTGCCTGAGCGCTACCCGCACCTGGTATCAGATGAGCAGGTATTGCATGCCATCGAATCGGTGCGTGGCGAGATCGGCAAGTTCGGCCAGTGGGCACTGACCTTCTCGTTGTCGAGCCTGCCCCTGCTGGTCAACGCCATGATCTACCTGGTGCTGGTGCCAATCCTGGTATTTTTCTTCCTCAAGGACCGTGAACTGATCGGTCGCTGGGTCAGCGGTTACCTGCCACGCCAACGCAGTCTGCTCAACCGTGTGGGTAGCGAGATGAACCGGCAGATCGCCAACTATATCCGCGGCAAGGGTATCGAAATTCTGATCTGCGGGATTGCCACCTACATTGCCTTCATCAGCCTGGGGCTCAACTACGCCGCGTTGCTGGCACTGCTGGTAGGGTTGTCGGTGGTGGTGCCCTACGTGGGGGCGGTGGTGGTGACTGTGCCGGTCACGCTGATTGCGCTGTTCCAATGGGGCTGGGGTGACCAGTTCATTTACCTGATGACGGTGTACGCGATCATTCAGGCGCTCGATGGCAACGTGCTGGTGCCGCTGCTGTTCTCCGAGGCGGTGAGCTTGCACCCGGTGGCGATCATCTGCGCGGTGCTGTTGTTTGGCGGGCTGTGGGGCTTCTGGGGGATCTTCTTCGCGATCCCGCTGGCGACACTGATCAAGGCGGTGCTCGATGCCTGGCCGCGGCAGGAGCCAGCGGTGGCGCCGATACTCTAGCGCTCTGCTGTCTTCTTCGCGGGTAAGCCCGCCTCCCCAGGTACTGCACCACGTGCAGGTCGTGTGGGAGCGGGTCTACCGGCAAAGAAGCGTCAAGCCGATCTCAAGCCTTGTTCAGCGCCTGGGCTGCGGCAAGCACGGCATCCACATGGCCTGGCACCTTCACCCCGCGCCATTCCTGACGCAGCACACCCTCCTTGTCGATCAGGAAGGTGCTGCGGTCCACGCCCATGTACTCCTTGCCGTAGAGCTTCTTCAGCTTGATCACGTCGAACTGCTGGCACAGCGCTTCGTCCTTGTCGCTGATCAGCTCGAACGGAAAGCCCTGCTTGGCCTTGAAGTTCTCGTGCGACTTGATGCCGTCGCGCGACACGCCGAACACCACGGTGTTGGCCGCTTCGAACGCTGCATGCTGGTCACGGAAACCCTGGCCTTGGGTCGTGCAGCCGGGGGTGCTGTCCTTGGGGTAGAAGTACACCACCACCTGGCGGCCCTTGAGCTCGGCCAGGCTGACAGTCTGGCCGCTGGTGGCCTGGGCCTGGAAGTCGGCGACGGGTTGGTCGAGTGCTACTGCCATGGGTGCTTTCCTTACATGGGGTTCTGTGGGCGCCAGGGTTCGATCAGCGCGTCCAGGTTCAAGGCGTCGGCAAAGTCCAGGAACTGGTCGCGCAACCAGCTGATCTGGGTGCCGGCCGGCAGGATCACGGTGAACTGGGCGTTGAGCATGCTGCTACCGGTCTGCGGCGCCAGGTAGGTGTCGCAGGTCATGGCTTCGAGCTCGACGCGGTGGTCGAGGAAGAACTGGCACAGCTCGTTGATGATGTCCGGGCGGTAGGCGGCGCTGACATAGGCGACATACGGCAAGGCCTGCGGGCGTACCTCCTGGTCGGCACTGCGCACCACATCGAGGGTCAGGCCGTGCTTCTTGCCCAGGCCCGGCAGGGTGGACTCCAGGCGCGCCAGGGCGTCCCAGCTACCGCCTACCTGCAATACCAGGGCGCTGGTCTCGCCATGGCGGCTCAGGCGCGAGGTGACGACCGCGCAGCGGTTTTCGAAGGCAGCGCGGCTGAGGACGTTGGCCAGCTCCATGGGGTTGGGGCCCAGGGCACTGATGACAAGGAATTGTTCGCGGACGGTGGGGGTGGACATGCAGCATTCCTAAAGCGATGAGCGGTCGGCACAGGACGGGCGAAAGCCTCCTGTCGGCAGGGCCCGGGGCTCGCATGCGAGGACGTGGACGCTGGCCGGGGAGCAAGGTCGACGGCCCGGCGGGCCGCGCTGCACCGATCAAAGGATCAAGGGTAGCGAAATAAGGCGCCGAGGGGAATGCTCCGCCCGCCTGCTTCGCTTGTGCAAGGCCGATGCCCCCAGTACCATTACCGCTCTCTTTTTCCGGCAGGAGCAGTTACATGATTGCGGGCAGTATGGTGGCATTGGTCACACCCATGGATGCACAAGGGCGTCTTGATTGGGACAGCCTCGACAAACTTGTAGACTTCCACCTGGAAAATGGCACCCACGCGATCGTCGCTGTCGGCACCACCGGTGAGTCCGCCACGCTGGATGTCGAAGAACACATCCTGGTCATCAAGCACGTGGTCGAGCGCGTCAAGCGCAGCAACCACCGCGTGCCGGTGATCGCCGGTACCGGTGCAAACTCCACTGCCGAAGCCGTGCACCTGACCCAGAACGCCAAGAACGCTGGCGCCGATGCCTGCCTGCTGGTAGTGCCGTACTACAACAAGCCGACTCAGGAAGGCCTGTACCAGCATTTCAAGCACATTGCCGAAGCCGTCGATATCCCGCAGATCCTTTACAACGTACCCGGCCGCACCTCCTGCGACATGCAGGCCGAGACCGTCATCCGCCTGTCGAGCGTGCCTAACATCATCGGCATCAAGGAAGCCACCGGCGACCTGGCCCGTGCCAAGGCCATCCTCGACGGCGTGAGCAAGGACTTCATCGTCCTCTCCGGCGACGATCCGACGGCGGTCGAGCTGATCCTGTTGGGCGGCAAGGGCAACATCTCCGTCACCGCCAACGTCGCCCCGCGCGAAATGGCCGATCTGTGCGAGGCCGCCCTTGAGGGCAATGCCGAGAAGGCCCGCGCGATCAACGAAAAACTCATGCCCCTGCACAAAGACCTGTTCTGCGAAGCCAACCCGATCCCGGTGAAGTGGGCTCTGGTGGAAATGGGCCTGATGCATAAGGGTATTCGCCTGCCGCTGACCTGGCTGAGCGAAGGCTGTCACGAAAAAGTCCGTACTGCCCTGCGCACGTCCGGCGTACTGGTTTAATCGAGGAAGTACACCGCATGAAGCGACTGGCTGGTCTTTCCGCGCTCGCCCTGATCATCTCCAGCACCAGTGGGTGTGGCTGGCTGTGGGGCGAGGATGGCTATTTCCGCGACCGCGGCAGCGATTACCTGCAGGCGCATCCCACCGCGCCGATGCAGCTGCCGCCGGACGCCAGCAACGTCAAGCGCCTTGACCCGCTGCTGCCAATCCCCCGTAACGTCGCCGACGACCACGCCACCGGCGAATTCGAAGTGCCGCGCCCACAATCGCTGGCTTCTGGTGCGCAAGTCAGCGACTTCAGCCTGCAACGCAGCGGCAACAGCCGTTGGGTGCTGGCCCAGCGTTCGCCGGCCGAAGTCTGGCCGGTGGCCCGTCAGTTCTTCGAGGACAACGGCTTCCGCATCGCTGAAGAACGCCCGCAGACCGGCGAATTCAATACCTCCTGGCAGCGTTTCGATGAGCTGTCGGCATCGCTCGGCCAGCGCCTGGCCAGCACCTCCAGCAGCGGCGAGAGCGAAGTGCGTGTACGTGTGCGCATGGAGCCTGGCGTGCAGCGCAACACCTCCGAGGTGTACATCGTCAGCGTCGAACGCCCGGCTGGCAGCACAGCCGACCCGGCATTCCCGTCCACCTCCAGCAATACCGGGGCCGACGCGTTGCTGGTTGACGAGCTGCTCGCCAGCATGAACCGCAGCGCCGAGAAGGGCGGTTCGGTATCGTTGCTGGCCGCGCGTGACTTCGATGCTCCAAGCCGTGTCAGCCTGAGCGAGGACGGCAGCGGCAACCCGGTGCTGTTCCTCGGCGCCGACCTGGACCGTGCCTGGTCCAGCGTGGGCCGCGCCCTCGAGCAGGGCGGCGAATGGCGCGTCGAGGACATCAACCGCAGCCTGGGCCTGTACTACATCAACCTGTCGGAAAAGCCTGAAGACAAGCAGAACGAGCCTGGCTTCTTCAGCCGCCTGTTCGGCAGCGCACCGACCAAGGAAGAGCGTGAAGCCCGCGCCGAGCGTTATCAGGTGCGCCTGAGCAAGGTCGGCGAAAGCGTGCAGGTCACCGTCGAGAAGAACATCAACACCGTGGCCCCGGCCGATGTCGCTCGCCGCGTGCTGAGCGCCATTCAGGACCACCTGGGCTAAGTGCGCTTCGCGGTACTCGGAAGCGGCAGCCAGGGAAATGGCACGCTGATCGCCAGTGATGACACCTTCATCCTGGTCGACTGCGGTTTTTCCCTGCGTGAAACCGAGCGGCGCCTGGCGCTGCTCGGTGTGTCGGCGGCTCAACTGAGCGCGGTGCTGGTCACCCATGAACATGCCGACCATGTGCATGGGGTGGGCCTGTTGTCGCGGCGCTACAATGTACCGGTCTACCTCAGCCAAGGCACGTTGCGCGGTATGCGCAAGCCGGTGGAAGCGGCCGGTTTTCTCGCTTGTGGCGACAGCCTGCACATTGGCAGCCTGCAAGTGCATGCAGCACGGGTCGAGCACGATGCCTACGAGCCGCTGCAGTATGTGATCAGCGATGGTCGCCGACGGTTTGGCATGCTCACCGACCTGGGCTCTTACGACACCTTGTTGCTGGAGCGCTACCAGGGCCTGGACGCCCTGCTGATCGAGGCCAACCATTGCCGCGACCTGCTGGCGCGTGGGCACTACCCGTATTTCCTCAAGCAGCGGGTCGGCGGCATGCAGGGGCATTTGAACAATCATCAGGCCGCACGCCTGGTGCAAGAGTTGGGCTGGAGCAACCTGCAACACCTGGTGCTGGCCCACCTCAGCAGCAAGAACAACCTGCCACATCTGGCCCGCCAGTGCTTCGTCGACACCCTAGGGTGCGACCCTGACTGGCTCCAGGTGGCGAATCAGGAACACGGGCTCGACTGGCGCGAAATCGCCTAGCCCAACACCTCAAGCAAGCGGAGCCCAATCATGGAAAAACGCGAAGAACTCTACCGCGGCAAGGCCAAATCGGTTTACAAGACCGACGACGCCGACCGCTTGATCCTGCTGTTCCGTAACGACACCTCAGCGTTCGACGGTAAGCGCATCGAACAACTGGACCGTAAAGGCATGGTGAACAACAAGTTCAACGCCTTCATCATGCAGAAGCTCGAAGAAGCCGGCGTGCCGACCCAGTTCGACAAGCTGCTGGGCGACAACGAGTGCCTGGTCAAGAAGCTGGACATGATCCCGGTCGAGTGCGTGGTGCGTAACTATGCCGCCGGTAGCCTGGTCAAGCGCCTGGGTGTGGAAGAGGGCATCAAGCTCGAGCCTTCCACCTTCGAGCTGTTCCTGAAGAACGACGAGAAGGGTGACCCCTTCATCAACGAATCCCACGTTGTCGCGTTCGGCTGGGGCACTGCCGAGCAGCTGGTCGAGATGAAGAAGCTGTCGCTGAAGGTCAATGAAGTGCTGAGCAAGCTGTTCGACGACGCAGGCCTGCTGCTGGTCGACTTCAAGCTGGAGTTCGGCGTGTTCCACGGCCAGATCGTCCTGGGTGACGAGTTCAGCCCTGACGGCTGCCGCCTGTGGGACAAAGAAACCCGTAAGAAGATGGACAAGGACCGTTTCCGCCAAGGTCTGGGCGACGTGATCGAAGCCTACGAAGAAGTTGCCAAGCGCCTGGGCGTGCCGCTGTAAGGCGCACGTTCACGCAAGCGCCTGATACCACGCGATTTTTTTGAAAATAAAGGTTTGCGTTTTCAGAATTCGCTGGTATGATGCGCGGCATTGGAGAGATGCCGGAGTGGTCGAACGGGACGGATTCGAAATCCGTTGTACTGGCAACAGTACCTAGGGTTCAAATCCCTATCTCTCCGCCATATTAAAGGCCCCGAGCGCTGTATAGCCCTCGGGGCCTTTTTCATTTGGGGGAATTTTGGGGGAATGGGGGAGCGTGTAATTCCCCCAAGCGTTCGCTATCATTCCGCCATGGCCTACTACGAGAAGCGCGGTGACGCCTGGCGTGCCCAGATCCGCCGCAAAGGATATCCAACACTTTCCGCCACCTTTGACACCAAGGCAGAAGCCCAACGCTGGGCGGCCGAGATCGAGGGGGATATGTCGCGCGCTCGCTTCGTCGACATGCGCGAGGCCGAGAGCACTACGCTGGCCGAGGCCCTGGACCGATACCTGTCCGAGGTTACCTCGACCAAGAAGGGCGCCAAGCAAGAACAGGTCCGCATCAAGAAGTGGAAAGAGCACAAGCTGGCCACCAAGGGCCTAGCTGCTATCCGCTCGAGCGACATGGCCGCGTATCGCGATGCTGAGCTGAAGGAAGGGAAATCGACGGCGACAGTTCGCCTCAACCTTGCGGTGATCAGCCACCTATTCACGGTGGCCACCAAGGAATGGGGTATCGAAGGATTGACCAACCCTTGTCGGGCGATCCGGATGCCGAAGGGCAGCAAAGAGAGGGATCGGCGCCCAACGCCGGCGGAGCTTACCGCCCTCTACAAGGCAGCTGGCCAGCTGAATGCCCAGCTCCCGGTGTTTATTGAGCTGGCGGTGGAGACGGCGATGCGCCGGTCTGAGCTGTTGATGCTGCGCCGCGACCAGGTGCGCGGCAAAGTGGCCTATCTGGAAGACACCAAGAACGGCGAGCGGCGCGCCGTACCATTGTCCTCCCGGGCGATCGCCCTGCTGGAGGGGCTACCCACGCCGATCGGTGGCGGACGGTACTTCAACCTGGCGCTCAACACGATCAGCAACTACTTCCCCCGGGCCTGCGTAGCCGCCGGGATTGAAGGCCTGCGACTGCACGACTTGCGCCATGAGGCGACCAGTCGTTTCTTCGAGCGCGGCTTCACGATGATGGAGGTCGCGAGTATCACTGGTCACAAGACCTTGGCGATGCTCAAGCGCTACACACACCTCAGCCCGCAGGACCTCGCCGAGAAGCTCGGCTGAGGTCAGGCAACCCGGAGCGAGGGCGGGTCTTTCCGCTTCCGCCCCGGCTTCGGCTTCTGGTGCTCCCCATCCCGATACTCGCGCAAGAACTTGCGCACGTCCTCTTTCAGCCAGCAGTGCCGGTTGCCCATCTTGAAGCTCTTGGGCAGCCATGGCACGCCGCGGCGAATCCCCTCTCTGATTGATGCCTCGGTGCGGCCCAGCAGCTTGGCCAGGCCCTCAACCGTCAGCACCTCGGTTTCTTCGCTCATTACTTCCTCCCGGCCTGACTCGTCAGGTTCTCGTCTTCAGCCTGACCTGTCGCGTCAGCTCTTTTCAATTCATCCACCACAGACTCGATGCCGGCCGCGTAGCTACCTGGTCGTCCCGCTGCGGCTCCGATCAAGCGTTCGATAACCAACTCGATAGGCGCAGCGCGAAGAGAGGCGACCATATCGATCGCCCAATTGCGCCCCTGAAGGAACATGTACCGGTTGATTGGCCCGGTGACGACTATCGGCTCGCTGAGCGCCCTCGGCGTTTCGGATTCGGCAGAAGACACCCGGGCAGCCGCACGCGACTGCACTGAGTTGCGTCGGCCAAGGGCTCTACGAAGCGCCATGGTTGCAATGATGTTCACGGCAGAACCCCCGTGGCCTTCGCCGCTGAAAGCACGATGAACAACGACACCAAGAAGCAGGACGCTGCCAGCATCGGGTGGCCTCTATAGATCAACGCATACAGCTGAAAGCAGCTGCTGAGCAGACTCAGCCAGAAGTAATGCATGATGCGCACGGCTGCATCCCCGGTAATCAAGCCACCCAGCACGCCAGCCCAGGCCATGACGTTGAATGCCACAGTGACATAGAAGGCGAACCGGTGAAGCTGTGAGCCGCCGAACAGCAGCGACAGGCTGATGATGGCGCTGATGGCCGTGGAGATAAGGGTCTGGATCATGCCCGACCTCCCGCCAGCGCAGCCAGCTCGGCCACCAGGGCCTCGGTGCGCCCGTAGAACTTACCGGCGTCCTCGTTCACGAACCGCTCGAGCACGGTGGCCACGGCTTGCTGGTTGGCCAGGCCTCGCAGGTCCACCTCTGTGAGTGGCGTGTCGGTCGATGGCGCGTGCACGAAAGCCTCTTGGCTGATCAGCAGGGTGCGCACCGGGCGAATGCCCTTGCACTTGCTCACCCAGTTGGTGTCGGGCACGCACCAGGGCAGCATGTGCAGGCACCAGGCTGTGGCGGCGTTCGACTTCTGGCTGCTGGTCCAGTACTCGCGCAAACCAAATGCCTGCGCGGCGTCGTGGTCTGGAATGGCCCCGGCGCGACCCCAGCCTTCAAGCTGGAGCAGGTTGCAGCGCAGCACCTGCAGTTCCTCGATTGACGGGATGTGCCAGCCCCAGGTGCCACGGATGTTCATGCCCAGCACCTTGCGGGCGATTTCGCTGCCCTCGGCGGCCATGGCCTGGGTGTTGGCCATCCCGTCGAAGCGCGACGTAGCCCCACGGATGCGCGGGCGTGGGCCTTGCTCCTGCCACCAGTGGGCGGCGACTTCGAACTCCCGGCCCGCATCGATCACCGCATGCTCGGCGCCGTCGAAGAAGATCCGGCCGGCGAAGAATCCACCGCCCAGGGGCTGGCCTACAGCGGGAAGGGCGGCGGGGTTGATTGCTCGACGCTTGATCATGGTTGCTCTCCCGATTCAGCAACGGCACGCATGTGCAGCTTGATGCCGCAGGACTTGGCCAGGTCGGCCAGCTTGCCCACGGTGGTGTTCGGGTCTTGCAAGGCCTCGCCGAAGCGGATCAGGCGTTCGCCCAGCTGGCCAAGGTCGTCTTGCAGGTGAAGGCGGGTACCCTGGTTCATCATGTGGGTCATGGCTGCCGCTCCTGCACCACCTGCTGCTGCATGGCCTGCACGCGCAGTGCGGTGTCAATCTCCTGATCCAGCTCTTCGCCGGATAGCCAGTTATCGCCACGCACCGCCAGCAGGTCTTCATCAGGGTCTTCGATGCGCTCACGGTCACGCAGCAAGCGGTACCGGCGGGCGTCGGATACCAGCTTGACGTCCTCATCGATGCTAAAAGCCTTGCAGAATGCCGGCTGCCCCTTCTCCGCCATGTAGCGCATCGCTTCGTTGATGTCGCTGTACTGCAGGTCTCCCTGGACCACGACGTTCCGCAGTGCTACCGACAGGAAGTCCAGCACCTGGACATCGGTCCATGGCGTGTACACCGCGACCATCTGCGGGGCGCCACCGGCACGAGCTAGGGCTTTCTCAAGTTCGCATTGAAGATCGCCAAGGCTGGCGCCGGCGATCACCGCCAGGCCGCGACCGATCGAAACATGCGCGCCGAGCTTGGCGAACGGCAGGATGTGTTCCAGGGTGCCGCCCTCGGCGGGGCGCAATACCAAGCTGATGCGGTCAGGCTGCGTCATGGCTGACCCCCTTGGCTTCTGCTGCCTGAGTGAGCGCATCGAGCAGCGCGTTTGCACGCTGGCCACGGTCCAGGTATTCGCGGATCGCGATAACGATCAGGCCGTTCATCGAGCGCTCATCGGCTGCCGCAGCTGCTGCCACCTGGTCGCGCATCCCGTCCGGCAGGCGGACAACAAATTTGTCGAGGCTGTGACTATCAAAGGCCATGGTGCGGCTCCTTCGAGATTGGCTGATTCTGGCCGCCGGGCGTGCGCCCAGCGGAAGAAATGAAGAACTGAATTACTGAAGAATTCTGCGGACGGGGCGGACGAGAAACTCGTAGGTCTCGTGGCTGTTGTAGAGCCAGCCACCCTCAAAGTCCAAGCTGTAGGCGTTGCTGGCGGAGCGCTGCGAGCTCGACACGTACCAGGCCTTTTCGAACGACTCAGGCAGGTACAGGTAGCCGTGGTACAACTCACCGGAAGCTGGTAGGTAGAAGTCTCTGTGCCCGTCGCAGGTGAAGGCGTAGGCCGCATCGGCCGCCGGGTGCGACCCGTCGCGGTTGACCAGGATTGCGGTGTTGGCGCGACCATCGATCTGGCTGGTGGCTTCGACCTCGGTGCCGTGATCGCCAAAGGCGTGCATGCCTACGTCCTGGGCGGCGAAGATGACGTGACACAGACCTTCGGGATAAAGGCGCAGGCCGCCGTAGATGCCGCCTTGGCCAGGCCAGTATTCTCCGACGGCGGGAGGGGTGAGCGCAGCCTCGGCGACCGGTTCGGAAAGGCTTTCCAGGAACTGGGCGACAGTTGGCTGTGACTCTGGTGAGAACAAGTTGAAGGTCAGGTGCAGGTTCTTTGCCTGGACCAGTGGGGCTTGCTTCATGGTGCATCTCCTTTTTCCAGGCAAGCCGAGGGCCTGCCGCGGTTGATGGCTTTCGCAAAAATCAGGGTTGGATCAGGTCAGGCGGGTATGTTTACACCACCGCCAGGGCGCACTCAGCGCGCCGGGTTGCTACGCGGGTTTCCACCCGGCGCTCGCCACCATTTCCGCCTCGGCGGATGCGCATTGCTTGGTCGTCGCCGAGCATTCCGTGGATGGCCATCAGCAGAGCCAGGGCGGTTGCGGCCGGGCTGATCACGCCACGGCGGAAGGCTTCGGCCACCAGCGCAGCGCGACGAGTGACGCCCCATTTGGTGCCGAGGGCGATCAGGCGCTTCTTGACGCCATCCTCGCTGATCCCCAAGGTCCGAGCAGCCTCTTTCCCCGAAGCACCGCCAGCAATCGCCAGCAGGCATTCAAGTTCGCGCGGGGCTGCGCCATAGCCGAGAAGGCCCTGCCAGTTGCCTACGGTGATTGAGGTTGCTGCTGCGGTCATGGTGGTCGCTCCGTGCTGTTGATGAATCAAATATGATTTAACTCATAAATCAAGTCAAGGAGTTTCCTCATATTTTGCTTTCTGCAGTACTGCCGCTTATTCAAGGGCAAAAAAAATCCGGCCATGAGCCGGATTTTTGTGGTGCGCAGCGATGTGGTCAGATGATAGCCGTGTACCAAAACACCTTGCCGAGCACCTTGAGTTTCCCATCCAGGGCTTCAGTCAAGGAGTAATCCTCATCGGGATGCTCATGCCGGTTATAGCTTCGTAGGCGAGTGCCATAATCAGGCAGGCTATGTAGGAGCTTGACCCGGAGTTGGCCTCGGTGCGCCACGGCATACATCCTGCCGTCATCTGCATCCAATATCTGCGTGTTGATAGCTACTACGCTGCCCGATGGAAGTACAGGCTCCATAGAGTTTCCCCTTACCTCGACGCAGAAAGCGCGGTCTGGCGTGATCCCCTGGCGCGCGAGCACCTCTGCGTCGAATCGCATTTTTCGTGTCTTCGACACTACAAACCCGGGAGGGAGAACCAACCCGCTTCGTAACACCTCGCCTGGTGCATCGCGGTCCTCCTCGATAAACCAGAGAAAGGCCTCCGACTCATCGAGGGGGGATTCCGTATCCCAGGTATTGAAGGGTTTCGTAGCCTTAAAACCTTCCGGTGGTGCGCCACGAAAGACAACATGATCTTCAACCATTGGTCCGGCTCCGGATTCGAGCCAAACAGGACTCACTCCACAGGCATGTGCGATCGACACGGTATGTGATGAGCCTTGGGACTTTCCTCTCTCTAGGTTCGAGATTGAGGTTTGATCGATACCCACCTGGCGCGCCAGCTCTGCCTGCGTGAGGCCTGCTTGCTTGCGAGCTGCTTTCAAACGTTCGCTGTAGTTCATGCCGATATCTTCAGGGGTTTACCCCTATGCTTGCAAATGAGTATTCTCATGTTATAGCCTAGGGGAAAGCTCATAAAAGGTGTTGATTATGGATCCTCGCATCCAGAGGCTCATAAGCCATTTCGGTACTCAACAGAAGGCCGCATTAGCTCTGGGTGTCGATCAGACAACAATCTCGGGCTGGTTGCGCGGCAAGCACTCTATCTCGCCAGCAAACGCACTCCGTGTTCAGGTCGCCACGCGCGGTGCTATCCAGGCGGCAGAGCTTTGTTCTGTTCTGGCACATCTGTCTCCGACCTTGGACCAAACGATACCGGCAACCTGCCACCAACATCAGTCCGCTGTCGGGGCTGTTCATCCATCCAGTACCGGAGGTGCGCAGTGAGTAACGTCATCCACCTCGACTTCGAAGGGCGGCAGGTAGACATCAGCGATGACGGCTGGTTGAACGCCACGAAAATCGCCAAGCAGTTCGGCAAGGAGCCTACCGCCTGGCTTCGCCAAATCGAAACCCTGGAATACCTCTGCATCATGGGAGATGCCCTCGGTGTCAATTCTGTCACCCTGACAGAATTCAATGAAATCAAAGAGTTAGACGCTACAAAGTCTTGGGTTCGCTCCAAGATCCTGGCTCTCACCAAAAGGACTGGCCTCGTGATGACCAAGGCTGGCGGCAGTGGCGGAACATGGCTGCACCCGAAAATCAGGGTTTATTTCGGTCGTTGGATCAGCACCAGGTTCGCTGTTTGGTGCGATACGCGAATTGAGGCTCTGTTGACCGGCGCTCCGTCGAAGCTGGATCGACTCAATCGCGCTTGCAAGATCTTCGACGACCGCGAATCTCTCGCCAGCATCTACGGGCGCGGCCTTTGTGAGTGGAAGCGCGACAAGCCGCTGCTGCTAGGCGACATCGAGCGTGAGCTTGATTCGCTGCAAATGGTGCTCGGTCTGAACAACCCAAATCAACCTCGCCTGAAGGCCTCCTAATGACGGCCTCGGCATCCCAGTTTTTGTTGTCCGGCTAAATCGCAGGCAACAAAAAACCCGCTTCGCAGGCGGGCTTTTTAACCGTCCCTTGCAGGGGACTTTTTGAATCTTCGTTCGAGGAGAACGATATGTCACGCCCAAAAAATAGCAAACCCCGTGTTGCTGTGCAACAACCAAAGGAGAGCCTGAGCGATCTGCGCCATCGCTTCCGCGCCGCCCAAGGCGCTTACGGCATTGCCCGCGTATTGCTGGAAGACCAGGCCCAGCTTGGCGAAATGCTGTTGTCACGCGACCGAGAGAGTTTACTCAGTGCTCTCGAGTTCTGCACCCAGGCGCTCTATGCCCACCACGAGTACGCCTATCACGACGCACTCCAGCATGCCTCAGAGCAAGGCGGTGCCCAATGACTGCTCTCTTGACCCGCACCCAAGGCTTCCTGGTCTCAGGGGTTGCACTACAGGTCAACCACGGCTCCAGCTGCTACGCAGCCATCGAGAGCGCAAGCTCAATGCTTTCGAGCGTGAATGCTTTGCTCGGGGTGCTTGTTGCTGAAGGCCCGGACAACGGAAACGAGATCTATGGCGTTCGGGTGCTGACTCAGCACTGCGAAGCGCTGCTGGATTCAGTGGCTATTTCCATTCGCGAAGCGGAAAACCGCGCCCCACAAAACCCAAACTCACCAGTTCGTGGCGCGGAGGTTACCCAATGACCACTTCAATCAGCGACCTGGGCGAGAAGGTCATGGCTCGCTTGCGCGTTATCGAGCAGCTCTCTGTCGTCCTCATGGAAAACCACTCGTTCAAAGACGACCAACAGCTCGGCTTCGAGCCTCAGTTGGACTTCCATGGCGAATCCGCCATCCATGAGGCCATCTTCATGCTGTCCGAGCAGAGCCGGTACCAGCTTCTGCAACTCGTCAATGAAGCACATGCTGCTGGGGGCGTCCAATGAAGACCCTTCAGAACATTGCCGACGAAGCCTTTGACGACCTGCTGGTGCTGAGAGAGAAGTTCAACGACCTCAAGTACATGCTCCGAGCAGTTCACCAGTTGCTTCCCGAGCACGATACGGCTGGACGGCTGGCGAAATTTGCTGCGATCCATGCGGAGGAGTGGGAAACCCACGTTGAGGAGTGGGGGCGTGCGATGGAGGCAAATCTCAGCGCCCTGGATTCTCAGACGTCCGCCGCGCCACAAAAACCTTCCTCACGGAATCGTGGCGCGGGAGGTGCTGCATGAACCTGATCACCACCACCGCGCTCACCATGCCTACGAACGCCTTGTTCAGGCCAAGCAGTCACGCCGTAGTGCCAAGCGCCGTCTGGATACGGCAGTCCGCCGCCTGTTGATCCTGATCGGCGCCAGCTTCTCCGCGCCGGATGTTGCGCCGAACAAGCGTCCACCGCTGAGAACGGTACGTCGCCACACGATCCACGGGGAGACCCTGCAATGAACAACCCGTCCACCCCCACCCAGGCGCTCCAGCAGCGCTCTGGCGCGTCGATCATCACCGGCCCCTGGCCTGCCTACAGCCAGTTCAAGGGCTTTCCAGAGCGCGAGCGCTGGGGGATTTACGAGCTGGCGAAGGTTGGACGCCAGGCCATGGAAGACCGTGGGGCGAAATTTTCCGAGGACTACGACGCCTTCGTGCGGCGTGTCACAGAGGAGCTTGATCTGTGAGCACAATCCTGATGACTGCCTGCTGGCCGCTCGAAATGAGTGCCGCGCAAAAGTCGGTCCTGATCTCCCTGGCCGACAATGCCAACGACGACGGCGTGTGCTGGCCTTCCATCGCTAGGATCTGCGAGCGCACCTGCCTGAAAGAGCGGGCTGTGCGCAACGCGATCCGTTGGCTGGAAAGTGTCAGCTTGTTGGTGGCAAAAGAGCGGGCTGGGCGGTCGACCTACTACGTCGTAACCCCGGCATCTTATGCCCCCGGCATCTTATGCCCCCGGCATTAAATGCCCCCCTGCACCAGATGCCGGGGACCCCGGCACCACGTGCCCCACACCCCGGCACCAGATGCCGGACACCCCGGCACCAGATGCCCCCAGAACCGTAATAGAACCCAAAGGTGAACCATCAAAGAACCGTAAGAGGGGAAGTGATGGGTTCACGGTTGAGCAGATGCTTGAGTTGGCACCGCCTGACCTGAGTGAGCAAACCGCCCGTGACTACTTCCAGTTCCGGAAGAAGAAGGGACCTCTGAACCTCACCATCTGGAACAACGTTCTGGCTGAGCTTGAGGGGTGCCGAGCAGCTGGGATCAGCCCGGACAAGGCGCTGGCCGAGGCAATGACTGCTGCATGGCAGGGGTTCAAGACCTCCTGGATCGTCGACCGATTGAAGAAGGAGGCTTGGACCTCCGGGACCAGGGGGGCAGGCCAATCGCACCACACCGACCTCGACAAGATTGACCACACCGAAGGGCTTGTACGCCAGCCCAACGGGACTTACCGGGTAGCAAGAAAATGACCACTCCACAGACTTTGGAATTCAAACCTGGCCAGTGCCGTGTGCACGGTGACTTCACTGACGAGCTGATTGAGTCGTTCTCGGGCGAACACTTCTGGCAGGGATGCAAGCGCTGCCAGTTCGACGCGCTGCATTCTGCTGACGAGGCCGTCCGTAGGGCGGCACAGGCTACCCGGCATGAACGGGCGTTGAACGTCGCCCTGATGGCGTCTGACATCCCACCTCGTTTCCGGGAGTCCACCCTGGACACCTACCGCACCGAAACCGAAGGGCAGGCCGTGGCGCTGACCGAGTGCAGCGATTACGTGCGCGAGTTCGAGCCCAATTGGGACGTTGGCCGTTCGATGATGCTGCTGGGGGACGTGGGCACCGGGAAGACACACCTGGGATGCTCCATCGCCCAGCAGGTGATCCGCGAATTCGGGGCTGCAGCCCGATACACCATGGCGATCGATATCATCCGCGACATCAAGATGACCTTCGACAAGAAGTCTGAGCAGACTGAGCGCGATGTCTACGCCGCACTGCTGAAGCCAGACTTGCTGGTGATCGATGAGGTTGGCGTTCAGCACGGCAGCGACTTCGAGCGGCAGGTGCTGTTCGAAGTGATCGATTTGCGGTACCGGAATCTCATGCCGACCATCGTGATCTCCAACCTGGCCCTGGCCGGCCTGCGCAAGTGCCTGGGAGATCGTGCTGTTGATCGACTGACCGATGCTGGCGGGAGCGCCGTCCTGTTCACCTGGTCCTCGGCGCGAGGTGACGCATGACTGATGAACTGGTAATGGGCTACCCAGAGGCCGAGCACGGCGTGCTGGGGGCAGTCATGCTCGCGTCGCTGGATGGCAATGCCTCGCTGGTGGATGACATCATGGGGCAGATGACCAGCGGCGACTTCCTCTACGACGACCACGCGGCCCTGTTCGACGTGATCCGTGATTGCCTTGAGCGTGGCCTACCTGTCGATCCTGTAACGGTGGGAGATACACAGCGCGCCCTGCCAAGCGGCAAGGCCACCCTGGGCTTCGCGGCGGACTTGTGCCGAAATGTGCCCTCGGTGGCGAACGTCATGGCCTACGCAAAGCAGGTCAAGCAGTGGGCGGTAATCCGCCAGGTGGTCGACCTTGGCCATTCTGCGAAGGCTGCCGTTGCAAGTGGCCTGGTGCCAGACGAGATCATTGCCCAGGCCCAGCAGTCCATCGCTGACTTGCGCGACCTTCAGGGCTCCGAGAAGGCCGGGTACAAGCGCATGGCCGAGGTGCTGCCGAAGGTGTTCGACGGGATGCAGGAGGTGCTGGACGACCGAGCGCCGCCGAAGCTTTCCACCGGACTGGCCGACCTGGATAAGCTGATCGGTTTCCTGCGCCCCAAGAGCATGGTGGTGATCGCCGGGCGACCAGGCAGTGGCAAGACCATGCTCGGCCTGCAGATCGTTAACCACATCGCCATCCGTGGCGCCGGGGTTGGCCTGATCTTCAGCTTGGAGATGGACGAGAAGGAACTGACCGTCCGCACCATCGCCTCACAGGGTGGTATCGACCTGCGCCGCATGGAGGAGGTCAAGAGCCTCGATGAGGACGAGTGGCAGAGGATCGGCACGGCCGGTAACTTCGAGGGCTACGCCGCGGTATTCAACAACGTGGACTTGGGCGACGACGTGATCGTGCCAGGGGCCTTCACCCGGGTGAAGGCAACCCGTAACGGCAAGCTCAAGCTGGCTCTGTATCACGACCTGACCCGCCTGGTGGGCGCCGCCGATTACAGCCAGGACGACCATGGCCTGCTGGTGAAGGGTCAGGTCAACCTCAACGTGAGCTACGCGCGCGACGCCTACGAGCTCATGAAAGCTGAAGTCCTCGACAGCATGTCGATCGGCTTCAACACCATCAAGGCAGATTTCGAGGAGCGCGCCGGCCGGCGGGTGCGCGTCATCAAGGAGGCCGAACTGTGGGAAGCCTCCTTTGTCCCTTTCGGCATGAACCCCGAGGCGCACGTCCTCAGCGTTAAATCGGACATCAGGCTTTTCGAGAAGGCCCTGCGCGAACGCATGGGCCTCTCGCAGAAGGAAGCGGCTGCGGTCGCTTCGCTCGGCTACACCGCGCTCCGCCGTGACGGCGGAAGCGAGGCCACGGCGATCGTGGATGAGCTGAAAGAAATTCCCAACTTGTTCACCCAATATTTCGGAGTATCGCCATGAGCGAAGTGAAAGAACTGAAGGATTCCATCGAGCTGCAACTGAAGAGTGGCTTCGGCGAGTTGCAGAAGAAGTACGATGCGGCCATGGATGAAATGCAGAAGGGTAACCAGGTAACTGGCGACCTGAAGAAGCAGATCGAAGACCAAAAGGGCGAGCTGCAGAAGGTCATCGACCAGGTCGTGGATCTGGAGCAGAAGGGCGTCAAGCTGCGTGGCCAGCCCAGCGAGGGCAAGAGCTTCATCGACCTGATCAAGGGCGACGACGGCTACAAAGCGCTCAGCCAGAAAAGCGCCGCGCTGGCACAGCTCGAAGTCACCAAGTCCGACATGGCCAGCATGAAGGAAATGAAGGTGACCAGCGCTGGTATCGTTGCTCCCGTCTACGATCCGGTGATTCAGCCTGGCATTCGCCAGGAGCTGCGTATCCGCGATCTTCTCACCTCCGTCCCGGTCGCTGGCCAGAACTACACCTACTTCCGCGAGAAGCTGCACACCCGTGGCGCTGCGCCGGTGGCGGAGGGCGGCCTGAAGCCAACCAGCAACGTCACCTTCGAGACTGTAACTGACCGCGTGAAGAAAATTGCGGTCTGGATGCCGGTGACCGACGAAGCACTGGACGACGTTCCGCAGATGTTCGCCTACCTGCAGCAGCTGCTGCGCTATGACCTGAAGCTTGAGGAGGAGGCGCAGATTCTCAAGGGTGACGGTACCGGCGAGAACCTGCCAGGCCTGATGACCCAGGCGACCACCTATGACGCAGCCCTCAGCAAAGCCGGCGATACCGCCATCGACTTGGTCCGCCGTGCCATCTACCAGGTGCGTAAGCAGTCGCAGATGTCCGCTGACGGCACCGTGATGACTGAACTGGACTGGATGAACATCGAACTGCAGAAGGACGGCGAGAACCGCTACCTGTTTGCCAACCTGCAGGGCCTGGTCACTCCTATCCTGTGGGGCCGTCCGGTAATCACCTCCGACAGCATGGACGAGGGCGACGGCACCACCGGTGGCGAGTTCTTGGTGGCGAACTTCGCTCGCTCCACCACGCTGTTCGACCGTATGTCGTTCATGTTCAAGATGGGCCTGATCAACGATCAGTTCATCAAGAACGAACGTGCGCTGCTGGTCGAGGAGCGCCTGGGCCTGGGCGTGCGCCGCAAGGAAGCCCTGGTGAAAGGTCGCTTCCTGACCGCCTAACCCCACCGAAGGCCGGCACATTGCCGGCCTCTTAATTTCTGGAGGCAGCATGAAAATCAAGATTCTGTGGGGCTTTGTCGGAAACGGCGCGCTACTGGGTGCCACCTCGAACAAGGTCAAGGCCGGCGAAACCTTCGATGATGCCGACGACGAGTACGCCTACACCCTGATCGGCAAAGGTTTGGCAGTAGAACTCGACGCCAACGGCAAGCCTCGCCTGGCAAAGCCGAAGGAAACTAAGCCCGCGGCGTCGAAGGAGGACAAGTCCGCTGCTGACAAGGCCGCAGCGGAGAAGGCAGCCGCCGAAAAAGCAGCTGCTGATAAGGCTGCAGCCGACAAAGCAGCCGCTGACAAGGCCGCTGCTGACAAAGCCGCTGCCGAGGCCAAGTAAATGCTGGACCTGGCCACCGTGAAGCTGCACCTGCGGGTCGATGGTGACGATGAAGACCTGCTGATCGGCGGTTATGTCGAAGCCGCCAAGGCGCACGTCGAGCAGCACTGCGACCGGAAGCTGGTCGACGGCGACCCCGTTGAACCGGAGCAAATGGGCCTGACCCGAGATGTCGAGCAGGCGATCCTGCTGCTGGTCGGGCACTGGTACGCCAACCGTGAGGCCGTGGCCGTTGGCACAATCGCCACGGCCATGCCGCTCGCAGTCGAAAGGCTGCTCTGGTACAGGAAGCGCTTCTGATGAGAGCCGGTCCTTTGCGGCACCGCTGCCGCCTGAGCAAGTACGAGCGCGTGCAGAACGACACCGGCGGCTATGACCAGGAATGGGTGCCGGCCGGTGAGCTCTGGACGGAGATCACCATTCCTACGGGTCGCACTCAGCCGGTGGCTGAGCGCCTGGAGGCGACCGTCAGTGCCGAAATCCGCATCAGACCGCGATCTGACATTGCTGGCCGCGTGCGCAAGTACAAGGGTACCGCCGACGCTGGCGACCTGACTCTGACCGTTGGCCTCGACAACGGCGATGCGGGCCAGAATGCGGTGAAGACCGCCCACAAGGACCGCAGCAAGGGCGACTACAACATCAAGATCACTCTCAACGATGGTGACCCTGGCGCTACCCCTGCGCTCAATCCGACCACTTTCTACATGCGCGGCAAGGTGATGAACAACACCGTCGCACCAGGTGCTGCCGACAACGTCGTGCGCCGCAACATCACCATCGGCATCAACTCCGACATTCTGGAGCTGGTGCCGGCGCCCGCAGCCTAATAGGGAATCGCCATGAGCAAGACGTTGCACGGTACCGTTGAGGTCAAGGTTGGTGAGCGCACCCTGGTGCTGAAGCCAACTCTCAAGGCCGTACGCTTCATCGAGAGCCGCTTCGGCGGCCTGCGTGCGGCCTCGCATGGCCTGCACGCGGTCAGCGTAGATGCAGTGACGCTCGTGATCGCAGCGGGAGCGGGGATAGAGGAGGAGGATATCGATCTGCTGACCGAAGAGGTTTGGCAGCATGGTGTTTCTCACCTCACGCTTGCCGCCACCAAGTTCCTGGGAGCGCTCTACAACCCACGGGGCGGTGAGCCGGGAAAGCCGCAAGAGCCGAAGGAGTCAGCGCCGTAGAGGATGGCAGCTACGTCGACCGGATGTATTCGGTCGCCGTAGGCTGGCTTGGCTGGGCTCCGGATGTGGCGTGGAGCACGCCGCTTCCTGAGCTGTTCCTGGCCATGGATGCGCGGGTGGAGTGGGCGCGGATGACCAACCCCTTCGGCTCAGGGAAGAAGCAGGGGGCGAAGGAGACCGGGCTCTCTCGAGCCATGAAGTACCAGGCCGACCTAGAGCGCCAGTTGGCGATTGCCCAGCAGCAGGGAGACGCCGCAGCGGCAGCGATCGGGATGGGCGACAAACGAGCAGGCCGTGCTCAGTCTCGCCTGGCGCTCGAGCAGGAGAACAACAACAAGATCCTGGCCCTGCGCGACGAGCTGGCCACCGCTTCGAACGAGAAGCAGCGTCAGGAACTCGAAAAGCAGATCGCCCTGAGGCAGGAGTACGGCGCCAAGCTTGTGCAGGTGCAGGAGGACACTTTCAACAAGATCGATGCTGCCCAATCTGACTGGAGCAATGGCGCATCGGCTGCCTTCGAGAACTACCTCGACGGCGCCTCCGATGTGGCTGGCCAGACGCAGGAGTTGTTCACCAATGCATTCGGCAACCTGGAGGATGGGGTTGTCCAGTTCGTGAAGACCGGTAAGTTCCAGTTCAAGGATTTCGCCGACGCGATCATCGAGGACTTGATCCGCATTCAGGTTCGCCAGGCGGCTGCAGGGTTCCTCAGTACGGCGTTCGGTTTCCTGGGTGGCGGTGGCTCGTCCTTGGGGCAGGGCACCATGACAGGATTCAGCGAGGGCTCGTTTGTAGCCAATGCCAAGGGCGGCGTCTATGACTCGCCGAGCCTCTCTTCCTTCTCGAACCAGGTGCACGATTCGCCGCAGATGTTCGCTTTCGCCAAGGGCGCGGGCATCTTCGCCGAGGCTGGGCCGGAGGCGATCATGCCGTTGGCGCGCGGCCCGGATGGCTCCCTTGGCGTTGTGGCGATGGGGGCGAGCGGAGACGGTGGCGATCAAGCCCCCATCACCATGGGTAACATCACCCAGCATTTCCACTTCAACGGCAGCCCTGATGGTGTAACCAAGGAAGATCTGGCCAGGACAGCGCGCCAGGGAGCGAATGATGCGTACCAAATGATGCTCCGAGACTTCAAAACTAACGGTGCCGGCCGGCAGTTGCTGAACAAGCGATAAGGCCGCACTCACAGCACGCAACCCGTTTCGGCGGGTTTTTTATTGGAGCTGCCAAATGGCGGAAGCATGGCCCGAAGACTTGGAGCCCACTGACATGACCTGGGGTGTGGTCTACAACAACCGGGCTTTCACCTCCTCACTTAGCAACGCGCAGCAGATTACGTCGCACCCCGGCGCGTACTGGACCTGCACTCTAAATTTCGGCGTGCTCTACGAGGAGGATGAGCGCGAGCTGACCTCGCTGTTGGGGCGGCTGCAGGGCATGTTCGGGACGGTGAACATACCTTCCATCACCAGGATTAGGACTGACAACATCGGGGCTCCGGTGGTGGCCTCTGCAGTTGCACAGTCAACGCAGATTCAGCTACGCAACATGACGCCGAGTGTCAGGGTGTTCAGTCGCGGTGATCACATCACCATTCTCGGCGAAATGTTCGAAGTGGTTGAGCACGTCAATACCGACACCTCTGGACTGGCAACTATCCAGGTCAACAAGCGTGTCCGCAAGGCCATTGCGGCCGGCACCGCCGTCGAGTACCGAAACCCCTACTGCGAGATGCGTCGGGTGGATGACACCAACGAGTGGAGCGTTCAGCCGGTGGTTTCTAATGGCAGCTATCAGTTCAGGGAGGCCTTCTGATGCCCTCATCGTTCCCTTTCAGCCAGAGTGTGGTGGATATCATCGCCCGCGGCCGCTTCATGACGGTGTACGCCTGTCAACTCGACTTCGCAGACGGACCTGTATACGCACACACAGGTACTGGTGATCTGGTTATCGACGGCATCACCTACTTGGGTGTGGGCCAGTTCGGCGAGGTTGGGCAGTCGCAGGAGAGCGACAACTCCAACTCGCCCATGTCTGTGGAGCTGAGCCTGAACGGCCTCGACGCTTACATCATCACCGAGACCAACATCCGGGGGTGCCGCGGCCGCACGGGCAAGCTGCTTTTCGTAGTCTTTGACGAGGCCGGCAACTATGCCGTCGACATCCTCTTTTCGGGCCGGATGGACGCAGCCACCTTTTCCTACGCCGGCAATGGCGAAGACGGCAACAAGATCACCGTGCCGATCGTCGATCGTATGGCTGAGTGGAGCCGCACCGGCACCGAGCGCTTCACTGACGAGAACCACCGAGCCCGGCACCAGGGCGATCGCTTCTTCTACGCGGTCGCCCAACTGTCCGAGTGGCCGATCTACTGGGGCTCCAGCAAGGACGCCCCGACCTTTGCTTATGAGAAATAACCATGCGCCACAGAGATTGGACGATACGTCTCAGTGAAGTGATCAAGGCCGCGAAAGAGCGGCCTTTTTCATGGGGTGAATTTGACTGCTGCCTGTTCGCTGCTGACTGCTCTGTAGCGGTTTGCGGCATAGACCCAGCCCAAGCATATCGGGGCACTTACAAGACTGAGGCAGGCGCTAAGCGAGCGTTAAAGAAGATCCACGGCAGCCTTGAGGCGGCCTGGGACGCCTGTTTTGTACGGGTCACCCCGGCATTTATACAGCGTGGCGATGTTGCCATGTACCAAGCCCCGGGTGGCAAGTCCATGGCGGTCTTCTGGGCAAACGAGTTCTGGGCAACGACTGAGGACGGCGTGCACCGCGTGGTGTGCGAGCCGCTAGCGGTTTGGAGGGTTGAATAGATGAGCGGTGGCGTAAAGAAACTGGCCCAGGTCGCCGTCGGCGCCGTAATTGGGTTTGTTCAGGGCGGCCCGGTAGGCGCTGTGATCGGTGCGGGCCTTGCATTCTATGCCGCTGAACAGCAGGAAAAGCTCAACACCAAGTCGCCGCTGCGGGACAATGAGCCCTCGGCACAGACCGTTCGTTCGTCCAAGGCCCCGGTACGGTTCATCTTGGGTCGAGTGAGCACTGGTGGCGTGCTGGTATGGGCTCAGGAAGAGCAAGGCTCACAGACGACCGGCGAATGGTTGCACCTGGTGTATGTACTCTGCGAAGGCGCCATTGATGAGCTTGAGTATATTTTTCTCGGTGAGGAGCTCATTGGCAGCTATGGGGAAGATGCTTCGTATGAACTGGTCGTCAATCCGACCCAGGTAAACGCCTTCCTTAAAGAAAACTGCCCAGACTGGAAAGACACACAGATTGGGTTGGGGCTTTCGTACGTCCGGATTTCGCTGCGTTACAGTGCGGAAAAATTCCCGTCCGGCATACCCGATGCCCGCTTCGTCGTGCGTGGGCGCAACGACATCTACGATCCTCGGACTGGCACATCCGGATGGACTGACAATACTGCGCTGCACTTGCTGTGGTTTCTTCGCGTCCGGTGCGGCGTGCCTGATGATGAGATCGTGTTCGAGACATTCGCCAGCGGGGCGAACGTCTGCAACGAGTCGGTGCGCAACCCCGACGGAACCTCCAGCCCTCGTTACCGGAGCGGCTGCGTTATCGGCGCCGATGAGCAGCGCACCAATGTCCTGCAAAAGCTCGAGGCGGCGTGTGCCGGCAAGTTGATCAGAGTAGGCGGTCGCTGGATGTTTCAGGCCGGAGCCTACTATGGGCCCTATGACTTCGAAATCACCGAAGACATGGTGATCGGTACCATCACCGGCAACACCGAGTCGACCAACGACGCTGCGATCAACACCGTTCGCGGCACCTTCATTGATCCATTGCAGTCTTGGACCGAAACCGACTATCCGGAAGTTTCGGTTGCGGAATGGGTTGCAGAAGACGGAGGAGAGGCAGCAGAGACACTGACCTTCCCCTACGTCAGCGACCCATACCAGGCTCAACGCTTGGCGAACATTGAGCTTCGCCGACGCCGGTCTGGTGGTGCGCTCAACATTCCTCTCAATTTGCTGGGCTATAACTGCAGGCCAGGTCGGGCTGTGCGCGTCAACCTTCCATCGTTGAATATCCTCGGGGAGTTCATGGTTACCAACTGGTCCATGGGCACCAGTGAGGGTTGCACTGCGTCACTACTGGCCTATGAGCCAGCCATCTTCGATGACGCCGTCGGCAAGCCCTACAATCCCATCGGCTTCATCAAATTACCCGCTGGTGGGCTCGGGAGCCCGACCAACCTGCGTTGGGACGTGGAGGACACGGCAGAGATCAGTCAGGGTGTGTTGAGCTGGGACCGACCCGCAGGCATCGTCTCAGGCTTTGCTGTGACTGTAAGGCAGGGAGGCACTGCGGTGCAGGCTCTGCAAGTACCAGAAGCGACAACTCGTATTCCGGTCTCCGGGCTGACTTCTGGCAGCTACACCATGGGCGTGGCTGCGCTGGGGCCTTTGGCCCGTTCAGGCGAGGCAACCATCACCGTTGATGTCAATGGCCCGCCCATGCCGGAAACTTGCGCTGTACAGGCTACGATCGACACGATCACGTTGATTCCCGGGAACACGCTGCACGGCCTAAACGGCGGTACCTACGAGTATTTTTGGTCGCCTGATCCAGCTGCTTCGCAGGGCGAGTTCCTTGGGCGTGGGCTGACCATCACCCACACCGGGCTGTCGTTCGCCAAGAGCTATGCCTATTTCATCCGATCGAAAAATGCCTACGGCGTGAGCGCCTTCCTCAAGGTAGTAGCGGCTACCTCGATGGACGTAGGGGCTATCCTGGAAGGAATAAAGGAGAAGATCACCGAGAGCGAGTTGGGCAAGGAACTGACCAGCCGTATCGACCTGATCGACATGAACGGCCCTGGCTCGGTGAACGAGCGCCTGGGCGAGGTGCGCAGCGAGCTGAACGAGCAGATTGTCGAGGTCAACAACTCGGTCAATCAGGTGCAGAGCGATCTGCAGGAACAGATCGACAACATCGCCGACCTGGCCGACTCGATGCCCTACAAGCCAGACCAGGCCTACACCGCTGGTCAAAGCGTGCTGGGCGAGAACGGCAAGCTGTACCAGGCGAAGGTCGCTGTGCCCACCGCCAATCCGCCGCCGAACGACAACTACTGGACCGACATCGGCCAGGCGGTGCAAACGGCAAATGGCATGGCCGCCCGCGTGCAGACCGTGGAAACCAAGGTGCAGACCCTTGAAGGCACCTCGACGGCCCAGGCCCAGCAGATCACCGGCCTGCAGTCGGGCCTGACCACCACCAATGGAAATGTCGCTGCAGCACAGCAGGCCGCCCAGGACGCGGCAACGCTGGCCGGCGGCAAGGGCAAGGTCATGGTGCAGTCGGCTGCGCCGGCAGTGGCGGATCGCCTGCCACAGAACCTGTGGATCGACACCACGGGCAACGCGAACACGCCCAAGCGCTGGAGCGGTACCGCCTGGGTCGCCGTGACCGACAAGGTGGCCACCGATGCAGCTGCTGCTGCGGCCAACGCCCTTTCGGTAGCCCAGACCAAGGCCGATGCCACCGTGGTGCAGAGCCTGACCACCCGGGTAACGGATGCCGAGGGCAAACTGACCAGCCAGGGCCAGTCCATCACTGGCCTACAGGGCAGCCTGACCACGACCAATCAGAACGTCACCGCAGCACAGCAGGCGGCCCAGGCTGCTGCTGACGCCGCCGGCGCCAAGGGCAAGGTGCTGTACCAGTCGACCGCGCCGGCAGTGGCTGACCGGTTGAGCCAGAACCTTTGGATCGACACGACCAGCAATGCCAACACGCCAAAGCGCTGGAACGGTAGCGCCTGGGTGGCTGTGACGGACAAGGTGGCAACGGACGCCGCTGCAGCTGCTCAGTCCGCTCTGAACCAGGTTGCAATGAAGGCGGACGCGTCGACGGTCCAGGCGCTGACCAACGAGGTTACCCGGCAAGGCCAGGACATCACGGCGGCCGGCCAGGCCATC
>NZ_BCBH01000023.1:0-94523 GCF_001320525.1 Pseudomonas sp. NBRC 111131 | reverse complement strand
TTGCTGGGCACTACGCCAATTACAGCGTGTTCGACGTGCCCAGCGTCGAGGCGCTGCACGACACGCTGCTGCAGCTGCCGCTGTTCCCCTACATGGACATCGAGGTGGACGGCCTGTGCCGCCACCCGTCGTCGATCCACGCCGACGACCGTTGATCCAGGCCATTTGCACAAGAACAAGATGAGGTAACCGACATGACCGTGAAGATTTCCCACACCCCCGACATTCAGGCGTTCTTCAAGCAAGCCGCAGGCCTGGGCAACGACGACGGCAACCCGCGCCTGAAACGCATCGTCCAACGTGTGCTGCAGGACACCGCACGCCTGATCGAAGACCTGGACATCAGCGAGGACGAGTTCTGGCACGCCGTGGATTACCTCAACCGCCTGGGCAGTCGCGGTGAGGCCGGGCTGCTGGTGGCGGGGTTGGGCATCGAGCACTTTCTCGACCTGTTGCAGGATGCCAAGGATGAGCAGGCCGGGCTACGCGGTGGCACCCCGCGCACCATCGAAGGCCCGCTGTACGTCGCCGGCGCGCCCATTGCCCAGGGTGAGGTGCGCATGGACGATGGCAGCGAGGAGGGCGTGGCCACGGTGATGTTCCTCCAAGGCCAGGTCCTGGACCCGCAAGGCCGTCCCCTGGCCGGCGCCACGGTCGACCTGTGGCACGCCAACACCCGTGGTACCTATTCGTTCTTCGATCCGAGCCAGTCCGACTACAACCTGCGCCGGCGCATCATCACCGATGCCCAAGGCCGCTACCGCGCCCGTTCCATCGTGCCATCGGGCTACGGCTGCGACCCGCAGGGCCCGACCCAGGAGTGCCTGGACCTGCTCGGTCGCCACGGCCAGCGTCCGGCCCACGTGCACTTCTTCATCTCGGCGCCTGGGCATCGCCACCTGACCACGCAGATCAACCTGTCGGGCGACAAGTACCTGTGGGACGACTTTGCCTATGCGACCCGTGACGGGTTGGTGGGGGAGGTGGTGTTCCGTGAAGATGCTGCGGGGCGCCATGCCTTGCTGAAGTTCGACTTCCAGCTGCAGAAGGCCCAGGGCGGTGCGGACGAACAGCGTAGCGGGCGACCTCGGGCGTTGCAGGAAGGCTGAGGCCCAATCGCCGGGAAGCCGGCTCTCACAGGCCCGGTTCAGCGGGTGTCGTGTGGAAGCCGGTTTGCCAGCGATCAAGGGCAATGTCCTTGCCATCCCACTGTCGAGAGAGCCCCCATGCAAACCTTGGTCAAGGACAGCTCTGTGTCCGCCATCGTCGCCGGTTGCATCGCGACGTTGATCTCCTATGCCGGCCCGCTGGTCATCATCTTCCATGCGGCTGAAGCCGCGGGCCTGTCCCATGGCCTGTTGTCTTCTTGGGTATGGGCCATATCCATGGGCAGTGCGGTGCTGGGTGCACTGCTGAGCCTGCACTATCGCGTGCCGGTGGTGATCGCCTGGTCGATACCAGGTTCCGCGCTGCTGGTGACCGCCTTGCCCCAGCTGGGTGTGGAGCAGGCGGTGGGTGCGTACCTGCTGGCCAACCTGGTCCTGTTGCTGATCGGCATAAGCGGGGCGTTCGACCGCATCATCGCGCGACTGCCGGGCTCGATCGCTGCCGGCATGCAGGCCGGTATCCTGTTCAGTTTCGGCATCGAGGTGTTCCGTGCCCTGCCAGTGCAGCCTGTGCTGGTGCTGGCGATGTTCACCACCTATGTGCTCATGCGCCGGCTGCACCCCCGCTACGCGGTGGCAGCAGTGCTGATTGTCGGCGCAGCGGTGACCGTGGCCAGCGGAGCCTTTCGCAGCGAGGCGCTGGTGATGGCGCTGGCTTCGCCGCAGTGGATCACCCCGCAGTTCAGCCTGGCAGCCTTGTTCAGCCTGGCCTTGCCCCTGGTGCTGGTGGCGCTGACCGGGCAGTTCATGCCGGGCATGGCCGTGTTGCGCAACGCAGGTTACGCCACGCCAGCCAGCCCGTTGATCAGCGCCAGCGCTCTGGGCGGCGCGTTGTTGGCGCCGTTCGGTTGCCATGGGCTGAACCTCGCGGCGGTCACCGCCAGCCTGTGCACAGGCCAAGAAGCCCATGAAAACCCACGCCGGCGCTACGTCGCAGCCGTGGCGGGCAGCGCGCTGTACCTGTTGCTGGGCATCGCCGGGGCGACGCTGATGTCGCTGTTCGCCGCCTTTCCCGCCGCGCTGATTGCCGCCCTGGCCGGGCTCGCGTTGTACGGCGCGATCAGCGAAGCCCTGGTGCGCAGCCTGGCAGAGCCACAAGAGCGTGATGCTGGCTTGTTCACCTTCCTGGTCACGGCTTCTGGCGTGTCTTTCCTTGGTCTTTCGGCCGCGTTCTGGGGGCTGCTGTTCGGCTTGCTGGCCCATGCGCTGCTGCGCCTGCGGCGCCCACCCGTGCCACAGGCCTTGCGTCGTAACCCCTGATCACTCGTATTCCCAACGCTTTACCCATAACAACAAGATCAAGAGAGCTTCGGAATGAACCAAACCCCTTGCGTCGCCATCGGGCTGACGCTGCTCAGCCAGCCGTTACTCGCTGCCGAAGGCGGCTTCTTCGAGGATGCCAAGGCCAGCCTCAGCGCCCGCAACTACTACTTCAGCCGCGACTACGCCGACATCGTAGGTGCCAACCCGCAATCCAGGGCCGAGGAATGGGCCCAGGGTTTCATCCTCGACTTCAAGTCCGGTTACACACCGGGCACCGTCGGCGTTGGCGTGGACGCCCTGGGCTTGCTGGGTATCAGGCTCGACAGCAGCCCCGATCGGGTCAACACCGGCCTGCTGCCGGTGCATGCCGATGGTCGCGCCGCTGCCGAGTACAGCCGCCTGGCGCCAACCTTCAAAGCCCGGCTGTCGAAGACCGAGCTGCGGTTGGGCGAGTTGCAGCCTAACCTGCCGGTGCTGACCTTCAGCGATATTCGCCTGCTGCCGCCGACCTACCAGGGCGTTAGCCTGACCTCGTCTGAACGTGAGGGCCTGACCGTTCAGGCGGGCCACCTGAGGTCCACGCACCTGCGCAACGAGGGCGGTGATGGCAGGATGAACGCCATGCTGGGCCACGTGCCGCAGCGCCAGGCCGAGAGTGACGGTTTCAATTATGTGGGTGGCGACTACGCGTTCAATGCCAACCAGAGCAGCGTCAGCCTGTGGTACGGGCAACTCGAGGACATCTACCAGCAGGGCTTTGTCGGTTTGAAACACAGCCAGCCGCTGGGCGAGTGGGTGCTTGGCGCAAACCTGGGTTTTTTCACCGCCCGGGAGGATGGCGATGCGTTGCTGGGCAACATCGACAACCAGGCGTTCTTTTCGTTGTTGACGGCCAGGCACGGTGGCCACAGTTTCCACGTCGGCTACCAGGGTATCTATGGTGACAGCCCGTTTCCGCGGGTATTCGCCAATATCTCGCCCTTGGGCAACGAGGTGCCGACCTACGAGTTCGCCTACACCGACGAGCGCTCCTATCAACTGCGTTATGACTACAACTTTGCCGCCATGGGAATTCCGGGGCTGACGGCAACCGTGCGCTACATCACCGGTAACAACGTCGACACTGGCCTGGGGTTTGAAGGCAAGGACCGGGAGCGCGATATCGACCTGGGCTATGCGGTGCAGAGCGGGGTGTTCAAGGGATTGGGGATTCGGGTGAGAAATGCCATGGCGCGTTCCAACAACCGCAGCGATATCGATGAGAACCGGTTGATCCTGGTGTACACCTGGCAGCTTCTCTGAGCTGCCACCGGTCCTGTCGCGGGCAGGCCGGCTCCCACAGAAAGCCACGCACCTGTGGGCGCTGGCTACGGGTTGTCACACACCTGCATTTGCACCCTTGAGCTGCAGAGGGGTAGGTTTCCCGTATTGCCCCTTCAGGAAACCCTCCTTTGGACTCAATCACCCAAGCCGTGCTAGGCGCCGCCCTTCAAGGCACGGTGCTCGGCCGTATCCAGGGCCGTCGCGCACTGGCTTATGGCGCGGCGCTTGCCACCGTACCAGACCTCGATGTGGTCATCCGCTACGCCGACCCGGTGTCGCAGATGACCTACCACCGGGGTTTTTCCCACTCCATTTTCGTGTTGACCGGGCTTGCCCTGCTGCTGGCCTGGCTGGTCCACTCGCTAGCGTGCAGGCGATGGCCCGGCAAAGGCTACACGTGGCCCAGGCTGTTCCTGGCGTTTTGGCTGGTGCTGGTGACCCACCCGATCCTGGACGCGTTCACGGTATACGGCACTCAGCTGTTCTGGCCCTTGCAGGCCACGCCGCTCAGTTGGGCGGCGGTGTTCATCATCGACCCGCTCTACACCGTACCGCTACTGGCCGCTGTGCTCTACACCGCCATCAAGGGCATGAACGGCAAGGCGCTGCGGTACATGAGCCTGGCGCTACTGTTGAGCACCGCCTACCTGGGTTTCGGGCTGGCCGGGCGCATGGCGGCCGAACAGCGTTTCCAGGCGGCCCTCGACCAGCAAGGCGTTACTGTGAGCCAGGTACGTGCCGTGCCCATGGCCTTCAACAGCCTGGTGTGGCGGGTATTGGCCAAGACCCCCGAGGGTGATTACTACGAAGGCATCAGCAGCGCATTCGACCGGGACCCGCCGGAAATGCAGCGCCTGCCGCTGAACCTTGACGCCGCCAGGCAGCTCAGCTCAGCGCCCTTGCTGCAGCGCCTGCGCTGGTTCACCGATGACTGGCTGCGCTATGACCAGATCGGCGACGTATTAGTGGTTACTGACTTGCGCATGGGTATCCCCGGCAACTACACCTTCCGCTTCAATATGGCCCACCGCGACAGCCAGGGGCGCTGGGTGGCGGACACGCCGAGCCACTGGAAGGGGGCGGGGGGCGGCTCGATGTTCGATAGCCACGATCTGGCGTTGATCTGGCGACGCATCCTCGCCCAGCAACCGCCACTCCCGCTGGCAGCCTGGACCGCCAAGTACCTGGGCCAAACCGCCGAGCCCGGGCGCTGACGCATGCGCTCGTCAGGCCTGGACCTGGTCAAGTGGACGGCGATACTGACCATGGTCGCCGACCACTTGCGCTACCTGTGGCCAGCCGCCGATGGCCTGTTCATTGTCGGCCGGTTGGCATATCCGCTGTTCTGCTTGGCCATTGCCGCCAATGTGGCCCGTGCGCAAAGCATTCAGGCGCGCTATCTGGGGTGGATGCTCGCCTTCGCGGTGCTGTCCGAAGGGCCTTATCGCTGGCTGGACCCAGGCACCCAGACATTCAGCGTGATACCGACCCTCGCCTTGGGCTTGCTGGTGGCATGGGGCGTGCGAAATGCCCAGGTGTGGGCGCGCCTGGCCGGGCTTGTTGCCGCGTTGGTGGGGGCGTTGTACAGCCAGCATCTGATGTACGGCCTGCCAGGTGTGTTGCTGCCGGCGGGCTGGCTGATGGCCCGCCAGCTCGGCGGGCTCACCTGGTTGTTACCGTGCCTGCTGGCGATGGCGGGGAACCTGACCAACAGCTGGTTGCGCGGGCACTTGTTGGCGCCCGTCACGTTGCTGACCATGGCCGCTGCGTTGCTGGCCATTCCCGTGGGTTGCCTGATACTGCGCATCGAGCGCTGGCGGGTGCCTGCGGTGCGGCGCTGGGGCTACCTGTTCTATCCGGTGCATCTGCTGGTGATCAAAGTCCTGATGTAAGCCGGCCCGGTTGCATTCAACCCCGCGCCACCCGCCCGCTGACGAAATGCGCCACATCATTGAAGCCAGGCGTCGACGCATGCCCCGGTGTCACCAGCGAATCGATGAAGGCTTCGTCTTCTGCCGTGATCTTCACCGCCAGTGCACCACCGTAGGTATCCCACTGCGCTTCGGTACGCGGCCCGACGATTGCCGAGCTGACCGAACGGTTGTTCAGCACCCAGGCAATCGCGAACTCAACCATGCCCACGCCCTTGGCCTGGACATACGCCTGAATCTGCCGGGCAATGGCCAGCGACTCCTGGCGCCACTCCACCTCCATGATGCGCTTGTCCTGACGCGCGGCGCGGCTGCCGGCCTGGGGCTCGGCACCCGGCGCGTACTTGCCGCTGAGCACGCCTCGAGCCAGGGGGCTGAACGGTACTACGCCCAGGCCATGGTAGGCGGCAGCGCTCAGTTGCTCGGGCTCGGCCTGGCGGTTGACGATGTTGTACAGCGGCTGGCTGACCACCGGCTTGGCCACCCCCAGGCGCTCGGCGAGGTTGCAGATTTCGGCGATGCGCCAGCCGCGATAGTTGGACACGCCCCAGTAGCGGATCTTGCCTTGCTGCAACAGGTCGCCGATGGCCCGCACGGTTTCCTCCAGCGGCACCTTGTGGTCCTCGCGGTGCAGGTAGTAGATGTCCAGGTAGTCCAGGCCCATGCGCGTGAGCGTTGCGTCGATACCGTTGAAGATGTGCTTGCGCGACAGCCCGCTGCGGTTGGGCAAGCCATCGGTCGGCCCCATGCCGACTTTCGAGGCGATGATCCAGTCCTGGCGATGGCGTGCCACTGCCTCGCCGACGATTTCTTCGGAGCGGCCAGCGTTGTACACGTCCGCTGTGTCGATGAAGTTGATGCCCTGGTCCCAGGCCTTGTCGATGATCCGTAGCGAGTCCTCGGTGCTGGTCTGCTCGCCGAACATCATGCTGCCCAAGGTGAGCGCGGAGACTTGCAGGCCACTGTGGCCGAGGGGACGGTAGATCATGGCAAGGGAATCCTTGAGGGAGTGTGATCGGGTTGTTTTACACAGAACTGGCCGCCATTGAAAGGCCCGGGCCCGCTCTGGCACCGGCCTGTCGCCAGGGAGCCGGCGACAGGGCAGCGCTTCAACCGATCAGCTCAAGGGCCTGGGCCAGGCTCAGCGGCCGTTTCAGCCGCTGCGACAACTGCGCCATGGCGTCCGAATACCCCATGGCGATGACCGCTTCGACCTGATCCGCCACACACTGCAAGGCAATGAAATCGCCGTTCTCCGGAGCCCCGACAAACTCGATCCGGTTCCAGTCACGTGCATGCCCCAGCACCTCGTAGGTGCGCCCATGCTGATAGGTCCAGAAAAACGGTACGTCTGCGTAACGGCGCTGCTCGCCCAGCATGTTGCAGGCGGCGATCACGCCATGCTGCTGGGCCAGGCGCCAGTGCTCGATGCGCACCGGGCGGCCGGCGAGGGGGAAGGTGGCGATGTCACCCGCGGCCCACAGGCCTTCCCCGGCCTGCAACGCTGCGTTCACCGTCAACGAGCGGTCGTCGGCCAACGGCAGCCCTTGAATGAAGCCCGTCGCCGGCTTCACCCCGGTGCCCAGCAGTACCAATGGCGTTTCCAGCTGCTCACCATTGGCCAGTAGCACGGCTTCGAGCTTTCCTTCCCCAAGGAAACGTTCGACTTCGGTAGGGCTATGGAACACCACGCCCTTGCCCTCATGCAGTTGGCGAATGCAGCGCCCGACGCGCTCACCCAGTTGCCTGGCCAAAGGCACCGGGTGGCGGCTGACCACATGCACCTGCGCGCCATAGCTGCGCAACGCGGCGGCGGCTTCCAGGCCTATGAAACCGTCGCCCACGATCACCACCGGTTGGCCAGGCTCGGCGGCATCGAGCAGGCGAGCGGCATCTTCACGCGAGCGCAGTGTCATCACCCCTGGCAGGTCGACCCCCGGCAGATCGGGTCGTTGCGGCTTGCCGCCGGTGGCCAGCAGCGCTGCGTCATAATCGATGCGGTGGCCATCAGCGAGGGTAATCTGGCGCTTTTTCACATCCAGCGCCTTGACCTTGCCTACGCGCCGGTCAAGCTGACCCTGGCGCAGTTGGCCAGCGTCCAGCAGCGCCGGCACTTCGTCAGGGGGCATCTGTCCGGCAATGACGAATTTGCTCAGCGAAGTACGGTCATAGGCCGGCTGGCGTTCCTGGTCGAGCCAGATCAGCTTGCCAGCAAAGCCATGCGCCAACAGGGTGGCCACGGCTGCCGCGCCTGCAGCGCCGGCACCGACGACCACAAAGCAGCGAGCATCGCTATGGCGGGGTGGTTCCACCCGTGGCAGCGGCAGGTCATCGACCCACACTTCGCCATCCTTGACCCATGCCCGATAGCGACGCAGGTCGGCCAGCGCGGGCGGCTCGCAGACCGCCCCCTCATCGACGGCAAAGGCAGCCTTGTGCCAAGGGCAGACCAGCAAGCCTCCACAGATCAGGCCTTCGTCCAGTGGGGCCCCGGCATGGGGGCAGTTGCCCTGGTAGGCGTGCACCTGGTCACCTTGGCGAATCAGGATCAGTTCTTCACTGCCAGCCTGGACGCGCAGGGGACGTTTGGGGTCGAGTTGTTCCAGACGAGCCACGGCGTACTGGGTCATGGGGCTTCTCCAAAGGGGCCTTTGGAGCATTTGACGCTGGAGGGGCAGGGGAGCTGCGTTGACCTGACGATCGGAGGGAAGGGTTGGCGCAGTGCGGGCCACCTGCCTGGACAGGTAACCCGCGAACGCGTGTCAATGGGACTTGGCGATGCTCAACGCGCCGGTACGCGAAACCCGCAATGCCACCAGGCTGCCGAGTACGATCAAGGCTGCCAGGGAATACAGCGCCGCATCGGTCGAACCGGTCTGGTCCTTGATGAAGCCGACCAGGTAAGGGCTGAGGAAGCCTGCCATCTGCCCCACCGAGTTGATGATCGCCAGGCCCGCGACGGCGGCACTGGCGCTGAGCAGCGCGGTGGGCATGGGCCAGAACATCGGCAGGCCGGTAAGGGCGCCCATGGTGGCGATCGACAGGCCGAGGATGGCGATGGGCGGATTACCCGCAAAGTTGACCGCAATCAGCAGGCCGACGGCGCCCATCAGCATCGGCACCACGAGGTGCCAGCGGCGCTCGTTGCGCAGGTCTGCCGAACGCCCGCACAGGATCATGAACACCCCGGCCAACAGGTACGGGATGGCGCTCAGCCAGCCGATCAGCAACGGGTTGTCGAACCCCATGTTCTTGATGATCGACGGCAGCCAGAAGTTGATCGCGTAAACGCCGCTCTGGATGCAGAAGTAGACGAAACCGAAGGTCCAGATCAGCGGGTTGGTCAGCACGGCGAGCACGCTATCGCCGCTGGTGGCCGGTTTGCTGGCGGCATCGGCTTTCAGGTCGGCCTCGATCAGCTGGCGTTCAGCGGGGCTTAGCCAGGGGGCTTTCTGGTAGCCATCGCTGAGCAGGCCAATGGCCAGGATGCCCAGCACAACGGTAGGCACGCCCTGGATCAGGAACATCCACTGCCAGCCGGCCAGGCCATGCTGGCCAGCGGCGAAATGCTCCAGGATCCAGCCGGAGAATGGCCCGCCCAGCAGGCCCGACACCGGGATCGCCGACATGAACAGGGCCATGATGCGGCCACGGCGGTCCGCCGGGAACCAGCGCGAGAGGTACAGCACCACGCCGGGGAAGAAACCGGCTTCAGCGGCACCGGTCAGCAGACGCAGGGTATAGAACTCGGTAGGGGTGGTGACGAACAGCAGGCAGGTCGAAAGGCTGCCCCAGGCGATCATCATCGCTGCGATCCAGCGCCGCGGGCCGAAGCGGTTGAGCGCCAGGTTGCTCGGCAGGCCGCAGAGCACGTAGCCGATGAAGAAAATCCCGGCGCCGAGGCCGTAGACGGTTTCGCTGAACTTGAGCGCATCGAGCATCTGCAGCTTGGCGAAGCCGACGTTGACACGGTCCAGGTAGTTGAACAGGTAGCAGATGAAAATGAACGGAATCAGCCGCAAGGTAATGCGCCGGTAGAGCGCGTTGCGGGTGATGTCTGTGCCTTGGTCAGGGGCAGGGCTGTGTGCCATGATCGGGATCTCTGTTGTTATGGTTGTCGCCGCGTCGCCTGTGCCGGCGCTCGCCCTGATGAGTCTCGGGGAGTGCGACGCGCCTGTCTTTGTGCTTTTGCACAGCCATCGCCCTGCGCGGCTGTGCTGGCGAACAAAGCCTAACACCCTTAAGGATCACTGCATGTTCGAGCTGGACCATGACCTGGCGCAAGATATCGTCGACCGGGCGATGGCGATTCTGCCGTGCAATGTCAATGTCATGGACAGCCAGGGGCTGATCCTGGGCAGCGGCGAGCCGGAGCGTATCAACACCCGCCACGAAGGTGCCCAACTGGTCCTGGCCAACGGCCGGATCGTCGAACTGGATGCCGACGCCGCCAGGTGCCTCAAGGGCGTGCAGCCTGGGGTCAACCTGCCACTTATGCTCGATGGGCGGCTGATCGGCGTACTCGGCCTGACCGGCGACCCGCTGCAACTGCGCACCTACGGCGAGCTGGTGCGCATGACGGCCGAGATGCTCCTGGCGCAGCGCCACCTGCAGGTGGAGCAGCAGTGGCGACGCCAGCGTTGCGATGACTTGCTGGCGTTGTTGCTGGGCGGCACAGGCGATTCGCCCCGGCTGGTGGACGAAGCCCGGCAACTGGGCCTGAAGCCGCAACTGCCGCGGATACCCTGTCTGTTCGAGCTGCGCACGGGGCCAACGGGTGAGGCCCTGGCTGCCTGGCTGATGAGCCGCTACCCGGACAGCTGGTGCGTAAGCCCTGCGCGGGATTCGTTGCTGTGGTGCCGGCCCGCAGGGGTGGTGCTGGACGAAGAGCGGCTGTTCGACCGCGTGCAGCGCAGCGGCTGGGAGATCGACCGCCTGGCGCTGGGCAGCCCGGCGCAGAGCCTGGAGCAGTTGCGCCGTGGCTACCGTCGGGTTCGCGACTTGCTTGCCTATGGTCGCGAAGTGCTACCTGGCGAACGGTTGCTGAGCCTGGCGCGCTACCGCCTGCCGGCACTGCTCTGGCGCCACCGTAACGAAGATGCGCTGGATGAACTGCTCGAGCCGCTGCAACGTATCCGCGCCAGGGATGCCAGCGGTCAATTGCTTGCTACCTTGCGAGCCTGGTGCGCGCATGATGGCCAGAGCCAGGCCTGTGCCGATGCCCTGGGCATCCACCGCAACAGCCTGCGCTACCGGCTCGAGCGCATCGCCGAGCTGGGCGAGGTCGACCCGTTGCGGCTTGAAGGCATGCTGAGCCTGTACCTGGGGTTGCAGCTATTGCCTGCACAGTGAACGTATAGAAAGGCATTTGCCCAAACCGCGCCTGGACCCTTTTGTGCATTCGACCGAGGTCGTCACGCCATGCAGCTGTCAGCATGCCGCTCATCTGGACAGGAGAATCCCATGAAGATCGTCATCGCCCCCGACTCGTTCAAGGACAGCCTCGACGCTGCCGGTGTTGCCCATGCCATCGGCAAAGGGCTGGCCGAGGCGCTGCCGGATGCCGAACTGGTCGAATGCCCCATGGCCGATGGCGGCGAAGGCACCATGCAAGCGATTGTTGCCGCCAGCCAAGGCGAGCTGCGCCGACAGACCGTACGTGGCCCGTTGGGGCAGCGCGTGGAGGCCGGTTGGGGCTGGCTGGCGCACAGCCGCACCGCAGTCATCGAGATGGCCCAGGCCAGCGGCATCCAGCTGGTGCCCAGCGCCCAGCGCGATGCCTGCCGAAGCAGCACCTGGGGTACTGGCGAACTGATCGCCGCGGCGCTGGCCGCAGGTGCCCGGCGTATTGTCCTGGCGATTGGTGGCAGTGCCACCAACGATGCCGGGAGTGGCATGTTGCGGGCACTCGGCCTGCGCCTGCTGGACGCCGACGGGCAGGCACTGGAAGAGGGTGGTCTGGCCTTGGCCAGGCTAGCACGCATTGATGCCAGCGATCTGGACCCGCGCCTGGCCGAAGTCCAGGTAGAGGTCGCTGCCGACGTCGACAACCCGCTGTGCGGCCCTAACGGCGCGTCTGCGATTTTCGGCCCGCAAAAGGGTGCCCCACCCGAACAGGTCAAGGCGCTGGACCAGGCCCTGGGCCACTTTGCCGACCTCTGCGCAACACTGCTGGGGCACGATGTACGTGAGCAACCAGGGTGTGGCGCTGCGGGAGGGATGGGCTTTGCTGCCAGGGCGTTCATGGGCGCGCAGTTCCGCCCAGGGGTTGAGGTGGTGGCGGAGCTGGCTGGCCTGGATGCGCTGGTGCAAGGCGCCGACCTGGTAATCACCGGCGAGGGCCGCTTCGATGCCCAGACCCTGCGCGGCAAGACCCCCATGGGCGTAGCGCGGGTTGCCAAGCGCCATGGGGTGCCAGTAGTGGTGTTGGCCGGCACTTTGGGTGACGGCTACCAACAGTTGTATGCGCACGGCATCGATGCCGCGTTTGCCCTGGCCAATGGGCCGATGACCCTGGAGCAGGCGTGCGCCGATGCAGCCCAGTTGCTGCAGGCGCGCGCCGGCGACATCGCCCGGGTATGGCGGTGCGCCAAGGGGTGTTGAACGTCTGCGTCAGCCCTGCGCTACCAGCGGTTTGGGGGCACGGGGTTGAAGCATTAGCATACACAGCCCGATCAGCGCTGCCACGCCCCCTGCCAACGGCAGATAGATCAGGCCGATGCGCTCGATCATCCAACCACCCAGCCCGCCGCCCAGCGCTGTACCCAGGTTAAAGGCGGCGATGCTCAACCCCGACGCTACCCCCGTGGCATGGGGCGCCACCTGCTTGGCCAGGCTGAGCAGGCGCAGGGTCGCCAGGGTGACGATGGCAAAGAACACTGCGCCAAGCCCCCCCACCAGAAGCACCACCGCCCACGCCTGCTCACGCCCCAGGAACAGCAGTCCCAGGTTCGTGGCCAACAGCGCCAACGCCACCTTGAGGTTGGTGTCTGCCGCGAAGCGGTCGGCGCACTGGCCGCCAAGCAGATTGCCCAAAATAGTGGCAGCGCCGAACACCAGCATGGCCAGGCTCAGCAAACGCACACTGCCATGGGTTACCTGCAACACGAAGGGCGACACGTAGGTCAGGAACGAGAACGTGGCCACGCTTACCAGCACGGCGATGCCGACGGCCGCCAGCACAGGCCGCTGCATCAACGCGGCAAGACCCGCCAGGCGCCCGCCAGGTGGCAAAACCGGCGCGGCCTGGCGCGGCATCAGGCGCAGCAGCCCCAACAGGCTCAGCAGGCCCAGCACACCCAGGGCGACAAAGATGGCCCGCCACGACCACAGGCTACCGAGCAACGTCCCCAGCGGCACACCCAGGGCCAACGCCAGGGTCAGCCCCAGCCAGACAAGCGATAAGGCTCGGCCGGCACGCGGCGGTTCGACCAGCTTTACCGCTACGTCAGCGGCTACCGCCATGAACACCCCGTGGGCCAGACCGACCACGAAGCGGGTCAGGTTCAACGCGCTGAGCTGTTCGGCCCAGGCGAGCGCCAGGCTGCCTACGGCTAGCACCGCCAGGGTCAGCAGCAATGCCGTGCGCTCGCGCCAACTGAGCAGCGCGGCGGTCAGCAGTGGTGCACCGATGGCGGCGCCCAGGGCATAGGCGGCAATGGCCGAGCCTACCGCGGTGGTGGACGCCCCCAGGTCTTCGGCCATGGCTGAAACCAGGCCTGCGACAATGAACTCAGAGAGCCCAAAGGTAAAAGTGCACAACGAAAACACATAGATGACGATTGGCATAGGTTGAACAGGGTCTTGTGCAAGTGGACGTTCAAGGGCGCTGTCGCCAGGCGCCGGCGTCGAGGCTGACGCGCAACGCCAGCTCCAGGGACTGGTCACGGTTGAGCCGCGGGTCAACCTGGCTCAGGTAGCGCCGGCCCAGGTCTGCAGCCTGCAGCCCGACAGCGCCGCCCAGGCACTCGGTGACCGCATCACCACTGGCCTCCAGGTGCAGGCCACCCAGGACTGAACCGTGGCGCCCGTGCACGGCAAAGGCCTCGGCAACCTCTGCGAGAATGTCGTCGAAGGCGCGGGTCTTGGTACCGCAGGGCAGGGTGCGGGTGTTGCCGTGCATCGGGTCGCACAGCCACAGCACCTGCGCACCGGCAGACCGAACCGTTTCGATCAGTGGCGGCAGATGGTCCTGGATGTGTGATGCGCCCAGGCGGTGGATCAGGGTCAGCCGCCCCGGTTCGTTGCTCGGGTTAAGCCGTGCCAACAAGCGCAGCAACTGCGCAGGCTTGGTGTCGATCCCCACCTTCACTGCCAGGGGGTTGGCCAGGCCGCGCAGGTACTCGACATGGGCGCCCTCTGGCTGGGCGGTGCGCAAGCCGATCCACGGCAAGTGGGTGGCCAGGTTGAACCAGCGGCCATCGGCGTGCCGACGGGTCAATGCGTGTTCGTACTCCAGCAATAGCGCTTCATGGGAGACGTACATCTCGCGGTGCAGGAACTCGCCCGGTTGCGAGCCCGCCAAGGTGCGCATGAAGCGCAGGGTCCCGTGTACCTCTGCCAGCAGCGGTCGAAACCGCTCGGCATCGGCGGCTTGATCGAGCCAGCGGACTGGCCAGCCCTCGGCATGCAGGAGGTTGTCGATGCCCGCTGCCTGCACGCTGTGCAGGTGATCGAGGGTCAGGGCCGAGTGGGCATGGGCCTGTAGCATCCGCTGAGGATCGGCCCGCCGTGCCTCGGGGCTGAAGGCATGATGGTTGACGATATCGCCCCGATACGCCGGCAGGCTCACCCCGTTGCGGTTTTCCATATCACTGGAGCGCGGCTTTGCATATTGCCCGGCCAGGCGGCCGATCTGCACGATGGGCAGTTGCAGCCCATGCATCAGTACCTGGCTCATCTGCTGCAGCAGCGCGACCTGCCGCGTGTTGTGGGCAAGGTCGTTGTGCTCGAAACGCTCGGCGCAATCACCCAGTTGCAGCACAAAACGCCGCCCTTGCTGCGCTTGGGCAAGCAAGGCCTTGAGCTGTAACACACGTTCGGCGGCCACCAGCGCAGGGCGCTTGCCAAGTGCATCGAGTGCCAGGCCCAGGGCCTGAGGGTCGTCATAGGCCGGCTGCTGCAAGGCGGGACAGCTACGCCATGAGTCGGTCGTCCAGGGTGCCTCGGCATCCGGCACTGTGGCGGTGGGGGTCAGCATGGTGTGTCTCTCCTGAGAGGGTCATCGCTCGATCTGCCCGAGAAGCAGGTGGCGGCGATAGTGCGCAGGGCGGACACACCTTGGGAAATACAATAAATATCTTTGTCTGATATCTGACCAGAAACAGGGGGCAAATCCTGCTTGTTGTCAGTTAATGCCTACTCATAAATCAGAATTTTCGGGCACAAAATGCTGATTAATACTTAGCGACTATCACCACAGGTTTCAATTTAATATTTTACTTGGGCCGGTCGCTCGCCAATTCTCTGCGCTGCTTATTCGAGAGGGCGAGTCGATGTTAGTTCACAGCGACCAGGATTACGGCGTGCTGAAAGACGCAGAACGCGAGCTTCAGCTGCACGTGGGGCATATCCCCGACGCCGCTTTTTATGACCGCAAGTTGCAAGCTGTATGGGCGCGGGCAAAAGGCAGCGCCCAGTACGCAGATATTGGCGACTACAGTTTCACGGCCTTCCAGCAATTGCCGCCAACGGCCAAGGCATTGCTTAAAAGCCACCCGCTGAAGTTCTGCGCAGTTGAACTTGGCGACGCCGCCAAGTACTACGCCACCACTGGCACTACCGGCGAGCCAACGCCCACCCCGCGCTTGAAAGAGGACATCATCTGGAACGCGGTCAGTGTCGCCAGCCACTGGCGCGCGGTGCTGCGCCCAGGCGCCCGGGTGGCCAACCTGATGCCTTCGGACATTGTTCCGGTGGGTGACCTGATTGCCAATGTCTGCGAGTACCTGGACGTTTCCCATGTGCGGCTCTACCCCTTCACCACGGGCATCACCGACTGGGAGCGGGTCTGCAAGACCTTTGATACCTACCGGCCGACGGTGCTGTTCATCGCCCCTGGGGTGCTGGTGCAATTGACCCGCTACCTCAAGCAACGCGAGTTGTTGCAGGCCTTTGCCGAATCAGTGCGTTCGATCATGTTGCTTGGCGAGGTCAACACCCAGCCGTTCCGTGAGCGCCTGGCCCGTTGGTGGCAGTGCGAGGTGTTCGATGCCAGTTACGGCAGCACCGAAACCGGCACCTTGGCGGCAGTAGGGGGTGACCTGCAGATGCGCCTGGCCACCGCCACCAACTATTTCGAACTGATGCTGCCCGATGGCCGGCTTGTTACCCCGGCCCAAGGGCTGACCGGCCGCCTGGTCGTCACGCCGTTGAACCTGTATGCGCGGCCGTTGCTGCGCCTGGACACCGGCGATAGCGTCACCATCACGGCGCCTTGGGAGCCGGGCCGTGCCAGCCCAAGCCTGCTGATCAACGGCCGCGACAGCGACAGCATTGTCGTGGCCGGGGTAGGCCTTGAAATCCGTGCGGTGGAGGAGGTGGTGTACGGCACCTGCGACGCCACCGGTTATGTGATCGAAGTGGACCGCGAGCATGACAGCGCTGCACTGATTCTCGAGCGTGACGTGGGGTGGGACAACAGCCAGGAAGCACAGCTGCAGGCCCGCTTGCTGGAGCGTTCCGAACAGCAGATGGGGCTGCGCTGGAGCCGCGTGTTGTTCGTGAACAACTTGTCGGCGCTGAACAAGAGCGGGGCATCGCAAAAAAGCTGGAAGAAGACCAACCTGCGTTTTGTCGGAGGCCAGCAATGAGGCCGCCGCGTTTCCCCCAGGGCGACGGCCTGGGCAATGGCCAACCGGATTTGTGGTGCACCTATGCCGCGATTCGCACCCTGGCCTGGGTCGAGCGTCTGGATCAGGTCAATGCGCCGGTGCTGCACCGCTATATCCAGTCTCGGCGTAACCGCGACGGTGGCTTTGCCTGGAGCAAGGGCATGCCATCGGATGCGTGGGCCACCTTCTACTGCACCGAGACGCTCAATGACCTGGGCATTGAGGTGGAGGGCTGCGACCAGACTGCGGCCTGGATCCATACGTTGTTCGACGGCGAGGCTTATGCCATGTGCCCCGGGCAGACCGCCGATGTGTGGGCCAGCCACTATGCGCTGCGCACATTGATCGAGGTCTGCCAGGGCCAGGTGCAGGATGCGCAGCCGCTGTATGCCTGGCTCGAAGGCTTGCAGTGCGCCAACGGCGGCCTGAGCTGGTCGGCCGACTTCGCTCGGCGCGACCTGGCCGATACCCGGGCCTGCTTCTATGGCGTGATGGCCGCACGGGCCTTGACGCGTCAAGGCTTGCCGGCTCCGCAATGGGATCTGCCGCGGCTGATCGGCTGGTTGCAGGCGCAGCAGATGGACTGCGGGGGCTTTCGCTTCAGCGAAGCGGCCGATGTGCCGTGCCTGTGGGCGACCTATCGGGCGACGGCCAGCCTTGCGGCATTGCAGGCGCAACCCCTGGGCCGCCAGCAGTGCGCTGCATGGATTGACGGCCTGCGTGGCCCTACCGGCGCCTTCGTGCGCTGGGCCGGTTATGACGGTGAAGATGTATGGGCAGCGTTCTGCGCGGTGGGGTCGCTGAAGGCGCTCGGGGAGCCAGTGGCTCACCTGGCTGACCCAGTGGCTGCGTTCATCGCTACCTTGGCGATGCCGCAGGGCGGCTATACCTATCGCCAAGCCGATTCTGCGGCGGACGTGCTCTGCAGCGCCGCGGCAGTGCTGGGCGGGCGCTTGCCTGCGGCGCAATGCGATGCAGCCTTGCGCTGGATCGAGGGCTGTCAAATGCCCAACGAGCCGGGGATCATGTACATGCCTGGCCGCGGCGCCGAGGTGCGCTGCACCAATTGGGGCCTGGCGGCCGGTGCCTTCTGCGGCCAACCTGGGCCACGCAAGGCGATCGGCCACTGGCTGGCTTCGCTGCAAAACCCCGACGGTGGCTTCGGCTTCTGGGAAGGGCGTGGCTCGGACATGGTCTCCACAGCGTCAGCGGTGTCGATTTTGCGTCAGCTGAACGATGACTGCGCAGTGGACCTGGCAGGCATCGAGCGTTACGTGGCCAGTTGCCGCCAGGCACAGGGCTACGCCTCGTTCCCCCGTGGCGAAACTTCCTTGCGTGCCGGGCTACAAGCCTTGAGCTGCCTGGCCTACATCGGCCACCCGGTCGACCAGGCCACTGCCGAGCTGCTGGCCGCGCACAAAGTGCGCCAGGGCGGCTTCGCCAACCAGGGGCAACGTATTCCCGACTTGCTCAGCACTTACCAGGCCATCGCACTGGCGGCCGACCTTGGCCTGCCGCTGGACCTGCCGCACCTGCGGTTTTTCCTCGACAAGGTGCGCGGCGAAGCAGGCCACGCCTGGTCGCCGTTGTTCCTGCAGGGGGTGGATGCACTGTCAATCTGCTTGGGCCGCCTGCTGGAAGACGTTAGCGCTGGCCGCCGTCAGCGGTTGCCCAGCTTGCAGCTATCGTGAGGAACCAGCATGCCCACCATCACGGTTTCCTGCGCGCCGCTGCAACCCCTGCAACGCAAGCGCCTGGCCTTGGCCTTCACCCGCCAGCTCAAACAGCTGGGTGCCGAAACGGCCCATTGCCTGGTGTTTTTCGACACCTTGCCCGAAGCCAGTGTATTCAGCGCCGGCATGCCAATGCCCATTGCCGACCGCAACGGCGCACCGGCGCAGTTCCATGTGCGTATCACCCTCTCGGCGGCGCGCGACAACCTGGCCCATCAGGCGCTGGCCGAGGGGCTGCACCAGTGCCTGCGCACGCCTTACCCGAACGCATTCATTTACCTGCATTTCGACCCGATCCTGCCTGAGCATGTGTTTTTCAGCGCAGGTGCGGAATTGATCAACGCAGCCCAACAACAAGGAAAGACCGGCTCGTGAACGACCTCAGTATTGAACAGCGTATTCGTCAGACCCTCGGCCAACTGCTTGGCGAGGAGGTCGACACCATCGACAAACGTGACAGCTTCCGGGAGTTTCTCGGCGAGCGCTTCGACAGCCTGATGGCCGTGGAAGTGATCACCGCCATTGAGGGGTGTTTCGACATCGAGGTGGATTACCTCAGCGACGACGTGCGTTTCTGGTTTGAAACCTTGGAAAAGATGGAGCAGTTCGTCGCGCAGAAACTGGAAGACCAACTGACCCTGCAGGCCGCCGAGTGAACGCCGAGCATCTGTTTACCACCTCAGGTTCCACAGGCGTGCCCCGGCAATGGTTGCGCAGCAGGGCGCAGATGGAGCGCGAGGCGGCCTTGATTCTGGGCCGCTGGGCGCCTGGGGCACGAGAGATTTTTTCTTTCGCGCCCACCAGCCATAGCTACGGCATGATCCTGGGCGAAGTCGGGGCCAGGGTGATGAACGCCCAGCTGCAGGCCTGTTCGCTGGAGCAACAGCGCCTGCCCGTACTCGATGGAGACGGGCCGTGCGTGATCCTCGCCATCGCCAGCACCTGGCGCGTGCTGCCGGCGCTGCTGGCGAGGCTCGCGGCCCGGCGTTCGGTGCTGGTGCTGCACAGCGCCTCGTTGCTGCCTCCGGGCGCGCTGGCCACCGTGCAGCAGCATGCGGGGCCACAGGTACGGTTCGTCGAGTTGCTCGGCTCTACCGAGACCGGCGCACTGGCCTACCGCGAACTGGATGGACAGAGCACTGCCGAGCAGGCCTGGACACTGCTCGATGACGTCACCCTGCTCAGCGCTGTAGGTCAAGTGTGCGGCCTTGAAGTGGCCAGCCCGCGCATCGCCCGTGAGCCTGGCCAGGCGTTACCTGCGGCCACGCACCGCTGCGATGACCAAGTGCTGGCGCTGGATAGCCGGCGGTTCGAGTGGCTGGGCCGGTCCAGCAGCCTGATCAAGGTCAATGGCGTGCGCCTGGACCTGGCACGCCTGGCCAGTGAACTCGGTCAGCGCCTCGATTGCCCGGCGCTGGCCTGCGTGGCGGTGCGCGATGCGCTGCGCGGCGAAGCGTTCGAGGTGCTGTTCAGCGGCGCGACACTGACGGAGCGAGCGGTGCTGGACGCCTTCAGGGCGCTGCCGCCAGGCCATCCGCGCCCCGTCGCAGTACGCCATGTCACCGACCTGCCTTTATCTGCCACCGGCAAGCCCCAGCCTTGGGCGGCCAACATTTCTGTCAAGGAATACACCCATGACCCACGCTAACACGCAGGACACCATTGCCCACTACCTCTCCAACTGCGGCCCTGATGCCAGCAGCGGCCGCGTGCAGCCCGAGTACCTTGGGCTCAGTCTGCGCAAACGCCATGAACTGCTGCAGCGCAACCCCGCGCTGGCAGCCGAGTGGGCGGCGGAGTACGCCCCCTGGCACGTGCATGCCGACAGCCATTACCGTTGCCTGACCAGCACTCGCACGGCCGAGGCGCCGTGGTATCGCCTAGGTGTCAAAGACACCGTCGACGTCGCCGGCCTGCCGACCCGCCTGGGCCTGCGCAGCTACCGCCACTACCCGCAGCGAAGCGCCGACGCACTGACCTTTCTCGACCCGCGCATTGCCTTGACCAGCAAGGTGGCCACCACCGAACTGAACATCGCCTTTGGCGCAGGCTGCCGCAACCCGCATTACCCAACCATCGACCCGTCCGGTTCCAGCACCGGGTCGGCGGTGTCGGTGGCTGCCGGGCTGTGTGATATCTCCCTGGGCACCGATGTGCTGGGGTCGGTTCGCTGGCCGGCATCGCACTGCGGCATGGTCGGCTTGCGCATGACCCAGAAGGCTACGAGCTTGGCCGGAGTGTTCCCGTTGTCGCCGCGCATGGATGCCCTGGGCTGGGTCACCCGCAGCGCCGACGATCTCGACCTGCTGTTCCCGCTGCTGGGCCTGGAGCCCTTGCTGGGCCAGCAGCAACCGCTCAAAGACCGCTACCGGGTCGGTGTACTTGAACACGCACTGGACCCTTCGCTGACCAGCCAGGCAATGCTGGCCATGCTTGGCCAGGCCTGCAGTGCCCTGGCAGACCTGGGCATGCCCGCCCGTGAAGTCGCTATGCCTGAGCTCTGGGCCTGCCGTGGCGATGCCTGGCAGTTGTGCGCACGGGATGCCTGGTTGGCTTGCGCCGCCTGGGCACGCCGGTTCGATTGCGAACTGCACTGGTCGACGCTCAGTGCGCTCAAGGTGGGCGAGGGCGTGAGCGACAGCGACTATCAGCGCATTCACCAGCGCATGGACAGCGTACGCGCCGGTATCGATGCGTGGTTCGACGCAGCCCAGGTGGATTTCGTGGTATTCCCGATGGACCCCAACCGCCCGTTCGACCGGCGCAATCCGCAGCCGGGTGATTCGACTATCCCGTCGCCGGCTGACGAGGGCTATGAGCAGAAGATCAGCTTCACCCCGCTGGCCAGCTTCAGCGGCCTGCCGGCCATCACCGTGCCCATTTGCCTGAGTGCCGATGGCAAGGCCCCGCTGGCCGTGCAGGTCATGGGTCGGCGCGACAGCGAACGGCAGCTGCTGGATATCGCCAAACGTCTTCAGGCGGTGATCGGCCTGCTGCCGACCCGTCGTCTTCAGGTGTAAGGAGCACACTATGTGTGGAATCACAGGCTGGGTGGACTACACCCGCGACCTGGCCCAGGCCGGCCAGGCCCTTGGCGCCATGACCGATACGCTGGCCCTGCGCGGGCCGGATGCCAGCGGCACTTGGCAGCACCGCCATGCATTGTTGGGCCACCGCCGGCTGGCGATCATCGACCTCAGCGGCGGCGTTCAGCCGATGATCTATCGCTGCAGCAACGGCCAGGAGGTGGCGCTGATCTACACCGGTGAGGTCTACAACCATAACGAACTGCGTGAGCGCCTGCGCCAGGCGGGCCACCAGTTCCATACCCGCAGCGATACCGAGGTGGTGCTGCACGCCTACCTGGAATGGGGCGAGCAGTGCTGCCAATACCTGAGCGGGATGTTCGCCTTCGCCGTCTTTGACGCGCGCGACGGCCACTTTCTGCTGGTGCGTGACCGGCTTGGGGTCAAGCCGCTGTACTACGCACGCCACCAGCAGGGGCTGCTGTTCGGCTCCGAGATCAAGGCGGTGCTGGCCCATCCGGAATACAGCCGGGGACTGGATGTTGTCGGTCTGGTCGATGCCCTGAGCCTGTCGCGCGGCACCGCGCGCACGGCCCTGCGAGGGGTCGACGAACTGCCGCCCGGGCACCGTCTGTCATGGCGACCCAACGGGCGGCTTAAGATCAGCCGCTACTGGCAGTTGCAGCGGCGTGAGCATGAGGACGACCTGCCAAGCACCGTCGCGCGTACCCGTGAGCTGCTCGGCAATGCCCTTGGCGAGCAGCTGTACGCTGATGTACCTGTGTGCTCGCTGCTCTCGGGCGGCCTGGACTCGACCATCCTCACGGCCATGGCGCAACAACGTGTGCAGACCGAGCAGGGCGGCAGAGTCAATTCGTTCTCGGTAGACTTCGTCGGCCAGGCCGAGCAGTTTCAGAGCGACGAGTTCCGGCCCGAGCGCGACCAGCCTTACGCGCTGGCGGCTGCCGAGTACATTGGCAGCCGCCACCAGACCATTCTCATCGACAACCGCGAACTGGTGGCAGACCCTGCGCGGATGGCGGTGTACCGGGCCAACGACTCGGCAGCGACCTTTGGCGACGTCGACACCTCGTTGTACCTGCTGTTCAAGGCGATCCGTGCGCACTCGACCGTGGCGATCTCCGGAGAGGCGGCAGATGAGGTGTTTGGCGGCTATGCCTGGTTCCGTGACCCACACGCGGTGGCGGCGCAACGCTTCCCGTGGCTGTCGCGCATGCAGTTGCTGCAGCCGGAGCTGATCAATCCAGAGTTCAACCGCCTGTGCGACTTTGCCAATTATCAGGACAGTTGCTACCACCAGGCGTTGGACAGCGTCGAGCACTTGCCGGGCGATAGCCCGCAAGAGCGGCGCATGCGCGAGATCTGCCACATGCACTTGCAGCGCTGGCTGCCAATCCTGCTCGACCGCAAGGACCGCCTGAGTATGGCGGCCAGTCTTGAGGTGCGAGTGCCGTTCACCGACCATGCGCTGGTGGAGTACGTCTACAACGTACCGTGGGCGATCAAGGGCAAGGACGGCCAGGAGAAGTGGCTGCTCAAGCAGGCGTGTGCCGATATCCTGCCGCCGGCGGTGCTGCAGCGGCGCAAGAGCCCGTACCCGACATCGGCCAACCTGGCCTACGAGCGGTTCTTGCGCGAGCGTACCCAGCAGTTGTTGAACACGGTGGGCAGCCCGGTGTTCCAGGTCATCGACCGTGGTCGCCTGGCCGGTGAACTGCGCCAGCCCGAGGGGTATTTCAACTCGCAACTGCGGCGCAACAACCTGGAGACGGCGCTGGCGCTGGATGCCTGGTTGCGCGAGTACGGTTTAACGGTGTAGTTCGCGTGGGTCGCTGCCATCCAGGATCACGGGGTTCTGGATGGTATCGGCAAAGCGCCGGGGGGCCCCCAGGTCCAGCATGGAAATGAAACTGCCCAGTGCCGGGGAGGCGTTCTGGAGGTTCCAGTTCATGTACAGGCCCATGGTGGGCGTCGGCTGGTCCTTGATCGGCCGGATCGGGCGGAACTGCACCCGGTCGCGCAGCGTGGAGTAGGCAATCGACTCCGGCACCAGTGCCACACCAAAGCCGCAGGCAACCAGGCCGATCAGGGTGTGGATCTGCGCCGCCTCCTGCACCACCTTGGGGTAGAAACCCGCCGATTCGCACAGCGCGATCAACTGGCTGTGGTAGCCGCTGCCCAGCGCCTGCGGGGTAAATACGAAGTCTTCTTCGGCAAAATCGCGCAAATCGACCATCGGCTGGTGCGCCTTGGCGTGGCTGGCGGGCAGGGCCATGACGATCTGCTCGTTCAGCAGCAGCCGCGATTCGATGGTGTCGGGGGGCATGGGCAGCTTGCGCATGAAGCCGATGTCGGCCTCACCGGCCATCAACGCCTCGGCCTGGGAGGCTGAGGGCATTTCGCGAATGGTCAGCCGCACGTTCGGGTAGATCTCGCGGAATTTCTTCAGGGTATTGAGCAAGGATTCGTAGTAGGCGATGGAAATGGCCGTGATGGTCAGTTTGCCGCAGATGCCTTCGGAGACGTTGCGGGCGTACTCGATACCTTGCTCGAGCTCCTTGAGCGTGCGATAGGCAGTTTCCAGGAACGCCATGCCCGCAGCGGTGAGCTTGACGCCGCGCTTGTTGCGCAGGAATAGGCTGAAGCCCAGCTTCTCTTCCAGTCGGTTGATCGCCTGGCTCAACGGTGGCTGTGCCATGTGCAGACGGATGGCTGCCTTGTGAAAGTGCAGCTCCTCGGCCACGGCAATGAACTGCCTGAGCAAACGTGTCTCGATCATTCTACGTTCCTTCATCGAGTCGAACTGGTGCCAGGAAGGCATTCTCCGGCGGCCGACCCTGCAAGGCGGCCATCATAGTGCGTGGCATCGCGGCGACAAAGCCTCTGCTGCAAACGGCTGCTGTAGGGGATCGCGGCATGGGTGCAGGCAAATCGGCGGGGGATGGGTCGGACGTGATATCCCGGAGATATCAAAGTTGCATGCTTTTAATATTAAGTCATTGATTTTTTTATTGTTATCGTAAAAAAAGGAGAATCGGAAGGGCCCACAATGCCAAGTACAGACCCATTCAAAGACAAAGTCGCCATCGTCACCGGTGCCGCCCAAGGGCTTGGCCTGGATTACGCCATGGCCCTGGCGGCGCGAGGTGCGCGGGTGGTCATCAGCGACCTGGGCACCGACCGATCGGGGGAAGGTCAGGACCCGGCAGCCGTCAGCGTTGCCCTGGCAACCATGAAAGCCAAGGGGTTCGACGTGGTCGCACACGTTGGCCACCTGGAAAACGAAGACGAATGCAGGGCGTTGGTGGAATTGGCCATCGCCCAGTTCGGCGCGCTGGATATCCTGATCCACAATGCCGGCTGGGTCGACTACCAAGGCATCGAAACCCAGGAGCAGGCGTTCCTCGAGCGCGCGCTGGGCATCAGCGTGCACGCCCCGGTGTGGCTGGCCAAGCATGCCTGGAAGCACCTCAAGGCGGCCGAAGCACCCCGGATCGTACTGACCACCTCGGACCGCGCCATGTACCAGCGCTATGCCCAGCCAGGCCTGGTGGCCTATTCGGCGGGCAAGATGGCCCAGGTTGGCATCATGAACGCACTGAGCATGGAAGGGCTGGAGCACGGCATTCTGGTCAACGCGATCTCGCCGGTGGCCAAGACGCGGATGTGGGGGGTGACCCAGCCTCCGGAAGAGCTCAAGCCCGAGTGGGTCACGCCGGGTGTGTTGTACCTGGCCAGCCCGCTGTGCAGGGACACTGGCTATATCTTGCGGGCCAGCAATGGCCAGTTCACCGCCACACGCTTCAGCGAGAACAGCGGGGTCAGCTACCCGCGTGACCTGGCTCGAGTGGAGGCGTCCAGCCTTGCCGAAGTGGCCGAACGCTGGAGCCGCATCAAGGAATGTCACTACGTGCCGATCAAGGTCGCCAACACCCGCGCCGACCTGGGCGAAAGCCCGGTCTGGGATGCCCGCACAGGCGCGCTGTACTTTGTCGATATCACGGGCGGCCGCATCCATCGGCTGCTGCCGGACGGCGAAGTGGAGATGCTATACGAATCGGCCGCACGTATCGGTGCCCTGGCGCTCACCAACCAGGGCAACCTGATCTTCACCGAAGATGCCAGCGTAGCCATTCTTGATGTAGAACCACGCCGGGTGCGCCAGTACTCGGCACCGGTGCACCACCGCTCGAGCTACCGATTCAATGACGGGGCCTGCGATCCGCAGGGGCGGTTCATCACCGGCCTGATGGACGAGGGGCCCAGCGGCAAGACCGGCGCGCTGTTCCGCTTCGACGGCGAGCTGCACGATGAAGTGATTCACGACGGCATGTCGTTACCCAATGGGCTTGCCTGGTCGGAAGATGGGCACACCGTATTCTTCGTCGACTCCGTTGCCCGTTCGATCTACCGCGCCGAGTACCAGGCCGATGGCAGATTGGAGGACGTGAGACTGTTCGCTGAGACGCCCGCCGAACTGGGGCGCCCGGACGGTATTGCCCTGGATCGCGAAGGTGGGCTGTGGGTGTGTCAGTTCAATGGCAGCTGTGTGTTGCGCTATGACCGCGACGGGCACTTGACCGACCAGGTGGTGATGCCGGTACCGCGCCCGACCAGTTGCTGCTTCGGTGGCGACGGCTTGGGCACGCTGTTCATCACCACCGCACGGGTCGGCATGTCACCCGCGGAACTGCGCCACTACCCGGACGCCGGCGACCTCTATGCGATACGCCCGGAGGTAGGCGGTATTGCGCGTCACGCTTTCAAGGAATAAGCGCCTGCCCCTGGCTGGCCGGTAATACGGCCAGTTCGCCAAAGCGCTGCCCCGCATCAATGTAGCGCAGCGCCGATTTGGCATCCTTCCAACCGACGTAACTCATCAGCGACTTCAGCTCCCAGCCGTTGGCCGTCGCCCAGGTGGCGAAGCCGCGGCGCAGGGAGTGGCCGGTGTACAGTGCCGCGGGCACTTCGGCACGCTCCAGCATGCGACGCAGCAGGCCAACCAGGCTGTTGCTGTTGAGCGGTGTATCACTCAGGTTGCCCCAGCGGTCGAGCTTTCGGAAAACCGGGCCATGGGCAATACCAGCCACTTCGATCCACTGCAGGTAGGCGGTGACCGGGCACAGCGCCTTCAGCGCCGGGGTGCAGTGCTGTACGCCAAGTGCTTCTCGGTCACCTTTGCTGCGCGGCAGGAACAGGGTGATGCCGACACCGGCTTCGGCCTGGACATGCTCGACGCGCAGGCGCGCCAGTTCATCCCCGCGAAAGCCACGCCAGAACCCCAGCAGCAACAGCGCGGCGTCGCGCCGGGCGCGGCGCAAGGCCCGCAAGTCGTGGTGTTCACGGGCCTGTCGGGCCTCTTCCTCGAAGCATTCGGCCGCACGTTGCAGGTGCTGCAGCAACAGCGGCGCGGCCTGTTTGGGGGGCGTCGGGTGCAAGGTGCGGATGCCGCGCAGTACTTGGCGGACCAACGGGGCCTTGGTCGGGTCGGGGAAGCCCTGGCTGATGTGCCACTGGCTCAGGGCTGCCAAGCGCTGGCGCAGGGTGCTGACAGCGTGCTGTTCGGCATGGTCGGCCAGATAGCGGGCAATGCTGTCGGCCGTGGCCGGCAGAAAGCCGCCCCAATGGGCCTCGAAATGCTCAATGGCCGCTTGGTAACTGCGCCGAGTGTTGTCGCGGGTGGCGGCGCGGACGTAGCGCTCGATGTCGGTCATGGTCGGTGGAGTGGCGGTTGATCCTCACACCATAATGCTTATTGGCTTGTCTGTCCCGGCCCTGTGGCCGGTGACTTCGCTCACGCCGCCCGTTTTGCTCACAGCATATAGGGCTTTAACTCCGCGCCATTGAACGGCGGGTAGTCACGCAATTGCGCGGCCGACAAGGGCCGGCTGAAGTGGTAGCCCTGGGCGACATCGCAGCCGGCAAGCTTCAGGCACACCACTTGCTCGCGGGTTTCGACACCTTCGGCCACCACCTCCAGGCCCAGGCGCTTGGCCAGGATGATGGTTGAAGACACAATCGGGCTGTCGTCATGGCTGTTGGACAGTGGCGCAATCAGCGATCGATCGATCTTGAGCTTGCTCAGCGGCAGCGCCTGCAAATGGGCGAAGCCGGCATAGCCACGGCCAAAATCGTCCAGGCTGATACCCAGGCCCGCCGCGCGCAGGCGGTGCAGATGGTCGACCGCGGTACCCTCCGGGTCGAGGATCGTGGTTTCGGTGATTTCAAGTTCCAGGCGCTGCGGGGCGATGCCATGGGCCTGCAGCTCGGCCAGCAAGCGGTTGCTGAAGTCGACCTGGCGCAGTTGCAGGGCAGAAACATTCACCGCCAGGCGGCTCTCCCGGCCCTGCGCGCCCCATCGAGCCAGCTCTTCGCAGGCCAGGCGCAACACTTCCCAGCCCAGGTCGATGATAAAACCGCTGCGTTCGGCCAGGTCGATGAAACGGTCAGGGTAGAGCAGGCCGAACTCCGGGTGGTCCCAGCGCACCAAGGCTTCGTAGCCCAGCACCTGCTGGGTATCCAAACGTATTTGCGGCTGGTAATGCAGCACGAACTGGCGCTCGGTCAACGCGTTGCCGAAGGCTTGCTCCAGGGTAAAGGCCTGGATATCGGAAAGGTTCAATGACGGGTCGAAGAAGCGATACTGGGCACGGCCGGCCTGCTTGGCCGAGTACATCGCCGCGTCGGCGCAGCGGATCAGGCTGTCGATTTCCTGGCCATCACGCGGGCAGATGCTGACGCCGACACTGGGGCTGGTATTGACCTCCTGGCCGTCCAGCGCGTAGGTGGCCGACAACTTCTGCACCAGGTTGCGCACCCAGGCATTGATTTGCTCTTCGCTGCGCTCGCCGGCCAGCAGCACGACGAATTCGTCGCCACCAAAGCGCGAGGCTTCGTCGCCCGGCTCGAGCAGGCGCTGGATGCGCCCGGCCACGGCCTGCAGCAGCAAATCGCCGATCTTGTGCCCGAGCGAGTCATTGATCGACTTGAAGCGGTCCATGTCGATGAACAAGATGGCCATCAGCCGGCGTTTACCGCGCTGCCGGGTCAGCACCGTGCCCGCCACCTCGACGAACTGACGACGGTTGTGCAAGCCGCTGAGGTGATCGGTGGCGGCGGCATGGCTGCTGCGTCGGTGTTCGTCCTCCAGGCGCCCGATCAGTTGCTGATTGACCTGCTGCGCAAGCTCCAGGGCGCTGAACGCCTCCTGGCGCTTGCGCAGCAGCCGCAACGTCCACGCCAGGCTGGCGAGGATCATCAAGGTCATGCTCAGGTTGAGCCAGAACTGGCGTGAGTAGGCCAGGGCAGAGGGCGCCAGAATTTCATCGTAGCGTTGGCTGACGACAATGCTGAAGCCACGTTCGGCGACACGCCGGTACAGGCTCTGATAGGCCTCGCCAGAGGCATATTGCGTGAGCTGCCCTGATTCGACGCCTGAGCCGGGCACGCCTGGCTCGAAGCTGTCGCCGGCCCCGATCACGCCATGGGTGTCGATGCGCAGCCGCTCCTGGCCGTCGTCCTGCACCAGGCGTATCAGCCCGGTGGTGCCCAGGTCGATATGCTGGAACAGTACCGCCAGGTAGCCGATGTCGAGCTGCACGAGGAGGATGGTGTCGATTTCACGGCTTGGCAGGCTGGTCAAGGGCAGCAGGAAGGGCAGTCGCCAGTTTGGTGTGTCGGACGGGGCCACACGCGGCAGGAACGCTTTGAAACCATAGCGGGCGACGTGCACGTTCAATTGCTGCAGCCAGGGGGCTGGCAGCACGGGGGCTTCGTCGCCGTGGCTGGCCGAAAGCAGGCGGCCGTGCCGGTCATAAAGGCCCATGCGCTTGAACACTGGGTCCTCGGCCAGCAGCCGGGCGAGGCTGAGGTTACCCTGGTGCAGCACCTTCATATCCTCCTGGGTCACCCGGCCGACGGCCTGTGCGCGGTCTACCAGTTGGCGCAGGCTCTGGGCAACGATGCTGGCCAGGTTCAGGTGCTCAACGGCCTTGGCGGACAGCGCGTCCTGGCGCGCGGCGGCCTTCTGGGCGAAATGCAGCCCCCAGAGAAAGGTCAGGGTGGCTGCGCAGAGCATCAGGATCAACAGGCGCAACAGGCCTGTAGACGAGAGAGAACGGCGGATCACTGCTGGTATTCCCGACCCGGGGTGAAGGCGGAAAAATACGACAATAAGATGACAGCATAATGACTAGTGGCGATGTGCCTTTAGCCTTGTGGGCGTCGATCAGGCCAGTGGCAACGGCCGTCGATCTGCTGTATACCTGCACTCCACCAAGGGGAGCCCGGCAACGGGCTGAGAAACCGCTGGCAACTGCAGCGCGGTGACCCTTCGAACCTGATCCGGATCATGCCGGCGAAGGGATGGGACTGCCGACCTGCCTTTTTGCCGGCCTCACTGCGAGGCCGCTCCATGCCCCACTCGAACGGTCTCGCTGTCACCTCAATGGAGGACAGCACCATGACCGAACGTTTCACCCAAATCCTGCGCCGTCAGAGCGAACCGACCTGGTCGGCTGCCGTGGGCCATCGCTTCGTCACCGAGCTCTGCAACGGCAGCGTGGCCGACCCGTTCATGATCCGCTACCTGGTTCAGGACCATCGCTTCATCGACAGCTTCCTGACCTTGCTCGGTGCGGCGATCGCCACCGCCGACACCTTTGAGGCTCGGCTGCGCTTCGGTCGCTTCGCCGGCATGATCTCGAGCGACGAAAACACCTATTTCCTGCGCGCGTTCGAAGCCTTGGACGTCAGCCCCGCGCAACGCAACGAGCCCGCGGACAGCGGGCCGACTGCCGGCTTCAAGGCCATCATGCGCGAAGCGGCGGCTACCCGGTCCTATGCGGCCGCGCTGGCGGTGCTGAACGTGGCAGAAGGGCTGTACCTGGACTGGGCCAGCAAGGCGCCGAAACCACTGCCGGCCAACTTCGTCTACGCCGAGTGGATCACCCTGCACGACAACCCGGCATTTGCCGAATTCGTTGCCTTCCTGCAGGCCGAACTGGACCGGGTAGGGCCACAGGAGGCAGCACTGAGCAGCGACTTCTACTCACGTACCGTGGCGCTGGAGCTTGCCTTTTTCGACGCCATTTACGATGAGGAAGCCTGAGCATGGATATTTTCGAGCGCCTCAAAGCTGCAACCGCGCCGCAGTGGGCCCGCTATGTCGACCACGATTTTGTGCGGCAGATGGGTGAGGGCACCTTGGCCGAGGAGGCCTTCCGCACCTACCTGGTTCAGGACTACCTGTTCCTGATCCAGTTCGCCCGCGCCTGGGCACTGGCGGCCTATAAAAGCAGGACCCCCGCAGATATCCGCGCCGCCCAGGCTGGCCTGGCAGCCATTCTCGACGAGACCGAGCTGCACCTGCGGCTTTGCGCGCGTTGGGGGCTGTCGCAAGCCGATATCGCAGCCGCTCCGGAGCATCAGGCCACGGTGGCCTACACCCGCTACGTGCTCGACTGCGGCGCCGCCGGCGACCTGCTGGAGCTGCATGCAGCCTTGGCACCGTGTGTGATTGGCTACGCCGAAATCGGGCGCGTGCTGGCCGAGCGGATCGGTGACCTGAGTGACCATCCTTACCGCGAATGGATCGGGGAGTATGCCGGTGAGGCCTACCAGGACGTGGCGGCGTCGGCACGCAAGCACCTCGATGACCTGGCGGCGCGCAGCATGACTGAGCAGCGCTTCATCGAGCTGGCCGCGATCTTTGGCCAGGCATCGCGGTTGGAGGCCGACTTCTGGCAAATGGGCCTCGACAGCCAAGGTTGATGCGCTTACGCGCTGCCTGGCGCTTTACAGCCTCAACAGTAAATGGGTACCACGCGGTACCCATTCACTGCCCGCTTTAGCCCCGCACTATAAGGTCGCGCCGCCCGGCGCCGACCTGCTCCCCCTTCAATCCATCCCCACCTGCCTGCGCCTATTTGCGCCGCCGCACCCTGGCCGGGTGCTTTGTGTACTGCTCCTACGGCAGCCACCTCCCACACCCAGAATTCGTGCTATCTCATGCGATAAGCCGTGATTATTAAACCTTAGTAAGTGCTTGAATTTCCGTGCGAGGAGGGTGAGAATTCCCATGTAAATACATGGTACGTACCATGATACGAAATCGTAGGAGCATTCATGGCCCGGGGCGGTATTAACAAAGCGGTAGTGCAGCAGGCACGGCAGGTATTGATCGCTCGGGGTGAGTACCCGAGCATCGATGCTGTACGTATCGAACTGGGCAACACCGGCTCCAAAACCACTATCCATCGTTACCTCAAGGAGCTTGAGGAGCACAAACCTGCCGCGCTGCAGGGTGCCCCAGCACTGAGCGACACGCTGGGCAAGCTGGTGGGGCAGTTGGCAGACCAGCTTCAGGAGGAGGCGGATGCCCGCGTCGAGCAGGCGCAAGCGGCTTTCAACGAACAGCGCGAACAGCTCGAGGCGCAGTTGCACCTGGCCCAGCAGGCATTGGCCACCGCACACCAGCAACTGCAGATACAGGCCGCAGCACTCGCTGCCGAATCGGAGCGCCTGGTAGCCACCCAGAGCACGTTGCAGGCCGAACAACTGCGCAGCGCCAGCCTGAATCAATCACTTGGGGAGTTGCAGGTGCGCCTGGCCGACAAGGACGAGCAGGTGCGCTCACTGGAAGACAAGCACCGCCACGCCCGGGATGCCCTTGAGCACTACCGAAGCGCCAGCCGCGAACAACGCGAGCAAGACCAGCGCCGGCATGAAGCCCAGCTGCAGCAGCTGCAGGTGGAGTTGCGCCAGTTGCAGCAAGGCATGATCGTCAAACAGGACGAACTGACCCGCCTGCACCGCGACAACGAGCGCTTGCTCGGTGAACATCGACAGGCCTGCAGTGAACGCAAGGCGCTGGATGAGTTGCTGGAGCAGCGGGACGCGCAGATCCAGGGTTTGCGTACGATCCTGGCGCAGGCACAGGGCGCCAGCGAAGAAATGCGCCGGCAATTGCAGGTGCAGGAGCAGCACCTGGAAGACAAACGGGGTATCTGTGCGGAGCAGGGCAGGCAATTGCAGTTTCTGCAGGGTGAGCTGGTCAAGCGGGATGAAGCACTTAAGGACTGTCGGCAGCAGTTGGCAGCCGGCAAATAAAATCAAACTTCGAGCGGCATTCACACTCTTCCTAAGACACCCAAGGGAGACTGTTACATGACCAAGCCAACCCAGCAGCCGGAAAAAGGGCAGGGCCCGCATTCCTCCGATAAAGCCAGCAAGAACCACGAGCTGGGTTTTGACCCGGACTCACCAGACCTTGACGACCCGCAAGTAGACCCTACAGGGCCAGCGATAGCGCCAAGGGATGAGGAGAAGAAGCACAAGTAGCCTTCTTCATCGATACCGGCGGCAGCGGGCAACCCCGCTGCTACCTGGTTTGCGCTTAGGGTGCGCCTACGTCTGTGAACGGTCTGTCTGTGCACCGTCCGCCTGCTTGGCGGCGTCCACGCCGGCTGCCGACAATTTGATCGGGTAGCTCAAGCTCAGTTGGTGTTCCTCGTCCACCGCCACACTGCCGTCCTGGATCAGGCCATGTTCCTGCAAGGTCTTGAGCATGCCTGCCACCGCCTTTTCGCCGCGGTAGTTGTCCAGTACTTCCTTGCCCAACCCATGGGGATGAGCGTGGAGCAGGCGGGTGAGGATTTCGCTACGCAGTGCATCGTTAGTCATGAGAGCCTCGTGCAATGGGTCGATTATTTGCCGTGTTTGGCCTGAAGCGCCTTGGCCTGTTCCAGATGGTGTTCCAGGGTAGGCAAGGTGTCACTGGCGAAAGCTTTCAGCTCGGGCTTGTCGGACGAAGCCGCTTCCTTCTTGAACAGTTCCACCGCCTTTTCATGGGCATCGACCTGGTTGTTGACATACGACTTGTCGAACGACTCGTCACGCCATTGCAAGATCATTTTTTTGACCTTGTCGGTCAGCGCTGCATCGTCCGGCACCTTGATATCCAGCTTGCGGGCAATGTCGCCGAGCTTCTGGTTAGCCTTGGTATGGTCGGTCACCATCTGCTGGGCGAAGGTCTTGATTTCGGCGTTCTGGCTCTTTTCCAGTGCCAGGTTGCCGGTAACGACCTCGGCAATGCCTGCCTCGGTGGCGGCATCGACAAAGTCATCGGAAGTGGCGGCCATCACTTGCCAGGACGCCATGCCCAGCACCATTGACAAGCCCACGCGTTTGATCAACAGATTGCTCATGTCTCTCTCCTTGCTACCGTGGCGCGACCTCGTTTGTCGCTTACGGTTGAGCCCGCTCTGCGGCCATAGGTTTAATTTTTTTTGCACCCAGGCGTACGTCGCACGATCACGTGGAACGATGCGCAGCGCACAGGCTCACACATTCAAAGGTTTGCAAAGGAGTAGCGCCATGAGCATCGAACGCAGTATTCCTGAGCTTGAGGCCTGGTATGCCCAATACGACGATGACAGTTATCGGCTTGAGTCGCCCGATGCCTACTACGAAGGGCTGGTCCATACCGCCGAAGCGCTGCTCAATGACGGCGCGATCGAATGGGATGACTGGGTGGCGCTCAAGGCGCTCGCCGATGAGGCGCAACTGGGTGCATTGCCCGACGCCGTACAGGCCCACGTGGATGACCCGGACGCATGAAAGCCCTGCGCATCGCCACCTTCAACATCAATGGCATCCGCAGCCGGCTGCCGGCACTGCTGGCCTGGCTGGACCGGGAAAAGCCCGACATTGCCTGCCTGCAGGAACTCAAAGCCGCGGACCAGCAGTTTCCTCGGGAGGCTATTGAAGCCGCCGGGTATGGCTGCTTGCACCACGGTCAGCCCGCGTGGAACGGTGTCGCCATCCTGGCCAGGGATAGCCAGCCCCTGGAAGTGCGCCGAGGCCTGCCGGGCATGGAAGACGACAGCCAGAGCCGTTATCTGGAAGCGGCAGTTCACGGCTTGCTGGTAGGCTGTCTGTACCTGCCCAACGGCAACCCGCAACCGGGCCCTAAATTCGATTACAAGCTGCGCTGGTTCGAGCGCCTACTCGCCCATGCGCGCAGCCTGCAGGGCAGCGGTCATCCAACGGTGCTGGCGGGTGACTTCAACGTCGTGCCTACCGACTTCGACATCTATAACCCTCGCTCCTGGCAAAAGGATGCATTGCTGCAACCAGAATCGCGTCAGTGTTACCAGGCTTTGTTGGAGCAGGGCTGGACCGACGCCATTCGCCATCTGCATCCTGACGCGCGCGTCTATACCTTCTGGGACTATTTTCGCAATCACTGGGCACGCAATGCCGGGCTGCGCATCGATCATCTGTTGCTCAACCCTGAGCTTGCGCCCTACCTCAAGGCCGCCGGAGTGGATGCCTGGGTTCGTAATGAAGCCAAGGCCAGCGACCATGCACCGGTGTGGATCGAGCTGGGTACGCGCAAGCAGCGCTGAGTGGTAGCGCTGCATCCAAAGGGTTATTCCACGCGCAAGCGCATGGCGCATCTGCCGGCCAGACCATGAGCCGCCTCGCTGGCCAGAATGCTGCGCAAACGGGGGCTCAGGTGCTGCTCCTCAATACGTTCGAACCCATAGCGTGCATAAAAAGGCGCATTCCACGGCACCTCAGCGAATGTGGTCAGGGTCAGTTGCTCAAAGCCCCGACGCCGCGCCACGTAGGCGGCGTGATCCAACAGCCGCCTGCCGACCCCTTGCCCTTGGGCCTCCAGACGCACCGAAAGCTCATGAACGTGTAGCGCGTGTACCTCCATGCTGGCACAGAGGAAGCCCAGCACCTGCCCCTGGGCATCCTCGGCGACCCAGCTGCATTCGGCCAGCATGAACCCACGGTGCGCCGCTGAGTCAAGCACGTCGCCATCGGCCAGCCATGCCAGGTCGGCTACCCGGGCAAATGCCTGTGCGGCGGACCGTTCGACACCGGCCAGATGAGCGATATCACCGGGACGAGTAGTACGTATAACCATCGCGCGCTCCTTAATCGGCTGCCAATACTTGTGCTTGCAACTGCCAGCGCACCGAGCTGACGCCTTTTTCCAGGCTCACCCGGCTGACCAGTCGCTCCAGTTGCGCGGGCGCCTGTGGGTTGCCCAGCAGCTCAGCACGCACTTCCAGGCGCGCCGGGTTGGGCAGGTCCTCGCTGTGCAATGACTGCAGGCGCAGCTCGGGGTCGCCCAGGCTGTGCAGCATCAGGCTGCGCACCTGGATTTCATCCTCGGCACGGCAGACGATGCGCACCTCGAAACGCTGCTCGACTTCGCTGGCCGGCAACACGTCCTGGCGATCCAGACGCTGGGCGATATCACGCAGCAGGATATTGGCGCAGAGCACCACCAAACTGCCCAGCGCGGCCTCCAGCAGCAAACCCAGGCTGCACAGCACGCCAACTGCCGCGGTGCACCAGAGCGTGGCGGCGGTGTTCAGGCCCCTGACATTGAACCCATCGCGCATGATCACGCCGCCGCCCAGAAAACCAATGCCCGAGACCACATAGGCGGCCACCCGCGACGCATCGTTAGGGGCCATGCCAGGCACCGCTTGGGTCATCAGCACGAACAGGCAGGCGCCGGTGCTGACCAGCGCATTGGTGCGCAGCCCGGTCAGGCGCTGGCGCAGTTGGCGCTCGGCCCCGATCAGGGCGCCAAGCAGCAGGGCAATGCTGACACGCAGCAGAAAGACTTTCCAATCCATAGCAAACCTCTTGCGCGGGCACAGGCCCGCCAGAACGCCATAACCGCTGGCGTGGTTGAATAACCAGAAATGCGCAGGACCACGAAGGGTAGGGGAAGAGGAAGGTTCAGCCGCATGGGCTGGAGCGTTCCACTGTCTAGCCAATGGCGAGACAGTGGCAGGAAACTGCCGGACTAGCTCGCCGAGTGGGCCTGTCGCACGCGACTGGGGCTACTGTCCAAAGCAGGACTCCTGTTCAGGGATGCGAAATTGCGGGTGGACCTTACGCCGCTGGTTGCGCAGGGTCAAGGGTAAAAACATGACAATGGCTTCATAAGGAAATGCGCTACAGCCGTCGGCACTCCATGGAAAAAAACGCCGGCAATCGGTACCCTTGCGCGACCCTCTGCTATCCCCCGGACCGTTACATGCTGTTCAATTTCCTCGTGCTGCTCGGCACCCTGGTGGCCATGGAAGGCGTCGGCACGCTGGCGCACAAGTACATCATGCATGGCTGGGGCTGGTGGCTGCACCGTTCGCACCATGAACCGCACCTGGGCATGCTCGAGACCAACGACCTGTACCTGGTGGCCCTGGGCCTGATCGCCGCAGCGTTGGTGGCACTGGGCAAGGCCGGCCATGCGCCGCTACAGTGGGTCGGCGGCGGAGTGGCCGGCTACGGCCTGCTGTATGTGCTGGCCCACGATGGCTTCTTTCATCGGCACTGGCCGCGCAAGCCACGGCCAGTCAGCCGCTACCTCAAGCGCCTGCACCGTGCCCACCGCCTGCACCACGCGGTGAAGGGGCGCACGGGCAGCGTGTCGTTCGGCTTTTTCTATGCACCACCGCTGAAGGTGCTCAAGCGCCAGTTGCAACGCCGGCGCGGGCGCTGCTGAGGGTATCAATTCACGGGTTCGCCATCGCCTTGTGTTGCAGCGCCAGTGTGCCCACGGCTGACCCACCAGCCAAACCCAGCCGCCGTGAAGAACATGATCAGGCTGTACAGCGCCGCAGGCACCGCCATGGTGGCGTTGTTCAACAGCGAAGGGCTCAACGCCAGCGCGATCGCCAAAGTGCCGTTGTGGATGCCGATTTCCATGCCGATCGCAATTGCCTGGCGCTTGGGGATGCTAAGCAGCCGCGGCACCCAGTAACCCAACGTCAGGCTTATCAGGTTGAACAGCAGCGCCGCCAGCCCAACCACCGGTGCGTACTCGACCACGGTCTGCCAGTCTTTGGCCAGGGCCAGAACAATGGTGAACGCCAGGAACAGCGCCGCCACCAGTTTCATGGGTTTCTCCATGCGTGCGGCAAAACCGGGCGCCCAGTGACGTATCAGCATGCCCAGGGCGACCGGCAGCAGGACGATGGCGAACACTTGCATGACCTTGGCAAATTGCAGCGGGATGGCCTGGTCCGACGCCATGAACCAGCTCAGCGACAGGTTCACCAACAACGGCATGGTCAGGATCGCGATCAACGAGTTGACTGCGGTGAGCGTGATGTTCAGCGCCACATCACCGTGGGCCAGGTGGCTGAACAGGTTGGCGGTGGTGCCGCCTGGCGAAGCGGCCAGCAGCATCAGGCCGACCGCCAGGGCCGACTCCAGGCCAAAGCCGTTGGCGATCAGGAAGCAAATGAACGGCAGCAGCAGGATCTGGCAGGCCAGCCCGACAAGTACGGGCTTGGGGTACTTCACCACGCGGGCGAAGTCGGCCAGGGTCAGCGACAGCCCCAGGCCCAGCATGATGATGCCCAGGGCCAGGGGAAGGAAGGCAGTCAGTAGAGGCGAGGCGGTCATTGGCGGCTACTCGGGCGAAGGATCAAAGCAGTCTAGGCATGGTTCAACGGGTAGCTAATTGCATTGCGCCAGCACTTGGTAACCTTTTGTTACCGCGGCAGGTCACGGCGTTGTGTACGCAGCGCCTGCATGCCGCGTTGCGATGGCGCGCTGCGCGCAGTAGCATTCGCGCTTTTGCCAAGGATTAGCCTGTCATGCCGTTCCAGCAAGGTCTGCTTGCCACCCCGGTGCCGGCCCATGCCCGCCACCTGTTCTTCACCCTGCAGTCGCCTGAAGCGCTGCCCGCCGTACTGGACGCACTGCTGCCACACGTGGATGGCCAGCGCCTGATCGCAGGCTTCGGCGCCCCTTTGGTCAAGGCGCTGGGCCGGCAGGTGCAAGGCCTGCGTGCCTTCCCCCAGCTGGACGCGGTGGTGGAGAACCCGAGCACCCAGCACGCGCTGTGGCTGTGGCTGCGTGGCAACGAACGCGGCGACCTGCTGTTGCAGTCCGATGCACTGCAACAGCTGGTTGCTCCGGCGTTGGTCCTGGCCGACAGTGTTGACGGTTTTCTGCACCGTGGCGGCCATGACCTGACGGGCTATGAGGACGGCACCGAAAACCCAGTGGACCAGGACGCCGTCGAAGCCGCCATCGTTGCCGATGGCCAGCCGGGCCTGGCGGGCTCCTGTTTCGCCGCGTTCCAGCTATGGAAACACGACCTGAGCTATTTCAAGTCACTGCCCCAGGCAGATCAGGACAACATCATCGGCCGTCGCCTGAGCGACAACGAAGAGCTCGATGACGCGCCGGCGTCGGCGCACGTCAAGCGCACCGCCCAAGAGAGCTTCGCGCCAGAGGCATTCATGGTGCGCCGTTCGGTGGCCTGGGCCGACAGCCGCGGCGCCGGCCTGGCATTCGTCGCGCTGGGCCACAGTTTCGATGCCTTCGAAGTACAGCTGCGACGCATGAGCGGCCTGGAAGACGGCATCATCGATGGCCTGTACCGCTTCAGCCGTCCATTGACCGGTGGTTACTACTGGTGCCCGCCAATGGGCGTGGCTGGTCTGGACCTTAGCCTGCTGCTGCACGATTGATCACTAAATATCCAGACACAGATTCACCGGCGTGGGTGGGGTAGAGCGGCTAGCCTTGGAAGTTTCCGACTCATGACGGGAGCTTTGCCATGTATGCACGTCGCGATGTCCTACGCGCCAGTGCCGCGTTGGGGCTGCTGGCCTGCAGCCCCTGGCTGCACGCAGCCAGTGCCGGCGGGCTGTTGACCCGTACGGTCCCCTCCACCGGTGAAGCCTTACCCGTGATCGGTGCCGGTACCTCCGGCAGTTTCGAGGTCCAGGCGGGGTCTGCCGAATACCAGCAGCTCAACGTGGTGCTCAAGGCCTTTTTCGACGGCGGCGGCAACGTTATTGACACTTCGCCTAACTATGGCGGGGCCGACAGCATCCTTGGTCAACTGCTGGAAGAAGGCGGCTGGCACCGTCAATGCTTCCTCGCCACCAAGATCGCCGCCGACAGCCGGGCCGCTGCTCAGGCGCAATGGGCCGATAGCCTCAAGCGCTTGCGCACCGACAGGGTCGACCTGCTGCAGATCCACAACCTGCGTGACTGGCAGACCCAACTGCCGTATGCCCGCGAGCTCAAGCAGCAGGGCAAGACGCGCTATGTCGGCATCACGCATTACCTGAACAGCGGGCACGACGAAGTGGCGAGCATCGTGCGCCGCGAACCGCTGGACTTCATCCAGATCAACTATTCGGTCAACGCGCCGCACGCCGCGCGCGAGCTGCTGCCGCTGTGCCAGAGCAAAGGGGTCGCGGTACTGATCAACCGTGCCTTCGACGATGGCCGCCTGTTCGCCAGGGTCAAGGACCAGCCCCTGCCTGCCTGGGCGGCAGAAGCAGGCATCGGCAGCTGGGCGCAGCTGTTTCTCAAATTCGCCATCAGCCACCCGGCGGTGACCACGGTCATCCCGGCGACCGGGCGGCCCGAGCGCCAGCTCGACCAACTGAAGGCCGGGCACGGGCCCTTGCTCAGCCAGGCGCAGCAACAGGCGCTGATCGAGCAGTTCGCCTGAGCCCATGGCCCGTTGGCGCAAGCGGCTGGACCAAGGACTGAACATCCAGCCTGGCGAAGGCCCGGCGGTGGCTGCCGGGTTGGCACTGTTCTACCTGCTGTTCACCGGTTATTTCATGCTACGCCCGGTGCGCGAAACCATGGGCGTTGCCGGTGGCGTCGATAACCTGCAATGGCTGTTCACCGGCACCTTCATCGCCACCCTGGCCTGCTTGCCGCTGTTCGGCTGGCTGGCATCGACCGTGCGCCGTCGGCATATCCTGCCGTGGACCTACGGGTTCTTCATTGCCAACCTGGTGCTGTTTGCCGTGGTGTTTGCCAGCGACCCGGACGGTGTATGGCAGGCGCGAGCCTTTTACATTTGGCTGTCTGTGTTCAACCTGCTGGCCATCTCGCTGGCCTGGAGCGTGCTCACCGATCTGTTTTCCACCGCCCAGGGCAAGCGCCTGTTTGGCCTGCTGGCAGCCGGCGCTAGCCTGGGCGGCCTGAGCGGGCCGATTCTCGGCACCCTGTTGGTCGCTCCGCTGGGGCATGCCGGGCTTGTGCTGCTGGCCGCGCTGTTGCTGCTGGGCAGCGTTGGCGCGGCAGGGTACCTGCAGCGCTGGCGTGATCGCCACCCATTGCCTGACGTGGGCGAGCAACCCGCTTCTCGGCCGCTGGGCGGCAACCCGTTCGCCGGCGCCACCGCGGTGCTGCGCTCGTCCTACCTGCTGGGTATTGCCCTGTTCGTGGTGCTGTTGGCCAGCGTCAGCACGTTCCTGTATTTCGAACAGGCGCGGATCATCAGCGAAACGTTCACTGACCGTACCCGACAGACCCAGGTGTTCGGCCTGATCGACACCGTGGTGCAAGCACTGGCCATTGTCACCCAGGTGTTTCTCACTGGCCGGCTGGCCAGGCGGTTGGGCGTCGGCATTTTGCTGGTGGCGGTGCCGCTGGTAATGGCCGCCGGGTTTGTCTGGCTGGCCCTGAGCCCGGTGTTTGCGGTGTTCTTGGTGGTGATGGTGGTGCGCCGCGCAGGCGAGTACGCCTTGGTGCGGCCGGGGCGGGAAATGCTGTTCACAGTCCTGCCAGCCGAGGCCAAGTACAAAGCCAAGAACTTCATTGACACCGTGGTCTACCGGGGTGGCGACGCCTTGAGCGGTTGGGTCAAGCGCGGCCTGGACATGCTTGTCGAACACCCGCAGCTGGCCATGCTGACAGGCGCCGCGCTTGCCCTGGCGTGGGGCTTGACCGGTGGCTGGCTGGGGCTTCGCCAGCAACGCTTGGATACCGGCCGCGACCGATGACCCGTCCATTGGCGCACCAAATACACATTGGCCGCTTATTTAATGCCGCCGGTCCGAACGCTTCGCAATAAAACGAATCCCCCGATATCGCCGAACTCCGAACCTATGTACGGCAGATTCGTCGTGCATCCCCTAAGTCACATGAGGTTTCGCACCATGGACAAGAAAGAGAAGGGCAGTACCGGCAGTCAGGGCGGCCAAGGCAGCCAGGGCGGTACCAAGAACCCAGGGAATTTCGCCAATGACCGCGAGAAGGCTTCGGAAGCCGGACGTAAAGGCGGCCAGCAGTCCGGTGGCGGCCATACCAGCGACACGAGCCGCAAAGGCGGCCGTTCGTAAGTGACGCGCGCCGTGCAGGGGCGACCCGGCACGGCGCTTTACTGACCGAGAGGAACACCCATGCGCCTGATCAGCCTTTTGCCCTTGCTCGGCAGCCTGACGTTGTTGGGCGGTTGTTTCGACCGTGACAGCGATCATCCGGCCAAGGATGCCGACCAAAGCAAGCCTTCGTTACAAATGCAGCAACCCGACGACAAGCCGGCTCCCCAGCCTGCACCGGACCCTGAGCCTATGCCCCGGGCCAATCAAAGCCAATGAGTGCACGAGGAGTGAGGCATGACGGTCACGACCTGCAAGAGCGCCGCGAACGCAGCGGCAAAGGCCGCCCCTGATAGCCTGCAGCAGCGGTACCAGGCGCTGCTCGATGGGCACGACCCCAGCAGTGCCGCTTGGCTTACCGAGCAACTGACACGCGCGCAATCCCTACCCGATGACCTGCCCGACACTCCTTCACAACTGCAGGCGTGGAGTGCCAACCACGCCGCTCAGGTTGCCCAAGGGTATGCCCACTACCTGGAACAACGCCGCCAAGGCGCGCCCCGGCGCTATTTCAGCAACCGCGCCCAGGCGCTGTGGTTCCTGCAGCAAGTGGCCCCGACCAAAGCGGTCGATGGCGCCTGGTTGCACAGTACCCTGAGCCATTGGGATGACCCGCGTTACCACGGCCTGATCACTACCTACCTGGAGGAGCTCGGCGCAGGCGACCCCCGCTGCAACCACGTGCTGATCTACCGGCGTCTGTTAAGCCGCCTCGGCTGCCTGGAGCTCGCCGCCCTGGAAGATGAGCGTTACCTGCAAGGCACGCTGCAGCTGGCCTTGGGGCAGCACGGCGAGGCCTTTTTACCTGAGGTGATCGGTTACAACCTGGGCTACGAACAGCCGCCGGTGCATTTGTTGATCACGACCTATGAACTCGCCGAACTGGGCATCGACGGCCACTATTTCCAGCTGCACGTCACCATCGACAACGCTGCCAGCGGCCACGCACGCAAATCCCTCGCAGCGTTCCAACAGCTGTGCCCCCGGGAAGGTGCACAAGCGTTCTACCAACGTGTGCGCCGAGGTTATCGCTTGAACGACCTGGGCCTGGATACGCCTAGCCTGATCAGCCGCTTCGACCTGCAGGCCGAGTTGTTCGCCGCCCTGGAACGCAAGCGCGTGTTCGGGCAGTTCATGCATGCCGACCGCTGCCGTGTGCAGAACCGCACCATCAACCAATGGCTCGCCGAGCCAGGTGCCATGCCGGGTTTTGTTGCCGCCTTGCAAGCCCAAGGGTGGATAAAGCGCGGCCTGGACCCGGCGCAAAGCCGTTGGTGGGCATTGATCGAGGGGCCCAGTGCGCCGATGTATGGCGTATTCACAGCCTACGAGAAGCAGCTTTGGCATGACTGGATCGCCGCCGACTGGCAGCCGCCGATTCGCCGCGTCGCTCCCGGAACGTGGGAGGCCAAGCTCACGTTCGACGCGGTGCCCGGCAACCCGATGGCCGCCGATGGCATCCCGGCGCTGATCGCGCGCATGGCGGGCGACCGTCATGCCTTGCCGGAGGGCCTTCTGGCCACGCAAGCCTACTGCCGCGCCACCGGCCTTGATCAGGAGCCAGCCCACTGATGATGCGCGAGCCAGACGAAGCCTTGCTGCAGCTTGGCCGGCGCCTGCGCGCCGAGGGGTACCGCTTCACCTGCGTATCACCGGCCACGCACGCGCGCAACAACGCCCGGCCCGGCAGCGAGCGAGCGGCGACGTTGCGCGATGTGTTCGGCTGGAGCCGACCATTCGGCGCGTCGCTGCTCTCGCCAGATGAGCTGGCGCAACTGCGCGTTGCCCAGGTGCTGAGCGAGCAGGGCAGCCTGTGGCGCGCCACGGTGCGCTGGTCCACCCTCGACGAGCTGCTGCTGGTGCACTCCGCTTACCCGACCCTGGCCAGTGATGCGGTGTTCTTCGGCCCCGACAGTTATCGCTTTGCCCAAGTCGTCCATGACCATCTGCAGCGTACTGCCACCCCGGTGCAGCGCGCCGTGGACATTGGCTGCGGCAGCGGCGTCGGTGCCTTGCTGATCGCCCGCGCGGCGCAGCACGCGCAGGTCAGCGCTGTCGACATCAACCCCCTGGCCTTGCGCTACACCGCCATCAACGCCGCCTTGGCGGGGGTGAGCAACCTGTCGCTGGCCTCCAGCGATGTACTCGATGGCGTCGACGGCAGCTTCGACCTCATCGTCGCCAATCCACCCTATATGTTCGATACCGCCCAGCGTGCTTACCGCCACGGCGGCGGCGCGCTGGGCGCACAACTGTCGTTGCGCATCGTCGAGCAGGCCTGCGAGCGCTTGAACCCCGGCGGCTCTTTGCTGCTGTACACCGGGGTGGCCATCGTCGAGGGTCGCGACGCCTTGCTTGAAGCCGTCCGCCTACGCCTGGCCGGGCCGCAATGGGCCTGGACCTACCGGGAAGTGGACCCTGATGTGTTCGGCGAGCAACTGCTCGAGCCGGGGTACGAACACGTTGAACGGATTGCGGCGGTGGCGCTCACCGTAAACCGTAGCGCGTGACGGACATGGACCGGGCCTGCTCATTCGGCATCGAAGAAGAGTACCTGCTGGTGGACCTTACCAGCAGACGTGTGCTGGCAAAGCCTTCGCAGGCGGTGACCAAGCGGTGCCGGCAGGTGTTGGGCAGGTACTACGCCGAAGAGATGTTCTGCAGCCAGATCGAAGTCGCCTCACCGGTATTCGGCAGCCTGTTCGAAGCCCGTAATTTCCTCAACGACACCCGTCAGCAGTTGAACGAGAGCCTGAGCGAGGAGGGCGTTGGCCTGTATTGCGCCGGCAGCCATCCCACGGCCGCGTGGCGGCGGCAAAAAGCCAGGACCACGGTCCACTACCGGCAATTGTTCGACGACTACCAGCACGTCGCACGGCGCAGCCTGCTCAACGGGCTGCACGTGCACATCGGCGTGCCACCCGGCTGCGACCGCATGCAGTTGATCAACCGGCTGCTGTACTGGCTGCCATTGCTGCTCGCACTCAGCACATCCTCGCCGCTGTGGTCAGGGCAGATGACGGGTTACAGCAGCTATCGCCGCGTGATCTGCGGGGAATGGCCGCACATGGGCTTGCCGGAGCCGCTGCCCGACTGGTCGGCGTACCTGCGCTACCGTGCGCTGCTGCAGCGGACCGGGGCATTGGCCGAGGAAGGCGACTTCTGGTGGGCGATACGGCCCTCGCGGCGCTTTCCAACCGTGGAGCTGCGCATCTGCGACGCGTGCCCCGCACTGGAGGACGCGGTGTGCGTGGCCGGTGTGTTCCGCCACCTGGTGGAGCACTGCCTGCTGGCGCAGCACGTGGCAGCGCCACTCAACCGCGAACTGCGCTGGGTTACCCAGGAAAATTACTGGCGCGCCCTGCGGTACGGCCGCAGCGCCCAGTTCATCGGGATACATGACCAGCAGCCGGTCACGGCCCTGGCCTGGCTGGCCCAGTTGCAGGCGATGTACCCTGTCGAGACGATCGACGCTGAGCGTTCGTTCCAGCATGCCCAAGGCATTTTGCGTGAAGGCACCAGCGCCGATCACCAGCTCACCTGCCTGCACCAGGCCACCGAACACGGCGCCAGCGCTGCCCAGGCACTGCACGCCGTCGTCGACCTGGTTCTGGCCCAAGGGCGTGCAGCCCCAGGTCCGGCAGGGCCGCTTGCAATTAGACAGGGTTCACCGACAATGGCTGCGCCTTCCGCAAGCCATTAGGACCCGCCCGCTCCATGATGCTGACCAAGCAATTTCCCGATATTTCTCTGGCTGACACCCTCTTTGTCTTCGCCCTCGAAGCCGAGGCCGGCAGCCTGTTTGACGAGATGAATACCGTGTTCACTGGGATCGGCAAGGTCAATGCTGCCATTGCGCTGACCCGGGCTATCCACCAGCGACGACCGAAACTGATCGTCAACCTCGGCTCGGCCGGCGGCCAGGGCCGTAACAAGGGCGAGGTGGTCTGTTGTACGCGGTTCGTGCAGCGTGACATGGACGTGACCCCTCTGGGCTTTGCCCGCTACGAGACGCCGTTTGCGGATATTCCGGTACTGCTTGAGCACGGCCATGCGATGCCTGGGTTGCCGCTGGGCACGTGCGGCAGCGGCGACAGCTTCGAAATCAACCACGGCGACGCGCCCTACGACATCGTCGACATGGAGGCTTATGTATTGGCGTTGATCGCCCGCAGCGAAGGTATCCCCTTTGTTTGCCTCAAGTACATCTCCGATGACGCCGGCAGCGACGCGGCTGGCGACTGGTCGGTGCAGGTTCACCTCGCCGCCGAAGCGTTCAAGCGCGTGTTGTTCACCTGCACAGGTTGAATATTCTGCCACCGGAGCAGGTGGGCTAAACCTTCTGCAGGCTGGGGAGTCATTTCCATTAAGCGCCTGACCTTTTTCAGGCCAAGGAGGTGGCTGATGAGCTTCGTCTGCCTGCTGCGTGGCTGCCACTGGCGTGCCATGGCCAACCCGGACGTGGCCGGGCTGCACTGTCAACTGTGCGAACGCTGTGGCGCGTTGCGGTACAGCGAACCCGTTCACCCCCAGCACCCTTAGGAGGGCCACATGGCCAGGGCAATCTGGAAAGGCGCGATCAGTTTCGGCCTGGTGCATATCCCGGTCTCGCTCAATACGGCGGTGCGCACCGAGCGGGTCGATTTCGACTGGCTCGACAAGCGCAGCATGGAGCCTGTGGGCTACAAACGGATCAACAAGGTGACCGGCAAGGAAATCGACAAAGAGAACATCGTCAAAGGGGTGGAGTACGAGAAAGGCCGTTATGTGGTGATCAGCGAAGAAGAAATCCGCAAAGCTCGGCCCGAAGCGACCCAGACCATCGACATCTTCTCGTTCGTGGCGGCCAGTGAAATCCCGCTGCAGCAGTTCGATACCCCGTACTACCTGAGCCCTGACCGCCGTGGCGGCAAAGTGTATGCGCTGCTGCGCGACACCTTGGAGAGTACCGGCAAGGTCGCGCTGGCCACAGTGGTCCTGCATACCCGCCAACACCTGGCGCTGCTGCGTCCGCTGGAGGATGCGCTGGTCATGATTACCTTGCGCTGGCCTGAGGAAGTGCGCGGGCTGGACACCTTGGAACTGGACAAGAGCGTCACTGACACCAAGGTCGACAAGCGTGAACTGGACATGGCCAAGCGGCTGGTGGAGGACATGAGCGGGTCGTGGGCACCGGAGGAATACCACGACGCGTTTCGCCAGACCATCATGGACCTGGTCGAGGAAAAGGCCAGCAAAGGCAAGATCAGCGTGGTGGAAAAAGGCGAGGGCGGCGAAACCGAGAAAGGTGCCGACATCATCGACCTTACCGAGCTGCTCAAACGCAGCCTCGGGGGCAAAGGGGGCAAGAAACCCACGGATGACAAGAAGCCGGCCAAGCGCACGCGCAAAGCGTCGTGAAGCCCGGCCACTGCGTCGTGCGTGGCCAGGCGTCGCTCGCCTAAGTCGAGGTCACCTTGGCGAGGCTACAGGAGCTCAGCCTGCAGGCTCGCCAGGTAGTCACCAAAACCTTCCCGCGCCCGGCTGTTGCGACGGCTACTGGTGGCCACGCTGTGCCGGGCGGTCCAGACGATCTGTGCACCACTGGCCTCCAGGTCTTTCACCAGTTGCACATCCTCATGCGCCACCAGGGGCTGAAAGCCCCCCACACGCTCATACGCACGGGCACACACGCCAAGATTGGCACCGTGGATATGCCTGTGCCCCTCGCACGCCTGGTACCTGCTGCGGTAGAGCTTTCGCAGTGCGGCTCGCTGCCAGGGCTGCCAGCATCCGATATGCACGGTGCCGCACACCACCTCGGCCGTGCAGGCCAGTTGCGACAGCAGCCAGTGCGCAGGCACCTGGCTGTCGGCATCCGTGCAGGCCAGCCAGCGAGCGCCACGCTCAAGCATCTGCGCTGCGCCGAGCCGGCGCGCCATACCGACGCTGCCTGCCTCCACCGCCAGCGTCCGCACGCCATGGCGAGCGGCCACTGCGGCGCTGCCATCGCTGCAGCGGTCCAGCACCACCAGCACTTCGACTTGATGGCCGGCCTGTTCAGCCATGGCGACGGCGGCGCGCATGGCCACCAGGCAACGCCCCAGGCGGCGCGCCTCGTTGTGCGCCGGAATCACGACGGCAATCATAGGCAGGTCTCATCCAGGTCGACCACGCTGGGCTGACACGACCAGTACTCCATGACGAAATCGGCTTCCTCATGGTGGAACACAGGGAACAGCGACAGGTGCTTGGCCAACATCCGGTGCACCTCGCGGCCGTCTTGCGGGCAGCCTGCAATCGGATGTTTCCAATGGCAAGCCAGCAAGCCGCCGTCATAGGTCAGACTGGCCACCGATTGTTCGATCACCTGCAGCCAGTCGGTGGGATCCAGGTAATAGCCCAGTTCACTGAGCACGATCAGGTCGAAACGACCGCCCGGCCAGTCGCCAGGCAACCGGGCCAGGTCAACCGAGGCGTGCGGGGCGCCCGCCAGGCGATCCCGGGCCAACCCCACGGCGGTGGGGTCAAGGTCCTGGCACAGCAACTCTGCACAGCGCTCGGCCAGCAGCGCGCTGAGCTCGCCGTTGGCACAGGCGGGTTCGAACACGCGCTGGTAACACTGGCGCGGCAGGCAGGCCATCAGCAGGTCGCGCTTGCGCTTCTCGTACCAGCGGGTGCGAAACGCCCAGGGGTCTTCGTTACAGGCATACAGATCAGCGAAATATTGCGCATCGAGGCTCATGACCACTCCGTTCTACATGAACACCAGTTCGAAAGGTTGCAGCAGACACTCCAGCAGGTGCGCGGGCAGCACCGGTGCGCGCCCCTGGTCTGGCTCCAGCTGGCTGACGTGGGCCGCCAGGGCCTTGCGCTTGCGCGCGACCAGTGACTCGTCGAGCTGGATGCGGTGTGCGCGAGGCCAGGGCAGGCGAGGGTCGTCCGGCTGCGCCCAGTGCCAGGCCCAGACCGGGACTTCCAGCAGCGCAGCCTTGCGTGCCAGGGCCGCCTGAGCGGCGGCGCGGCCCACCGCCTCATGGTCGCAATGGCCATCGTTGCGCCAGGTCGCCATCAGCAGGTCATCAGGTTGCAGTAACTGGCTCAGGTGGTTGACCAGAAACGCTTCTTCTCGCGGCAAGCTGCCATCCCTGAGGTTGAGCCGGCGCCAGTCCAACCGGTTCAGCTCCAAGCCCAGGTGCTGCAACGCCTGGCGGCTTTCCAGCGGCCGCTGATGACGCAGGTTGTGCTCGGTCCAGCGTTCAGAGCCAGGGTGGCTGCCCTCACCATCGGTGGCGGAGATCAGCACCAGGTCCTGCTCGCGCCCGGCGAACCCTGCCAGCAGCCCGCCCGCCATGAGAATTTCATCATCAGGATGGGGGGCGATGAGCACCAGACGACGCCCTGGAGGGCACAGTTGTTGCGGGTTTACCCACGTGGCTCGGGCCAGATGGGCCGAATGCTGCCAGTCTGACCATGGCGTGCCGCTGGCGGCCTGAATCAGGTTTTCGCTCATAGCTGCCAGGCTCCTGCGGGGAGGTGGGCCAACTGTTGACCCAGGGCAGCCAAGTCGCGCTCGGCATGGCTTTGGCGCACGTACACCGGTAAGTCGGCACTGAGCCGAGCAAAGTGGCCGCTGCGGCAAAAAGGTGTAGCGCCCAGTGCCCGTGCGACATGGCTGGTCACGTGTTCGACCGCGTGCTCGACCTGGGCGCGGGTACGGCGTACCACAAAGCTGGCATCCGCACGGGGGTCGCGGTCAATCCAGGCGGCACATTCACGCAGGGCCGCACGGGCGCCGAACAAGGCAGCATCGACCGCACCCAGGTGGGCGTCGGCGTGAGGGTCGGGGCGGGGGTTGCGGCAATGCTCGCGCAGGTAGTCGGCCAGCGCTTGGGCTGCACCGTACCAGCAGGCCGCGATACCGGCGCCGCCATGCCAGAAGCCGGGCCGCCGCAGGTACTGGCCCGGCTGGCCGATGGCGATGCCGGGGGTGTCGTTGAATTCCACCTCCACGCTGCAGGTGGTCGCCATGCCCACGGCCTGCCACTGCTCGATCGCCAGGCCTTGGCTAGGCTCAGACAGTTCAATGGCGACCAGCTGTGGCTGGTCATCGTCGGCCCAGGCGGTAATCAACGCCCGGTCGATCTGCAACGCGCCGGAGCACCAGGCCTTGCGCCCGCTCAGGCGAACCTGATCGCCCTCACGTGCGACGATGCGTGCACGCGCATCCGGCGGCTCCGCCGCCCACACGCCCCAGACCCCATCCAGCGCCTGGTGCGCCGCACCGCATTCGGCGAGGATGGCCAGCGCGTCGGTGTGACCCTCGTAGAGTTTGGCCAGTGCCAGATCGCAGCCGGCCACCCGTGCCAAGGTCTGCCAACGCCGCAGCGTGTTGCCTTGCCCGGGTAGTGGCAACAGGTCCAGATGGTCAGCCTGCAGTGCCTGTAGCAGCTGCGGCAGTTGAGTATCAAGGTTCAAGGGCTGCGGTCGCTCGCTGAAGGTGCGCAACAGCCGGTCTAGGTTGGTCAGGTCGAAATCCTGGATGATGCTCATCGAGTCGGCTCCATGGCGATGTGCGGTAATGCGACCCCGTGTTCCATCAGGCCAGCCCCAGTTGCTTGCGCATGCGCGCGGTGATCGACTGGCGGACCTTGCCCAGGTCCGCCCAGGGGTCGTCCAGATCGGCCAGGCGTTCATGCAGGTTGCCGATGTGCCACTGGTCTGCACCTTTGAGCTGGGCCAATTCCTCGCGCCAGATCGGCACCGACACCGGGAGGCCTTCACGGGCGCGCAATGAATAGGCGCAGGCGGTCGTCGCGCCTTTGCCATTGCGCAGGTAGTCGATGAAGATGCGCCCGACCCGATTCTTGGGCCCGGACACGGCGCTGAGCCGGTCGGGGAACAGCTTGGCCAGGTAATCGACGATGGCGTGGCTGAAGTCCTTCACCTCGTCCCAACCTGCACGACGGGTCAACGGCACCACAAGGTGCATCCCCTTGCCACCACTGGTTTTCAGGAACACCTGCAGGCCCAGCTCGTCGAGCAGGGTCAAGGTCAGCTGGGTGGCTTCGATCATGGCCTTCCAGGGGAGGGCGGGGTCGGGGTCCAGGTCGAGCACGAAACGGTCGGGCTTTTCGAAGTCCTTGTCGGTTGCGTTCCAGGTGTGCAGCTCGAGCATGTTCATCTGCACCGCGCCGAGCAGGGTGTCAGGGCGGTTGATGACCATCGCCGCTTGGCCGGCTTGGGCCTTGTCGTAGCTGAGCACATTGGGGATATGGAGCTGGCCGGCGTTCTTCTGGAAGAACAGTTCGCCGCCCAGGCCGTCCGGGGCGCGCACCAGCGCCACGGGGCGATCCTTCAGGTGCGGTAGGAGCCACTGGCTGACGGCGGCGTAGTAGTGCGCAATCTGGCGTTTGTTCACCCCGGTGGTGGCGTCAATGACGCGGTCCGGGTGGGTCAGGCGCAGGTCGCCCAGTGTTTCGGGCGCCTTGGCCTGCTTGTGCTTGGGCACGGTCTTGGCGGGCATGGCACGCTCCAGGTCGATGGCGCTGGCGGGCTTGTCGTCGCGCAGGCCATGGAACACCGAATGGCGCACCACGCCGTCGCGGGTCATCTGTGCGTAGGCCACTTCGGCCAGCAACTGCGGTTTGAGCCAGTGCACACCCCGGGCTTCGGCGCCGGTGGGCGGCCGTGGCAAGGCGGGCTTGGCAATTTCCAGTGGTTTGAGCCGGGCGTGGATGCTGGCCAAGGTGGTGGCGCTGAACCCGGTACCGACCTTGCCGGCATAACGCAGCTCGCCACTGTCGTTGTCATGCAGCGCGAGCAACAGGGCGCCGAAGCCGCTGCGGCTGCCTTTGGGGTCGGTAAAGCCGACAATGACGAACTCTTGGCGCTGCTTGCACTTGAGCTTGACCCAATCAGCGCTGCGCCGCCCGATATAAGGGCTGTCGGCGCGCTTGCCGATCAGGCCTTCGAGTTCCAGCCTGCAGGCGCTGTCGAGCAGCGAATCGACCGGCTCATCGAAGTCGGCAGAAAACTTAAGCACGTCCGATTCGGCGTGTTCGAGCAGTTGGCTCAAGGCCTTGCGCCGATCCTGCAACGGTACCTGGCGCAAATCCTCGCCACCGAGAAATGGCAGGTCGAACAGGTAGTAGGTGATACGCCCGTCCTGCTCGGTATCGAACGCGTTCTGCAAGGCTTGGAAGTCCGCTACGCCGTGTTCGTTAACGACCACCATTTCACCATCGAGCCACGCCGCATCGATGCCCAGTGCACGCAAAGCGGCTACCTGCCTGGGCATCTTGGCGCTCCAGTCATGGCCGTTACGGGTGAACAGGCGAACATCGTCGCCCTCGACGCGGGCGAGAATGCGATAACCGTCGAACTTGACCTCGTAACGCCAGTCGCCGCTGGGTGGCGAGTCGACCAAGGTTGCCAGTTGAGGGTGCAGTTGCTCTGGCAAGGGTATGTTCTTCGCGCGTTTGCGGCGGGGCTTACCGGTTGCCTTGGCGGCCTTTACCGCGCCGCGTGGCAGTAACGTGCGGTCGCTGATCACGCTATCGGGTTGCGCCTCGACGATGCTGTACTCCGCTTCGCTGCGGGCCTGGGCATCGTGGGACTTGACCAGCATCCATTGCTCCTTTTTGCCGGCCAGGTGTGTGCGGAACAGGTTCCACACCCCGCTGAGTTTCTCGCCCTGCAGGCGAAAGCGCAGTTTGCCCTTGGCATAACCCTGGCGTGCATCACCCTCGGGCTCCCAAACCCCTTTGTCCCAGACGATGACATCGCCGGCACCGTAGTGGCCCTCTGGGATGTGGCCTTCGAAGTCGGCGTAGTCGAGCGGGTGATCCTCCACATGCACGGCCAGGCGCCGCACTTTCGGGTCCAGCGAGGGGCCTTTGGGGATCGCCCAGCTTTTCAGCGTGCCATCGAGCTCCAGGCGGAAGTCATAGTGCAGGTGGCTGGCATCATGTTTCTGGATACAGAACTGCAGGGCGTGGGCGCGCTTGGCCCGGCCAGTCTTGCCGCTGGGCTCGGGCGTGGCATTGAAGTCGCGTTTGCGCGCGTATTCCTGCAGGGCTTTAGCCATGGCCGGCTCCAGCTGTTGACGGTCTCTCATTTGGGAGGCGGCGCGGCTGACGCTAGTTCAAAAAATCGTGTTCGCCAGACGGGAAAAAACTCTGAATCTTCCGCTGCTTGGCGTAGTCGACCAGAAGTAACCCGCTGATGGAGAGCCGAGATGACCCGACCCGATGACCCCAAGCCCTATACACCCCGCGAAATCGACGACACCGAAGACCGCATGGGCAGCGTCCATGAGCTGGACTTCAGCGATCGCAAGGACGAGCGCGAGGGGCGCATAGGCGATGAACGCCCGCCGGCGGAAGTGGCAAAGGAGTTTCCGCCACAGCGCGTCGTCGAAAGCGGCATGACCGGGGGCGAGGCCCTGACCGATAGCCTGCACGAGGACAATGTCACCGACGACGACCTGAGCCCCGACACCCTGCTGGATGAGACCGGCGCGCGCGATCGGTACGAGCCAGGCGATGGAACTGGCCCCGCCGACCAGCAATTGAGCGAGGTGGATGCGGGCGACATTGGTGGCGGGATTGGCCTGGACGAAGCCGAACTGGCCCGCTCCGACCCCCTGGACGGTGAGCCTTGGGCCGATGATGCAGTGGAAGACGAACCGAGGAAATGACCATGACCGAACAACGCTGTGGCTGCACCCATTGTTCCTGCACAGTGGATCACAATGCCGTGATGCACAACGGCAAGGCGTATTGCTGCGAGGCCTGTGCATCAGGCCACCGCAACGGTGAGCCCTGCCGCATGGGCGATTGCAAGTGTGGCGAGGCGGCGCAGCCTGGGGAAAGCAGCGTCGACAACGCACTGGAAGAGACCTTCCCGGCCAGCGACCCGATTTCGCCCTGAACGGTGCGGCCAAGCACTGAACCCAAAGGGCCGCTGTGCGGCCCTTTGCTTGGTCACGCCTGCTTGCGCAACGCTTCGACCAATTGGGCCTTGCGCATAGTGGAGCGCCCAGCAATGTGCTGCTGGCGAGCCCGCTCCAGCAACTGGGCCTTGCTCATGTCTTCCAGTTGCTCGCCAGGCCGGGGCACGCCCTTGCGGGTTGCCGCAGCACGGCGACCGGATGACGCCCGGGCTTTTTCCTTGCTGGCGGCACTGGTTTTCTGCCCCGAACCACCTTTGCGCTCCCCGCCGCCGGACTGCTTGTTGACCGTCGCCCAGGCACGGGCCTGGGCTTCGTCCTTGGACACGCCCTTGGCCTCATAGCCCTCCTCGATGTGTTCAGCCTTGCGCTTCTGTTTTTCGGTGTACTTGGTTTTGTCTCCACGTGGCATGGCGGTACTCCTGCGTTGGGTCAGTGGGTCTGCCAGATGCCGTCGCTGCGCTCGCAGTCGGCACGGGCCTGGCCGAGGCTCGGGGCGTCGTAGTAATAGGTAATTACCCGCGCATCCTTGGCCAGCGCAGGTTTGGTTGACGGCTCGTCGCGCCCAGCGGCCTTGGGGTTGGCCAAGCTTTCCTGGGTCAGCGGGGCAATACAGCTGCCCACGCTGCCATCGGCGCAGCGTGCGACCTTGTGCTTTTTGGTGCTGAGCATGTCCTTGCTTTCGTTGCTGCAGGACCAGTCGATGGCCTCGGCGGGCATGTTGCTGTAGCTGTAGCAGGTGTGTTGCTCGACTGGTTTCACTGCTTCGCTGGACGACCGGGTTTGCACATCGCAGGCCTCGGCCATTGCCTGGCCACTGGCAACGGCGCCCAGGAGCGCTAGTATCAGGGAGCGTCGCATGGTGCACCTCCTGGGCCAGGGGCCCGTTATCGAGCTAAGCCGGCTTGCTGCGCTGGCGCATCGCCTTGGCACGCTTTTCAAGCACCAGGTAAGTGACAAGCGCCAGCAGCAGCGGGATGAGATAGTACAGGCTGCGGTAGCCAAGCAATGCCGCCACCAGGGTGCCTTGACCGATCTGGCCATGCAGCAGGGCCAGGAACACGGCTTCGAGTACGCCCAGCCCCGCGGGGATATGGGCCACAACGCCGGCGACGCAACTGATCAGGAAAATGCCCAGAATCGAGGGGTAAAATGCCTCACCAGGCAACAGCCAGAAGATCAACAACGCCATCAGCGCCCAGTTGCTTGCGCCCAGCGCAATCTGGCACAGGGCCAGGCGCAGCGAGGGCAGGGTGATTTCATGCGCCCTCCAGCGCCAGGTGCGTTTTTTGGCAAAACCACAGGCAAGGACGTATCCGACGGCAATCGCCAGCAGCAATACGCCGATCAACTGCAAGCCTGCGGCGCCGACCGCCCAGTCGCTTGGCAACTCGACCAACCGTAGCGCAAACACCGTACCGGCCAGCAGCATGTAGCCCGTCCAGTTGGTCAGCAAGCCCAAGGTAAGAATACGGGTGATGGTGGCGGTATCCAGGCCCAGGCGGCCGTACAAGCGATAGCGCAGCGCGACCCCGCCTACCCAGGTGGTGAAGTTGAGGTTGAATGCATAGCACACGAACGCTACCGGGAGGACCTGCCGCGCGGGCAAGGTATGACCGGTGTAGGCACGCGCCAGCAGGTCGTAGCTGGCAAATACCAGGTAGCTGCACAGCGCCAATGCCAGGCCGATCAACAGCGTGCCGGGCTTATAGGCCAGCAGCGAGTGGCGCACTTCATTCCAGTCCAGGTTGCGCGCCAGCAGGTACAGCAAGACCGGGATCAGCACCAGAAAGACCCCGGTGAACAGGCGTTTGCCCCAGGTTTGCCAACGCGCCTGTTCCATCAGGCTTTTCCCTCGCGAAAATCACCGTGGGCCTGCACTTCAGGCTGCACCGAGTGCAGCCGCTGGCGGTGTGCCGGGAACCAGCCGGCGATTCTGGGGAAATGGCGGATGACGTGGAAGCATACGAAGATCAGCGGCGCTCGCCACCAGTAACCCCGGACCATGCGCTCCAGGGTGACGACCTTGCACTGTTCGCCAGCCAGTGACTCGAGGTGCTGGTGCAGTTGCTGGTTGAAGGCTCGATCACGAATGAACAGGTTGGCCTCCAGGTTGAACGACAGGCTCAACGGGTCAAGGTTGCTGGAACCCACCGTCGCCCATTGGTCATCGACCAGCGCCACCTTGCCATGCAGCGGGCGGCTGCAGTACTCGTGGATGCGTACGCCGTCGCGCAGCAGGTAGTTGTACAGCAGCCGCGACAGCGCCCTGACCCAGCGCAGGTCGGGCTGCCCCTGCAGGATCAGGGTAACCTGTACACCGCGCCGGGCGGCGTTGCGTAGCTCACGCAGCAGCCGATAACCGGGGAAGAAGTAGGCGTTGGCCACCACGATGCGCTGACGTGCCGCACGGAATGCCTCCAGGTAGCGGGCTTCAATGTCCGTAGTACGCCGGTGGTTGTCCCGCTCGACCAGCACCGCGCTGGCGGTGCCGGTTGGCTGCGTCAGCGGGCGCACTTCGCTGGGCGGCTCCAGCACCGGTTTCATCAGGCGCCGACTGGCCGCATGCACTTGAGCCACCACCGGCCCGGTCACCTCGACGGCGTAATCCTGCTTCGCCATGGGCCCGAAGTCGCCCAGGTGATCGGCGCTGTAGTTGATGCCGCCGATAAAGGCGCGCTGGCCATCGATCACCACGATCTTGCGGTGCAAGCGGCGGAACAGGTTGGTGCGCATGCCCACCACCCTGGGTTGTGGGTCGAAAGCATGGAAACTCACACCCGCATCGGTCATGGCCGAAATGAAGGCATTGGGCAGGTCGGCGGTGCCATAACCATCCACCGCCACTTCGACCCGCACCCCGCGGCTGGCGGCGTCGATCAGCACCTGTTGCAGTTGCTGGCCCACCTTGTCATCGAAAATGATGAAGGTTTCCAGGAGGATTTCTTCACGCGCCTGCGCCATGGCCTGGAACACCCGTGGGTAAAAATCTTCGCCATTGATCAACAGCTCCACGCTGTTGCCTTGCACCCATGGTCTGTTCACAAGGAAATCTCCGCTGCCAGGGGGGCATGGTCGGACAGGTGCGACCACGGGTAACTCGACAACACCTGGGCCTTCTCGGGTACGGCATTGCGCAGGTAGATGCGGTCCAGGCGGAGCAGGGGTAGGCGCGCCGGGAAACTGCGCGCCAGTGCACCGCAACGCTTGCCAAAGGCTTCTACCAAGTGCCTGGACAGCACGGCGTCAGCTTTCAGGCGCCAGTCGTTGAAGTCGCCGGCAACAATCACCGGCGCGGTGGGCGGCAGGCTGTCGAGCAGCTCCAACAGCAGACGCACCTGGTTTTGCCGGTGCGCCTCGCGCAGCCCCAGGTGCACGCAGATGGCGTGTACCTGCTCATGGCCCGGCACGTCCAACCGGCAATGCAACAGGCCGCGTTGCTCATTGCCGTGAATTGACACATCGCGGTTGTCGTAATGGCTGATCGGGAACTTGGACAGCAGGGCATTGCCGTGGTCGCCATGGGGGTACACCGCATTGCGCCCGTACGCGAACTGCGGCCACATGCTATCGGCCAGGAACTCGTATTGCGGGGTATCCGGCCAGGCCGGGTGGCGGACCGCGTGGTGCTGATGGCTGCCATGCACCTCCTGTAGAAACACCAGGTCGGCTCCGGTGGTCCGCACCGCTTCACGCAGCTCCGGCAAAATGAAGCGCCGGTTGAATACGTTAAACCCCTTGTGCACGTTGATGGTCAGCACCGTGAGCCGATGCACGGTGGTGACCCTGTCGATGATGCAATTGGGCGCGGGCAGTGTCCTGTTCACAGTTGCACCTGCGGCTCGACGCCAGGCTCAGTGACCAGGTCGTAATCGAGCTTCATTTTTTCCAGCAGGCGGCGGGCATCGTAGGGCGCATGGACCTTCTGGTCGTTGTCGAAATAGCAGTACACATCCCGCGAGGCCCGTCGCGGCGGCGGCCCGGGAATGACCAGCGCCGCATCGTCGGCCTGGCTGCCTTCGCTCCAGCACTGGATGCGCTGCTTCCAGCGGCGCAAGGCACGCGCCGTGTAACCACTGCTGTAAAGCTCCACGTCACCGTGCAGGCGCATGTAGACAAAATCGGCAGTGACGTCTTCGACATACGGCCATTTGCCGGCGCTGTCGGCCACCACCAGGGCGATATGGTGCTGGCGCAAGAGTTTGATGAAGGCATCACACAGAAAACTATCGTTGCGGATTTCCACGGCATGGCGCAAAGGAGCGTTGCCTTCTATGCCCGTTCCGCCATTGCCTTTGAGCCGTTCTGCACAGGCCTTGGCGCAGTGTCGGGCCGCCTGTCGATCACGCGGCAGCAGTTGCAGAAAATGCGCAAAGCGCGCTTCGTCGAACTTCATGTTCGGCGGAAACTGCCAAAGGAACGGCCCGAGTTTTTCACCCAGCAGCAAAGGCCCGGACGCAAAGAAATTGGCCAACGGCTCCTCGATGTCCTTGAGCCGGCGCACATGGGTGATGTAGCGCGGGCCTTTCACCGAAAACAGGAAACCCTCCGGCGTCTGGGCGTGCCAGGCACGGTAGCGGTCGGGCGTCTGCAGGCTATAGAACGAGCCATTGATCTCAATGCTGTTGACTGCCCGCGAGGCGAAGGCCAGCTCGCTGTCCTGGGGTAGGCCCTTGGGGTAGAAGTCCTTGCGCCAGGGGCCGTAGCGCCATCCGGATATGCCGATGCGGATCTCGCTCACATTGCCTCCTTTTCTGATTCAGCAAAGCTTGTGATGTGCGACTGGCGAATGCTCGCGCAGGTTCAGCATGAGTGACCAGCGGCGTGGCCAGCGCTGGCAAAATGAACTTTGCAGCGACCGGCGATTCCACCGCATAGCGGACAAACAGCAGAGGAACGCCGACATGAAATTCGACCGTTTCGCCCAATGGCTGGCCAACTGGAGTGGCCGCCCGCTGAGCTTCGCCATCGCGTTGCTGTTGATTCTGGTCTGGGCCGTCACCGGGCCGCTGTTCGATTACAACGACACCTGGCAACTGGTAATCAACACCTCGACCACCATCGTTACATTCCTCATGGTGTTCCTGATCCAGAACACCCAGAACCGGGACAACGATGAGCTGCACATCAAGATCGACGAGCTGTTGCGAACCACCCATCGCGCGCACAAGGCCCTGCTCGACCTCGAGGACATGGACCCTGCCGAGCTGCATGCCTTGCGCAAGCAGTACCAGCGCATGGGCGAACACGGTGAGACAGGCGCCGACAGCAAGGACCAGACGACGGACTGAACGCCCGCTCACTCACGGGTATGAACCTACGCTGGAGACAAGCATGCCCAGACACATCATCCACTTCACCGGCCCGATCAACTCCTCGACCTGTGGCAACCTGATCAACACTTGTTCCAAGGCACTGCAGCAGGGCGCCGAAGCACTGCAGCTGAACATCGCCACGATGGGCGGTGAATGCAGCTATGGCTTTACCCTTTACAACTTCCTGCGCGCGCTGCCGGTGGCGGTGCATACGCACAACCTGGGCACCGTCGAATCGATGGGCAATATCCTGTTCCTGGCCGGTGAACATCGCACCGCATGTAGCCACAGCAAATTCCTGTTCCATCCGTTCCATTGGACGCTGCATGGTTCGGTGGACCACGCGCGCATGGCGGAATATGCAATGAGCCTGGATTACGACCTGCAGCTGTATGCGCAAATCGTTGCCGAGCGTACTCAAGGCAGCAGCGAAGTCCTGGATGTACCGCGCTACCTCATGGCTTATCCGCGGATACTGGGGCCTGACGAGGCATTGGCGAGCGGGATGATTCACGCCATCGACGAGATGCCGATCGAGGCGCAGGTCACGCAGTGGAGTGTGCATGCATGATGCACAAGCCCTGATCAGCGCACTGATGCTGCCATGGCCCGGTCACAGGCAAGCAACGACAGGATCAGCGCCTTGATTTCGCTGTTCAAGGCTGGCACCTGCGTCAGGTGTTCAAAGCGGCAGTCGGCAATTTCATGCTGGGCGATGGGCTTGGGGGCATCGGCAAAGTCGGCTTCGAACACATAGTGTATGCGCCCTGGTGCCTCATAGCGCATCAGAAAGGTCAGCGCCTCGGCCTGCAGGCCGGTCTCTTCCCACAACTCGCGCGCAGCGGCCTGGTGAGGTGTCTCACCCGGCTCGATCTTGCCGCCCGGTAAGGTCCAGGCAGCCTTGGGCTTTCTCACCCACAGCCATTTATGGGTCTTCTTGCCATGCCGGCAGATGATGGTGGCGCGATGTTTGACTGGCTTCATGCGGGCTCCAGCGGCGAATCTTGATTTCTATCTGGTTTGTCCGCGCCGGTGCAACAAACGTTCTGTTGACTATGGAAAAGATGAGCCCGCAAACCGCTGCACAAGCATTTGCGCTCGCAGTGTTTTGTGCCACCGGTCAGTCCCCGTCAATCGAATTGAGCAGAGCGCTGTTACACGTGCTCCGTATTAGGGCATGGCACAGTTTCATGCGCGCAACCCATCCCATCGCAAGGAGATACGACATGGCTGGCGATCAACAACGGACCGGGCAACGAGGCGGCACCAAGGAAACCAACCCAGGCAACTTTGCCAACGACCGCGAGCGGGCCTCCCGTGCAGGCCAGAAGGGCGGACAGGCATCGGGCGGCAACTTTGCAAACGACCGTGAGCGGGCCTCCCAGGCCGGGCGCAAGGGCGGGCAGAACAGCCATGGGGGAGGCCGCCAGGCGCAGTGAGCTCCGGGGGCAATTGTTCGACAATATTTTTTGAATCTTCTCGACAGGCATCACTCAATGACTGAGTCATCCATGGAGAAGAGGAGGGCCGAGTGATGCCTAACCCCCAGCTGTATATCATCGATTACCAACTGCACGGCGAGCCCCGCAGCTTCATCATTCGCCTTGAGCGGCTGGATAATGCCGAGGCTTGGCACTGGGCAAGCTGTGATGCAGGGATTGGCATCATCCCCAAGTTTGGCCGAGAAAAAATCAAGAAAGTCAGCCGCCCCATGGCCGAGCGCTATGGAATAACGGGCGTCAATTGGCGGCCATCGGGCAGCAAACCGAGCCAATCGGTAGGCGACTCGGCGTTGATAGGCTGAGTGTGGGAGCGGGCAGACGCCCGCTCCAATACATCACGCACCCGCTTCGGGATCGCTGGCAGGGACTCCAGGGCGGTTCTGTTCGTCATCGGTGACATTCGGATCGGCATCCGGGTCATCCGCCCGATCGTTGCGCCGTTCAGGCTCCAGCTCGGGCCAGTCGTCCTGGGCATTACCGCCGCCCATTTGCAGTCGTTCGTTCATCACGGTCTCCTTGGCGTACTTTGCACATTAGAGTGTGCTGTAGCCAGGGCGATCTTTCTGCGGGCGCCAATACCGACCAACGGTGTCAGGTACCGGTGTATTTCACGGCGGCGGCGGTGCGTGTGGTGACGTTGAGCGCCTTGAGCAGCGAGGAGACATGGATGCGTACAGTGAACGGCGAGATGTCCAGGTCCCGGGCAATTTCCTTGTTGGTCTTGCCCTGAGCGATCAGGCGCAGCACCTCGTGCTGACGATGGGTCAGTTGTTCAAGCTCGGCGTCGCAGCCCAGGTTCGGCAATAGCCCTGACGGCGCGTACTTGACCAACACTTCACCGTCACGAATGGCCAGGATCGCGGCGCCGATCTCGTCGGGCGCGATGCTCTTGCCGATAAAGCCATCCACACCACTGGCCATGACCTGTTCGATCAGCACCGGCTCATCGACCATTGACACGATGATCAAGGTGGTGCGGCGCAGTTGCTGGCGCAGCTCGGCCAACCGGTCGACACCGGTCAGGCCAGGGAAGCGAAGGTCAAGAATCAGTGTGTCTGGCGCCTCGCCCTGACGGGCCAGGCTCAGGACCTGCTGCAGGTCTGCGGCTTCTTCCGGCTGCGCATCGGGTAATACCCGCTGCACGGTGCGGACCATCGCCTCCCTGAACAGCGGATGGTCATCCGCCACGATGATGCGACACGTCACGTTCTGAAACTCCCTTTGATCGCCCGTTTTCCGGGTCGTGCTAATTTAACAGCCGACTACGGCAGCCGTCGCGACGAGATGGCCGTTATGCGACCCCGTGCACAAGGACGTCTTCATGGATTTCAACAAGAACAACGAGCTGGACCAGGCGAACCTGCGGATCATCGTTGCCTGCTGCGCACTGGCCTATATCGTGTTTCTAGGTTTCCTGCCTGGCCATTCGCTGCCCGACTACCTGCCAGTCATCTACTACATCCTCTGTTTCATCCTGCTGTCGGTCGGCCTGCGCCAGGCGATCGCTCGCTGGCCAGGCCATTACCCTTGGCGCCGGGTACTGGGCATCGTGCATGACTACACAGGCACCTGCTTCGGTCTGGTGCTGGGCGGTGAATCGGCGCTGCCGCTGTATGCCGTGATGGTCTGGGTAAACCTGGGCAACGGTATGCGCTTCGGTACCCGGTACCTTGCCATTGCCACGGTGCTGGCACTGACCGCGCTGCTGGTGGTGTATCGCCTCAACCCCTACTGGCAGGCCAACCCGTACATGGTGCTGATGCTATTGACCACCAGTACGGTGATTCCGTTCTACGCCCACCTGTTGCTGGAGCGCACGCGCCAGGCATCTGAGCGGGCGATGGCCGCCACCCAGGAGAAATCGCGTTTTCTGGCCCAGGCCAGCCACGACCTGCGGCAACCGATCCACTCCATCGGCCTGTTCACCGCGTGCCTGCGCGAAGCGCCGCTGGGGGAGCAGGAGCGACGCCTGGTGGACAGTATCGACCGTTCGCTGCTCAACGTGTCGCAGCTGTTCCGCTCGATCCTTGACCTGTACACGCTGGATAATGGCCGGGTGCAACCGAAGTACGAGACGTTCGCGCTGGGGGATTTCCTTGCCGAGCTGCTGCGCCAGAACGCCGAGGCGGCCCGTTGGAGCGGGGTGCAGATGCGCCTGCGCGCGTGCAGCCACTGGACGCGCGCCGACCGCGGGATGCTCGCGACCATGGTGCAGAACGTGCTGTCCAACAGTTTCAAGTATGCGGCCCATCGGCCGTTGCTGATTGGTGTGCGGCGCCACGGCGAAGGGCTGGCGATTGTTGTCTACGACCAGGGGCGGGGTATTGGCGAAGAGCACCAGACGCTGGTGTTCGAGGAGTTCTACCGGGTGCGCCACGCACGTGACAAGGATGTCGAAGGCGTCGGCCTGGGGCTGTCGATCGTCAAGCGGCTAGGGCGGCTGATGGGCGTGCAAGTGTACTTGCGGTCCCGCCTCGGCCGGGGGACGGCGGTGAGCCTGCAAGGCCTGCCGCGGGTGGCGGCGCAAACGGTTGCAGTCAGTGTCGAGCAGCAGGCCCTGCAAAGTGCGATGCTTGGTGGTTTACGGGTGTGCTTGGTGGAAGATGACCATAACGTGCTGCGCGCCACCTCGGCATTGTTGCAGCGTTGGGGTTGCGAGGTGGAGGCGCACAGTTCACCGGTTGGCCTGAGCAGCCAGTGTGAGGTGATCGTTGCCGATTACGACCTGGGCCAGGAAGCGACCGGCGTGGACTGTATCGACCGTTTGCGCGAGCAGCGGGGCTGGGAAGTGCCGGCGTTGATCATGACCGGGCATGACCTGGAGAGGATCCAGGCCCTGGTGCAAGGGCGCAATATCGCCATTTTGTCCAAACCGGTCAGGCCGGTGGAACTGCGGGCGGCATTGCGCGGCTTGCGGGAAGTGCCCGCCGCCTAGGTTGCCTGTGCGGGCTTCAGCGTCGGCGAGCCGGCCAATCGGCATGGCTGGCCGACGCTGGGACGAGTGCGTCAAGCCATCATTCAGGGCTGCTTGAGCACCAGGGTCAGAATGTCATAACTGGCGACCAATTCACCCAGCTGGTTGGTCACCTCGACATCCCACGCTACCACGCCCTGCGGCTGACCGAGCGGGCTGGCCTTGCCCTGGTCAATCTTGCGCTTGCACGTCAGCCGCGCCTGGATGGTGTCGCCAATGCCCACCGGGTTGATGAAGCGCAAGGTATCCAGCCCGTAGTTGGCCAGCACCGGCCCGGCACCTGGGGAGACGAACAGCCCGGCCGCCGCCGAGAGCACGAAGTAGCCGTGGGCGATGCGTTTGCCGAACTGCGATGCCTTGGCCGCGATCTCGTCGAAGTGCATGTAGAAATGGTCACCCGACAGGCAGCCGAAGTTGACCAGGTCGGCTTCGGTCACCGTGCGGCGGTGGGTCAGCAGCGATTCACCGATGCGCAGTTCGTCGAAGTAACGGCGGAACGGGTGCACCGGGGTCTCGATCACCTCGGCGCCGCGGACATATTCGCCGGTCACGGCGGTGAGCATGCTTGGCGAACCCTGCACGGCGGCGCGCTGCAGGTAATGCTTGACCGCGCGCAGGCCACCGAGCTCCTCGCCACCCCCAGCGCGGCCAGGGCCGCCGTGTTTGAGCTGCGGCAGCGGCGAGCCGTGGCCGGTGGACTCCTTGGCCGCTTCGCTGTCCAGCACCAACAGGCGACCATGCCAGGCGGCCGCAACTGGAATCGCCTTGGCTGCCACGGCACGGTCGGCGGTGACCAACGTCGCCACCAGGCTGCCCTTGCCACGCGCGGCCAGGGCCAGGGCTTCGTCAAGGTCATGGTAGGCCATCAACGTGCTGACTGGGCCGAAGGCCTCGATATCGTGGGCACCACCCTCGGCATGCGGGTCACGGGCCTGAAGCAGGGTCGGGGCGAAAAATGCACCTTCGGCAACGCCTTCGCCACGCGGGGCAAAGCCGTCGCTGGCACCGAACAGCTGGTCGCAACTCTCCAGCAGGGCACGGACCCGCTCGCCCACGTCACGCTGCTGGTCGTGGGAGGCCAGGGCACCCATGCGCACACCTTCCACCGCCGGGTCCCCGACCACCACGTTGCTCAGGCGCTCACGCAGGCGTGTGGCCACGGCGTCCAGGTGCTTGGCGGGGACGATGGCGCGACGGATGGCGGTGCATTTCTGACCGGCCTTGGTGGTCATTTCACGCACCACTTCCTTGATGTACAGGTCGAACGCTTCGCTGTCCGGGGCCACGTCAGGGCCGAGGATGGCGCAGTTGAGCGAATCGGCCTCGGCGGTGAACGGCACCGAATGGCGGATCAGGTTAGGGGTAACGCGCAGCTTCGCAGCCGTGTCCGCAGACCCGGTGAAGGTCACCACATCCTGGCCCTGCAAGCGGTCCAGCAGGTCCCCCGTGCTGCCGACCACCAGTTGCAGGCTGCCCTCGGGCAGCAGCCCTGAGGCGTGCATCAGGCGCACCACGGCTTCGGTCAGGTAGCTGGTTGACGTGGCAGGCTTGACGATGCAGGGCATGCCGGCCAGGAAGGTCGGGGCGAACTTCTCCAGCATGCCCCAGATCGGGAAGTTGAAGGCATTGATGTGCACGGCGACACCCGCGCGCGGCACCAGGATATGACTACCGGCAAAATGGCCTTGCTTGCCCAGCGGGATCGCCGGGCCTTCGTGCACCAGGTTGCCCGAGGGCAGTTCGCGGCTACCGATACCGGCATAGGCAAACAGCGTGGCGTTGCCGCCTTCGATGTCGATCCAGCTGTCGGCGCGGGTAGCGCCACTGTGGTGGGACAGGGCGTAGAGCTGCTCCTTGCGTTCAGCCAGATACAGCGCCAGGGCCTTCAGGCGGGCGGCTCGCTGCTGGAAGTCCATGGCCATCAGCTGCGCAAGGCCGCGTACCCGGGCGAAGTCCACGGCTTCGGCAAAGTCCGGGCGCTCTTCATGGCTGTAGGCCAATACATGGCCGTCGAGGGCACTGCGCAGGGCCTGGGCGCCGTGCTGGCCGATCCAGCGGCCGGCGATGAAGCTCTGCAGGGTGGGGGCGTCAGACATGCTGTTCTCCTGTAAAGGGCGCTGTTACCACAGCGCCAGGGTGTAACCGATGATCAGGCGGTTTTCGTCCACGGCGTTGGTCAGCCCGTTGCCGGAGCGGAAGGTGACGTTGCGCCAGCGCAGGCTCACGTCCTTGAACGGGCCGCTCTGGATGACGTAGGTGAGGTCGGTATCACGCTCGCGCTCACGGCCATTGCTGACGATGGCGGTTTCGGCATGGCGGCCATCGGTGTAGCGGGTCATGAAGCTCAGGCCTGGGATGCCCAGGGCAACGAAGTCGTAGTCGTAGCGCAGTTGCCACGAATCGAGCCCCGCGCGGGTGGAGGTGTTGTAGGTCACCAGGTTGACGGTGAACGGGTCGCCGCCGTTGACGAATGGAAAGGCGCTGGCGCCGGACATCTGCTGCCAGGTGGCGGTGAATTTATGGGCCTTCACGCCGAGGGTGAACAGGGCGTTGAAGTTGCGGTTGTCGATAGTGCCGGCGCGCTCGGCACCGTCGTTGCGGCTGTCGAAGTAGCGCAGGTCGCTGCGCAGGCTCAGGCCTTCACCCAGCGGGCGTGTGTCGACCAGGCCGACGAACTGCTGGCGGTAGATGTCCTGGAGCTTGGCGTAGTAGTAGCTGACGCTGGTCTGCGGGGTGATCGCGTAGCTGCCGCCGGCAAAATCAAGGTGGTCGCTGGTGGCGGCACCGTAGCCCATGGCGTCGCGGCCGGATGAATCGCGCAGGTTGGCTTTGCTCAGGCGCCCGGCATTGAAGGTGAGGCCGTCGATGTCCTGGCTGGTCAATTGGCCGCCCTGGAAGGTCGAGGCCAGCAGCCGGGTGTCGTTGTACACCACCACTGGCAGGATCGGCTGCAGGGTGCCCAGGCGCAAGGTGCTTTTCGCCACCCGCAGTTTGCCGGTCAGGCCCAGCTCACTGTAGTCGTCGACCGGCTCGAGGCTGTTGGGGCCAAACGGCAACAGGCCGGTGTTGCGCCGGTCGCGGCTGGCGTCGAGTTTGATGCCTAACTGGCCCATGGCGTCCACGCCGAAGCCTACCGGCCCTTCGGTGAACCCGGACGCCACGCGGGCGGTGAAGCCCTGGGCCCATTCCTCGGCCTTGGCCTGGGGGGCGTTGCTCTGGCGAAAGTCGCGGTTGATGTAATGGTTGCGCAGGTCCAGCCGTGCATGGCTGTCGGCGATGAAGTCGGCCAGGGCCGGCGCGGGCAGGGCGAGGGTCGCCAACCACGCAGCTGATTTGAGGTGCATGCGGTTCATTGTTGTTATACCCGACATAGTCAAGAATCAGTGCTTGCTGGCGCCGGCGGCGCCAATCCCGGTCATGGAGCGGATGAACTGCGCCAGGTAGCGCCCGCGTTCTTCGCTGGCACGCGCGCAGGTATCGGTCACCGAGAACACCCAGGCGCCCAGGAACGCCAGGCTCATGGAAAACAGCGCGGGGTTGCTGTAGGGGAACAGCGCCTGTTCGTGGTGCAGCACGTTGACCCACACCGCCGGCCCCAGGACCACCAGCACGATCGCCGACACCAGCCCGGCCATGCTCCCGCATACCGCACCGCGGGTGGTCAGACCCTTCCAGAACATCGAAAGCAGCAGGACAGGGAAGTTGACCGAAGCCGCCACGGCCAGCACCAGGCCTGAGAGGAAGGCGATGTTCTGTGATTCGAACACCAGGCCCAGCACCACCGCCAGCAGGCCGATCACCAGGGTGGCGATACGCGATACGCGCATCTCTTGCTGTTCGGTGGCCTGCCCCTTGCGCACCACGCAGGCGTAAAGATCATGGGACACGGCCGAGGCGCCAGACAGCGCAAGCCCGGCCACCACAGCGAGGATGGTGGCAAACGCTACCGCAGAGATGAAGCCCAGGAACAGGTTGCCACCCACGGCCTGCGCCAGGTGCACGGCGACCATGTTGCCGCCACCGATGATCGCGCCACTGGCATCGCGGTAGGCAGGCTCGGTCCCGACCATCACAATGGCCCCGAACCCGATGACGATCAGCAACAGGTAGAAGTAGCCGATGAAGCCTGTGGCGTAGAACACACTCTTGCGTGCTTCCTTGGCATCGCTGACGGTGAAGAACCGCATCAGGATGTGCGGCAGCCCGGCGGTGCCGAACATCATGCCCAGGCCCAGCGAAATGGCATCCACGGGGTTGGACAGCAAGCCTCCTGGCGCCATGATTGCCTGGCCCTTGGCGTGCACGGCGACGGCATTGGCGAACATCGCCTCGGTGCTGAAGCCAAAATGCTTGAGGACCATGAACGCCATGAAGCTGGTGCCCGACAACAGCATCACAGCCTTGATGATCTGTACCCAGGTGGTGGCGAGCATGCCGCCGAAGGTGACATAGGCCACCATCAACACGCCCACCAGCACGACGGCGTACAGGTAGCTGATGCCGAACAGCAGTTCGATCAGCTTGCCGGCGCCGACCATCTGCGCCACCAGGTACATCAGCGCCACAGCCAGGGTGCCGAAGGCCGAGCTCAAGCGTACCGGGGTTTGCGCCAGGCGGTACGAGACCACGTCGGCGAAGGTGTATTTGCCCAGGTTTCGCAGGCGCTCGGCAATCAGGAACAGGATGATTGGCCAACCGGCCAGCACGCCCAGCGCATACAGCAGGCCGTCGTAGCCGTTCATGAACATCATGGCCGAGATGCCCAGGAACGACGCCGCGCTGATCATGTCGCCCGCGATGGCCAGGCCGTTCTGCATCCCGGTCAGGCCGCCACCGGCGGTGTAGAAGTCACTGGTCGAGCGGGTACGCAGGGCGGCCCAGCGGGTGACCAGCAGGGTGAAGCAGACGAACACCATGAACATCGAGATGGCGGTCCAGTTCATTGCGCGCACTCCTGCTTGACCTTGTCATTGAGCGGGTCGAGCACATTGTTGGCGCGGTGCACGTAGATGCCGGTGAGGGCAAAGGACAGCAGGACCATCAGCACACCGACCAGCATGCCGACGGTGGTCACCCCACCGCTCAGCGACTGGCCCAAGGTAGTGGGGGAAAAGGCCACCAGAAGGACGAAACCGTAGTAGATGACCAGCATGGCCAGGGTAAGGCTGCCGTTGAGGCGGCGCTTGCGCCGCACCAGGTGCTGGAAATCGGGGTGGTTACTGATGCTCTCGATCTGTTCGGGGGTCATGGCAAGCGATCTCTGGGTGTTGTAATTGTTTTTGGTGAGGTCACGCGGTTATTGCGGTGTCGCTGAGGCCCTTTTCGCGGGGTTACGGGCGAACAGGGCAACCCGGTTTCAGAGCTGGTCGAAGTCCAGAACCACCTTGTCGCTGACCGGGTAGCTCTGGCACGACAGCACATAGCCGGCCGCCACTTCGTAGTCTTCCAGGGCGTGGTTGCTGTCCATTTCCACCTCACCCTCGATCACCCGGCACTTGCAGGTCGAGCACACCCCGGCCTTGCACGAGTAGGGCAGTTCGGCGCCGATGGCGTTGCCGGCGTCGAGCAGGTTCTGGCTGTTGCGCGGCAAGTCGAAACTCAGCGCGCGACCGTCACTGATCACGGTGACACGGCTCAACGCGGCATCTACCTGACGCGCGGCCTCGCGGGCTTCGCGGCGGGCGTGGCTGCCGGCGGCGGCGAACAGCTCGAAGTGAATGCGGTCCTTGGCCAGACCATTGACCTGAAGGCTGTCGCGCACGGTTTCGGTCATGGCTTGTGGGCCACAGATGAACGCGGCATCCAGGCTGGCAACGTCCATCCAGCGGGAGAACAATTGGCCGCACTTGTCGGCGTCGATACGGCCGTTGTAAAGGTCGACGTCCTGCTGCTCGCGGCTGAAGACGAAAATCAGGTTCAGGCGGTCGAGGTAGCGGTTCTTCAGGTCTTCGAGCTTGTCGCGGAACAACGCGCTGGAGCTTGAGCGGTTGCCGTACAGCAGGGTGAAGCGGCTGTGCGGCTCGCTGGCCAGGGTGGTGGCAATGATCGACAGGATCGGCGTGATGCCGCTGCCGGCAGCCACGCCCAGGTAATTGCCCTGGCGTGTCGGGGACAAGGGCACGAAGAAGCTGCCCGACGGTGGCATCACCTCGAGCTGCTGGCCCACCTTGAGCACTTCGTTGGCATATGCCGAAAAACGCCCACCAGGTACGCGCTTGACGGCCACGCGCAACTCGCCGTCCTGTACTGCGCTGCAAATGGAGTAGGAGCGGCGCACTTCTTCATTGTCCAGTTGGGTGCGCATCACCAGATACTGGCCCTGGGTGAAGCGGAAGGCGTCCTGCAGGTGTGGCGGCACGTCGAAGGCGATCGATACCGCATCGCGGGTTTCATTGCGCAGTTGCTTGATGGTCAGGCTGTGAAACTGGCTCATGGTGGTCTCCACGGCTCAAATGCATTTGAAATAATCGAACGGCTCCAGGCACTCGCGGCAGCGATAAAGCGCCTTGCACGCCGTGGAGCCAAACTGGCTGAGCACCTCGGTATGGCCGCTGCCGCATTGCGGGCAGCACACCTGCGGGGCTTCGCCGAGCAGGCTGCGTTTGCTGGCGCTGCCTTCGGGCGGGGCGATGCCATAGGCGCGCAGGCGTTCACGGCCCAGGTCGCTGATCCAGTCGGTGCTCCAGGCCGGGGTCAAGCGACGCTCCAGGGCCGGCTCGGGAAACCCGGCCTGCTCCAGCGCCTGGCGGATATCGCCCTCGATCACTTCGGTAGCCGGGCAACCGGAGTAAGTGGGCGTGACTACCAAGTGGAGGTGGCCGGCGCGCCAGCTGAGATCACGAACGATCCCCAGGTCGACCACGCTGACCACTGGCACTTCCGGGTCCATGACCTGGGCAAGCACCGCCCAGGCCCGGCTCAAGTCGTCGCTGCTAGGGGCCCGGGCACCGCGGTCCCCGGCAATCAGCTCACCAGGTTGCATCGGGGTAGGCCCTTGGCAAGAACTGCATCTCGGCCAGCAGCAGGCCCAAGTGTTCGGTGTGCAGCCCTTGGCGGCCACTGAGGTAGAAATGGCTGGCAGCGTTTGGCAGGGGCAGCTCGACCGACTGGAAAATGCGGGCTACTTGGTGGAGCCAGGCCGCTCCCACCTGCGCAGGGTCGGCAGCAATGCCAGCTTCGGCCAGCCGGGCTTCGCTTTCGCTGCCGGTTGTGAGTTCGACGGTGAAGCGCCACAACGCAGGTATCGCCTCAAGCATGCGCCGACGGCTCTCTTCGGTACCGCCACCCAGGCGTTGTACCCATTCGCTGGAGCGGCGCAGGTGATAGGTCACTTCCTTGAGGGCCTTGCCGGCAATACCGGCGATACGCGCGTCGCTGGAGTCGACCAGGCGCTGCAGCACGGCATGGTGCCAGGCGTCATAGAAGCACTGTTTGGCCATGGTCACGGCAAAGTCACCGTTGGGTTGCTCGACCAGCAGCAGGTTACGAAACGCTCGCTCGTCGCGGCCAAAGGCCAGGGCATCGGCGTCCCGGCCGTCGGCGAGCAACTCGGCGGCGTATTCCAGCCAATTGCGCGCCTGGCCCACCAGGTCGAGGCCGACGTTCATCAGGGCCAGTTCTTCTTCCAGTGCCGGCGCGTGGCCGCACCATTCACACAGGCGCTGGCCCTGGATCAGGGCGCTGTCACCGAGCAACAGCAGGTAAGGGATGAGTGCTTGGGTGTGCATGGCCAACCTCACATGTGCCCGACTTCGTCGGGGAGTTCATAGAAGCTGGCGTGGCGGTAGACCTTGTCGTCCGATGGAGCGAACAGCGGGTCTTTCTCGTCAGGCGAGGAGGCGGTGATCAGCGCCGAAGGCACTACCCAAAGGCTGACCCCTTCGCTGCGGCGGGTGTATAGCTCGCGGGCGTTCTCGATCGCCATTGCCGCATCGGCGGCATGCACGCTGCCGACATGCTTGTGGTTCAGGCCGTGCTTGCTGCGCACGAACACTTCGTAAAGGGTCCAGACAGACATTTTCGATCTCCGCATCAATCGCCGCTCAGGCGGCGTTCTTGTTCTGTTGCTTGCGCGCATACGCCACGGCCGCTTCGCGGACCCACGCGCCATCCTCGATGGCCTTGCGCCGGGTGGCGACGCGCTCCTGGTTGCAGGGGCCGTTGCCCTTGATGACTTCGTAGAACTCCTCCCACTGGATCGCGCCGAAATCGTAGTGGCCGCGGGCTTCGTTCCATTTCAGGTGCGGGTCCGGCGCAGTGCAGCCAAGCAGCTCCAGCTGCGGCACGGTCTGGTCGATGAAGCGTTGGCGCAGCTCGTCGTTGGTTTGGCGCTTGATCTTCCAGGCCATCGACTGGGCGCTGTTAGGGGAGTGTTCGTCGCTTGGGCCGAACATCATCAGGGCCGGCCACCAGAGGCGATTGATGGCGTCCTGGACCATGTCCTTCTGCGCCTGGGTACCGTCGCGCATCATGGTCAGAAGCAGTTCGTACCCCTGGCGCTGGTGGAAGCTTTCTTCCTTGCAGATACGGATCATTGCCCGGGAGTAGGGACCATAGGAGGTGCGCTGGAGCACCACCTGGTTGACGATGGCCGCACCATCGACCAGCCAGCCCACCGCCCCCATGTCGGCCCAGCTCAGGGTCGGATAGTTGAAGATGCTCGAATACTTTGCCTTGCCACTGTGCAGCTTGGCGATTTCCTCGTCGCGGTCGGCGCCGAGGGTTTCCATGGCGCTGTACAGGTACAGGCCGTGGCCGGCTTCGTCCTGGATCTTGGCCATCAGCTGCAGCTTGCGCTTGAGGCTGGGGGCGCGGGTGACCCAGTTGCCTTCGGGCAGCATGCCGACGATTTCCGAGTGGGCGTGCTGGGAGATCTGCCGGATCAGGGTCTGGCGATAGGCCTCGGGCATCCAGTTCTTGGCTTCGATCTTGATTTCGGCGTCGATCTTTTCCTGGAAGTTGCGCTCCTCGGGCGACATCTCGTCCAGCGATTTGACGCGCTTGACTCCGGTTTCCACTAGCTGTGCGTACATGTTCCGACTCCTGCTAAGGCATGAGTCATTTGTAAGCGATACAAAACATAAGGTCAAACAGTTTCCTATGTATCAAATAAGATTTGTGTATCACATGCTGTGTTGACGGAGCACGGGCACCAGGCAAAAAAAAGCCCTGGCTAAGCCAGGGCCTTAAAAACAGCTGAAACGTCAGCTGGCCAACCGTTTGTCATAGACGTGGCACGCCTTGCCTTCGGAGCGCTTGAGCGTGCCGCAGGGCTGCAGTCGCACCTGGGTGCTGATGCCGATGTAGGTTTTGATCTGTTTGGTCAATTCGCCAGTGAGCAGCTTGCGCTGGCTGTCGTCCAGCCCTTGGCACTCACCCCGCAATTCCACGTGCACCTCGACACTGTCCAAGTTGCCATTGCGATACAGATGAATCTCGTATAGCTCAGAAAGCTGTTTTATTTTTAGCACTTGTTCCTCGATTTGAGTCGGGAACACGTTGACCCCACGGATGATCAGCATGTCGTCGCTGCGCCCGGTGATCTTGCCTCTGCGCCGCATGGGGCGCGCGGTGCCCGGCAGCAGGCGTGTGAGGTCGCGGGTGCGGTATCGCACCATCGGCAGCGCCTCCTTGCTCAGCGAAGTGAACACCAGTTCGCCCAATTGCCCATCGGGCAATACCGCGCCGGTCAGCGGGTCGATGATTTCGGGGTAGAAGTGGTCCTCCCAGATGGTCGGGCCATCCTTGCTCTCGAGGCATTCCATGGCCACGCCTGGGCCCATGATTTCAGACAGGCCGTAGATATCCAGGGCATCGATGCCCAGGCGCTGTTCGATGGAGCGGCGCAACTCGTCGGTCCATGGCTCGGCACCAAAGATGCCCAGGCGCAGCTTGAGGTCCTGTGGGTCTATACCCTGGCGCTCAATCTCGTCGGCCAGGTTGAGCATATAGGACGGGGTGACCATGATGATGTCCGGCTGAAAGTCGCGTATCAGCTGCACCTGTTTCTCGGTCTGCCCGCCGGACATGGGAATGACCGTGCACCCCAGGCGCTCGGCACCGTAGTGGGCACCCAGACCGCCGGTGAACAGGCCATAACCGTAGGACACATGCACCTTGTCGCCCTTGCGCCCACCCGCGGCCCTGATCGAGCGGGCAACCACATTGGCCCAGGTATCGATGTCGTTCTGGGTATAACCGACCACCGTCGGCTTGCCGGTGGTGCCGCTGGAGGCGTGCAGGCGCACAACCTCTTGCTGGGGCACGGCAAACATGCCGTAGGGGTAGTTGTCGCGCAGGTCGTTCTTGCCAGTGAAGGGGAACCTCGCCAGGTCGTCGAGGGACTTCAGGTCGTCCGGGTGAGCGCCGCATTCGTCGAAACGCTTGCGGTATAGCGGCACGTGGTCGTAGGCGTGTTTCAGGCTCCAGCGCAAACGCTCCAGTTGGTGCTGGCGCAGGGCGTCGATACTGGCGGTTTCCATCGGGTCCAGCAGGGCACGATCGGCATCATGGTACATGTTCATGGCTTCACTCGAATTGTTCTTGTAGACCGGCACGCGCTTGTGCAAAGCGCGCGTCGTGAGTGTCATGGACGCAGCATAACGGGCGGCGTCGCGTTCAGTAACAAGCCGTTGGTCAGAGGCGTTCAATGACCATGGCGATACCTTGGCCAACGCCGATGCACATGGTGCACAGGGCATAGCGTCCGGCCGTTTCTTCCAGCTCATGCAGCGCGGTGGTCACCAGCCGCGCACCGCTCATGCCCAGCGGGTGGCCCAGGGCAATGGCGCCACCGTTGGGGTTGACCCGCGGGTCGTCGTCGGCCAGGCCCAGTTCACGCAGCACGGCCAGGCCTTGAGCCGCGAACGCCTCGTTGAGCTCGATGACATCCATGTCTGCCAGCGCCAGGCCGGTCAGTTCCAGCACCTTGTGCGTCGCCGGCACCGGGCCAATGCCCATGATGCGTGGATCGACACCGGCCACCGCCATGCCGACGATCCGCCCCCGCGCCTTGAGGCCATGGCGGCGTGCTGCCTGGCTGCTGGCCAGCAACAGGGCGCAGGCACCGTCGTTGACCCCAGAGGCGTTGCCTGCCGTAACGCTACCGCCCTGGCGAAACGGCGTGCCAAGCCTGGCCAATTGTTCAAGCGTGGTATCGGCACGCGGGTGTTCATCGTGCTCGACACGAAGGGCCGGGCCTTTACGCTGGGCAATCGTCACCGGCACGATTTCACGGGCCAGCCGCCCGCGCGCCTGGGCAGCAGCAGCCTTGTGCTGGCTGCGCAGGGCGAAGGCATCCTGGTCAGCGCGGGAGATGGCAAATTGCTCAGCAACGTGTTCTGCGGTCTCGGGCATGGAATCGGTGCCGTACTCGGTGTGCATCAACGTATTGACGAAACGCCAGCCGATGGTGGTGTCGAACAGCTCAGCGCTGCGGCCAAAAGCCTGCTCGGACTTGCCCATGACAAAGGGCGCGCGCGACATCGACTCTACGCCGCCTGCCAGCATCAGGCCGGCCTCGCCGCAGCGCAGCGCACGGGCGGCATTGCCGATGGCGTCCATCCCGGAACCGCACAAGCGATTGAGGGTAGTGCCCGGCACGTTGACCGGCAGGCCGGCCAGCAAAACGGCCATGCGTGCTACGTTGCGGTTGTCTTCACCGGCCTGGTTGGCGCAGCCGAGGATCACGTCATCGATGGCTTGCCAGTCCAGTTGGGGGTGGCGCTCGATCAAGGCCTTGATCGGCACCGCCGCCAGGTCGTCGGCACGCACGCTGCTCAAGGCCCCGCCGTAACGGCCGATGGGCGTTCGCACGGCGTCGATGATCAGCGCGTCGAAGGGGGTGTGTTCAGTCATCTGGGGTCTCCTGCGCGAGCACCGTCCCGCGCACTTTGTAGGATTTGCCGTGGAACAGGGCGATCAGCTCGCCGCGCTGGTTTTCAATGCGTACGTCGTAGAGCCCGGTACGGCCTTTGCGGCTGAGTTCGGACGCACGTGCGGTCAGCACGTCCCCGCGCAGTGCAGGCGCTACGTAGTCAATGCTGCAACCCAGGGCGACAGTCGCCTGGTCGTAGCTGTTGCAGGCAAAGGCGAAGGCAGAGTCGGCCAGGGCGAAAAGAAAACCACCGTGGCAGGTACCGTGGCCTTGGAGCATGTCGGCTCGCACCGCCATGCGCAGGCGCGCCCGGCCAGCGCCGGCGTCGAGCAGCTCGATGCCCAGGGCCTGGCTGGCCTGGTCGCGGGAAAACAGCGCATCGACGCAGGCCTGGGCCAGCGCGTCAGGGTTAGGTTGGGGGTCATTCATGCAGGCGGGCTCCTTGGGCATCGCAACGGCGCAGCAGCAGGGAAGGGCGATAGCGGCTCTCGCCGTAGCTGCGCTGGAGGTTTTCCAGCACGCGTAGCGTGTAGCCAAGCCCAAGCTGTTCGGCCCAGGCGAGCGGGCCGAGTGGGTAATTGACCCCGGAACACATGGCCAGGTCGATGTCGGCAGCGCTGCCGACACCCTGCAACAGTGCGTCAGCGGCTTCGTTGGCGAGCATGGCCACGGTCCGCAACACAACCAGGCCAGGCAGGTCGGCGATGGCCGACACCCGGAGGCCGGCGCGCTGCAGCAACGCCACCGCCTGGTCGCGAGCCAGGCTCGTGGTATCGGCAGACCAACTGACGGCAATGCGTGAAGCACTGCGGTAATCCAGGGCAAGGTCGACCAATACCAGGTTGCGCAGGCCGTCCTCTCGGGCGCGCTGGCTAGCCAGGCGGCCATCGGACAGAGCCAGGGTCGCGTCGCCGACCTGGATCAGGCCCAGGCCGGCACGCTCGCTGACGGCTACCCCGTTGTCGCGCAAGCGCTCGGCCAGCGGCTGCAGCACGCCCAGGTTGCCCTCGACCACGCAGCGCTCCACTGTGGCCTGGCTTTGCAGCTCATCTGCGTGCGGGCGCTGCGCGCCTTCGGCGTAGCTATAGAAGCCCTGGCCACTCTTGCGGCCCAGGCGCCCGGCATCGACCAGTTCTTTTTGCACCAGTGACGGCTGGAAGCGGAAGTCACCATAGAAGGCGTCGAACACCGAGCAGGTGACCGCGTAGTTGACGTCATGGCCGATGAGGTCGGTGAGCTCGAAGGCGCCCATGCGAAACCCGCCGGCATCGCGCAGCAGTGCATCGAGCGTGGCGCAGTCGGCCGCGCCTTCCTGCTGCAGGCGCAGGCTTTCGGCATAGAACGGCCGGGCCACGCGGTTGACAATGAAGCCTGGTGTGGAACGGGTCTGCACGGGCTGCTTGCCCCAGGCCTTGGCGGTTTCATAAAGCTGCGCGGCAACGGCTGGCGCGGTGGCCAGCCCGCGGACGATTTCCACCAGGGCCATCAGCGGGGCGGGGTTGAAGAAATGCATGCCCACCACCTGCTGCGGCCGTTGCAGGCCCGCGGCCAGGCTCGTGATCGACAGCGACGAGGTATTGCTGGCCAGAATGCAGTGTGGGGCGCAGAGCGTTTCAAGCTGCACCAGCAGGGCCTGCTTGACCTGCAGGTTCTCGACGATGGCCTCGATGACCAAGCAGGCATCGGTGAGGGCCTCGATCGCCTCCACTGGCTGCAAGCGTGCAGTGATAGCCTCGCGAGCCTTGGGCTGCAGCCTGCCTTTTTCCACCAGACGCCCGAGCTGACGGTCGATGCCCGCCACGGCCTGTGCCGCTGCACCGGGGCGGTTGTCGTAGAGCTTGACCGGGTGCCCGGCCTGGGCCGCCACCTGGGCGATACCGGCGCCCATCGCACCCGCGCCGATCACTGCCACCAGCGCGTTGTTATCCAGTGCGCCCATGTCAGTGCCCCTTGAATTCGGGGGTGCGCTTGCCCATGAACGCGCTCACCCCTTCGCGATAATCCTCACTGCGCCCGGCCAAACGCTGCAGGTCACGCTCCAGTTCCAGCTGCTGGTCGAAGCTGTTGTCGAAGCTCGCGTTGAGGCTGCGCTTGATCAGGGCTAGCCCGTAGGTGGGCTGGCGCGCTAGGTGACGGGCGAGGGCAAGGGCTTCATCGCGCAACTCGGCATCGTCCATCACGCGGTGGATCAGCCCCCAGCGCTCGGCCTGTTCTGCGCTCAGCCGCTCGCCGAGCAATGCCAGAGCCTTGGCCCGTGCCATGCCCACCAGGCGCGGTAGCTGCCAGGTGCCGCCAGAATCTGGGACCAGGCCGATCTTGCAGAACGCCTGGATGAACGACGCCGAACGAGCGGCCAGTACCAGGTCGCAGGCCAGCGGGATATTCGCGCCGGCACCTGCGGCTACACCATTGACAGCGCAGATCACTGGCATTGGCAGGTCGCGCAAGGTGCGCACCAGCGGGTTGTAGAATTTATCAATGGACTCGCCCAGGTCAGGCATGACCGCACCAGGGGCCACGTTACGGTCGGAAAGATCCTGGCCTGCGCAGAAACCGCGGCCCTCACCGGTTAGCAATAGCACGCGGGCACCGCTGCCCTGGCGCACTTGCTTGAGTGCCTCGCGCACCTCCAAATGCATTGATGCATTGAAGCTGTTCAGCTGCTCGGGCCGGTTCAGCGAGAGGAGGGCAACGCCGTCCTCGATGGAAAACAGGATGTGCTCGAAAGTCATGACAGACTCGCTCCGTCAGTCGAAGGGAAGGGCAGGTCAGCGGCCTTTGAACTGGGCCGGGCGTTTTTCCTGGAAGGCACGGATGCCTTCATCACGGTCGGCGGTGCCGGCCAGCAGGGTGAAGGCGTGACGTTCAAAGCGCAGGCCGCTGGCCAGGTCGGTATCGCCGGCCTTGAGCAGCGCTTCTTTAGCCAGGCGCACGGCCAGTGGCGCCTTGGCAGCGATGCTGCGGGCGACCTGGGTAGCACGCTCGACCGTCAGTTCGGGTTGGGTGATCTCGCTGACCAGGCCGGCCTGTAGGGCATGCCGGGCGCCGATGGCTTCGCCGGTCAGCACCATCTGCATGGCCAAGGGCTTGCCTACCGCACGCAGCAGGCGCTGAGTGCCGCCGGCGCCGGGGATGATGCCAAGATTGATCTCTGGCTGGCCAAAACGGGCATCCTCACCCGCGATGACGATGTCGGCGCACATCACCAGTTCGCACCCTCCGCCCAGGGCGTAGCCGTTCACGGCAGCAATCAGGGGCTTGGAGAATGCGGCGATGCGCTGCCAATGGGCGACGCGTGGGTCGTTGAGGATACCGACCAGGTCGCACGCGGCCATTTCTCGAATATCAGCCCCGGCGGCAAACGCTTTACGGTTACCTGTGACGACCACTGCGCGGGTGTGTTCATCGCGTTCGGCGTCTTCCAGTGCAGTGGCAAGCTCTGCCAGCAGGTCAGTGCACAGGGCGTTGAGTGCCTCTGGCCGTTGCAGTGTAACGAGCCGAACGCCGTGCTCCGGCGCCTGCACTTCTAGATAACGAGGCATGCTGGGTTCCTCAGGCTGCACGCACGGCACATCACATGGCCGGCATTTCTTGGAATTGTCTGCAGAGGCAACGGGTGACCGTGCCCAGGTGGGATCAGTATAAGCACTTTGTGATACGGGAAATCAATAGTGATGTACAGTATTGGTATCTGTTTCCCTGGGTGTGATTCCTTGACCCGCTAAGTAATTCAGGATTTACAGAGCATTTTCGGGGTTTGACGCAGGGCTATGTTGCGATACAGAATTTGTCACAACGACAAAATATTGAGGAATTTATAATGCCTTGCTATCGCCTCGACGGCCTGACTCCAGTCATCCACCCGACCGCCTATGTTCACCCTAGCGCCGTGCTGATTGGTGACGTCATCGTTGGCCCCGGTTGTTATGTGGGCCCATTGGCGTCACTGCGTGGGGACTTCGGGCGGATCGTCCTGGAAGAGGGCGCCAACCTGCAGGACACCTGCGTGATGCATGGCTTCCCTGGAGGCGACACGGTGATAGAGCGAAACGGCCATGTTGGGCACGGTGCGGTACTGCACGGTTGTCGCGTGGGCGAAGATGCGCTGATCGGCATGAATGCCGTGGTGATGGACGGTGCCCACATCGCGCCACGCTGCATCGTCGGCGCCACAGCGTTCGTCAAGGCTGGCTTCCACTGCCCGGAACAAAGCCTGGTAATGGGTACCCCGGCCGTGGCCAAGCGTCCGCTGACGGACCAGGAGCTCAGTTGGAAACAGCGCGGCACCGCTGAATACCAACACCTCAGCCAACGCTGCATGGCCAGCATGGTGGAGTGCCCGCCATTGACCGAGGCCGAGGCTCAGCGCCCACGAATGGGGGACGGCGGCTTGCGGCCCAAAGGTGAGGAGGGCGCATGAACCTTCCTGCCGCACATAATGGCCAGGCGGCCCGTCGCACAGGTATAGTCGGGGCTTTATCCGCGCACAGTTCCTTCATGAGCAACCTCGCCCCGCTGAACAACCTGATCACCCGCTTCCAGGAGCAGACGCCGATCCGCGCCAGTTCGCTGATCATCACCCTGTACGGGGATGCTATCGAACCCCATGGCGGCACGGTCTGGCTCGGCAGCTTGATCAACCTGCTGGAGCCGATCGGTATCAACGAGCGGCTGATCCGCACATCGATTTTCCGCCTGACCAAAGAAGGCTGGCTGACTGCAGAAAAGGTTGGCCGACGCAGCTATTACAGCCTGACCGGTACCGGGCGGCGACGCTTTGAAAAAGCCTTCAAGCGCGTGTACAGCCCAAGCCAACCGGCCTGGGACGGCGCCTGGACCCTGGTTTTGCTGTCGCAACTCGAGGCCGGCAAGCGCAAAGCGGTGCGTGAAGAGCTGGAATGGCAGGGCTTCGGTGCCATGGCCCCGAACGTGCTCGGTTGCCCACGGGCAGACCGTGCCGACCTGGCCGCGACCTTGCGGGAACTGGAAGCGGGCGACGATAGCATCGTGTTCGAAACCCATACCCAGGAAGTGCTGGCCTCCAAAGCCATGCGCGCACAGGTGCGAGAAAGCTGGCGGATCGACGAGCTGGGGCAGCAGTACAGCGAGTTCATCCAGCTGTTCCGCCCGTTGTGGCAAGGCTTGAAAGAGCAGGAAGAGCTCGACGCCCAGGACTGCTTCCTTGCACGCATCTTGCTGATCCACGAGTACCGCAGGCTGCTGCTGCGCGATCCGCAACTGCCGGACGAGCTGCTGCCCGGAGACTGGGAAGGCAGGGCGGCGCGGCAGCTGTGCCGTAACTTGTATCGACTCGTATGCGCCAAAGCCGAAACATGGTTGAACGCCGCACTGGAAACTGCAGATGGGCCGTTACCGGACGTCAACGAGAGCTTTTACAAGCGGTTTGGCGGGTTGGTCTGAGGTGGCCTGAATATAACTAAACTAAATATTCATTTAGCATAGTTATAGATCAAGCTAATAATTAGGCGTTTCGGCAGGGCGCGATAAGCCCACGCGCACATCGCTTACATCTTCCTCAGGCCGCCGCCGCATGCCTGGGTGGAGGGCTTTGAATACGCTGTAGCCAATCACAGTAACGGGCCACACCTTGCTCGACGGTCAACGTCGCCGCCTCGAAACCGGCGTTGCGCAAACGCCCCAGGTCAGCACAGGTGTAGCACTGGTACTTGCCGCGCAGATGATCGGGAAACTCGCTGTATTCCAGTATGCCCTCAAGCAAGGCCGCTTCGAGGGTCAGCTGGGGTAAACCCTGGTGCTCTCGTAGCCTGTTGATCACTGCAAGGGCAACGTCATTGAAGGCCTGGGCGCGACCGCTGCCGACATTGAAGATGCCGCTCAATTGTGGTCGATCGAGGAAGAACAGATTGACCCTGACCACATCATCCACCGAGACGAAATCACGCAGGTGGTCACCGCTTGGGTAATCCCCATAGCTGCCGAAAAGGCTCACCTTGCCATAGGCCTGGTATTGGTTGAAGCAGTGAAGGGCCACAGATGCCATCGCACCTTTGTGCTGCTCGCGGGGACCGTAAACGTTGAAATAGCGTAAACCTACGATTTGGCTGCGTGAACCTGACAGCTGGCGGCGCACCTGTTGATCGAACAGGAATTTGGAGTAGCCGTAGACATTCAACGGGCGCTCGCATTCGCGCTGTTCATGGAAATCCTGTTCAGCACCGTAGACCGCTGCTGAAGACGCGTACAAGAGCGGAATCTGCTGCCGTTGAGCAGACTCCAGCAGGTCCCGACTGAACCGATAATTGTTGTCCATCATGAAACGTCCGTCGGTTTCGACAGTGCTTGAGCATGCACCTTGATGCAGCACCGCACGCACCTTGCCGAATTCTCCGCGACTGAAACGTTGAAGGAAGTCGTCCTTATCCAGGTAATCAGCGATGTCGCTGTCCGCCAGGTTACAAAATTTGTCGCCATCGCTCAGATCATCGACGGCGATGATCTCGGTTTCGTTGCGCTGGTTGAGCGCCTGAACGAGGTTGCTACCGATAAAGCCCGCGGCGCCGGTTACGATAATGGTCATGCCAGATTCCCCGTGAGGGTGCGGAGCCCGCAGTTTAGTAGAGGGAATTTGGGCGATTATTAATCGGGGTCAAAGGTTTGTGGAAAATTGGGGCGCGCGTAGCTTTGAATGCTGCTGACTCATGGGTGCGTATCTCTGCACGAACCTGCGCATAATGCATATTATGTTAAACTGGATGCTATGTCCGATATGTTCATAAGCCACGTAACCGGTTTGGACGACTAGTCTTGCAACGGGCCATGTGTTTTGAGGCTATCGCTAAATGAGGCGACTCATCATTAGTCATGCTTAACCCATTGATCTGATTGAATAAAATCGACCATTAAGGCAATGCCCTGCGAATTAAAGCGACATCTGTGCTGCTCAGCCTCATCATCTGAAGCCAAAGTGCCCAATTTTTTGAGTCAGACATCGATTCCTAAACCTTTTAGCGTTGGCAATTAATGAGGAGTTTTTCCCACTCTTCGGAGTAAGCGTCGTGAATCGACGAAAAATCCTCCCTTCAGAATGCAAGATTGAGGCGACTCTCCCGCGCTCGTGCAACAGATTGAGGCGACTTTCCCAGGTTTTGGAATCAATAAGGCGACTTTCCCACGCCTTGGAAGTAATGAGGCGACTTTCCACCAGCACCGCTGCTGCGTTCAAGTATGGCTTTAAGGATGTTTGTGCAGCTTTTATATCAGTTAGGGAGTATAGGGAAGTATCCAAATTTAAGAGCGCTTGATGAGCGCATTTGCCTGAACCTGAAGGAGCGCGCAAGACATCTGTCATTGATCCAGTCACGGCACTCTCATGTTGCGCCTAGCTAGGCTTGTCGTTACCATCAGTCATTCGACGCTTTTTCTTCGCAAAAGGTTGAAACTTCCGATTACTGTCATAACTGGAAGTCTATTGTATTCAAAATTCTGGCTGGTACTTCATGGCGCGCGCACCCCAACCCTTGTTCGAAACCCACGATAACTTCATCGAGCAGGACTTCAGTTTGCACGGCTCACCGCTGGCCTGCGTCGGCGCCTTTCTGGGCGAGTGTAACGCCGCACTGGAGGCTGACCGCGGCTACGCCGCGGTACGTTCGTTTCTGCGCGCCTTTTCCGACAACGCCCAGACGTTCAACTCGTACCGCAGTCATACCGAGCGCTTACTGCTGTGGGCGCTGCTGGTCCAAGGCAAACCGCTGAATCAACTCAAACGCCAGGATGCCCAAGACTATCTGAACTTCTGTCGAAACCCGCCAGATGACTGGATGGGTCCGGTGACCCGCAGCCGGTTCGTCAGTAACCCGCACGCGCTCGATGCCCGCGAGGCCTACATCCCCAACCCCAAATGGCATCCGTTTAATAGCAAGTCCCGCAAAGTGATCGCTGCAGAAACTCCCAGCACCCCGGAGTATCATGCTGCGAATGGCACGTTGAATCAGGTGTATACGGTCTGCAGTCGCTTCTATGAGTTTCTTGTTGAAGATGGCTTTGCTCAGACGAACCCCTTTCGGCTCCTTAAAAAAGGCAATCGATTCTCCACGGAAGCGCTGGGAGTTACTTCTTCGCGGGCACTTACGCCGTTGCAGTGGGACTTTGTGCTGGATACCGTTGAAGCAATGGCGAACGCCGAACCGGAGCGGCATGAGCGAACATTATTTATTGTTGCTACGCTGTTCGCCATGTACCTGCGGGTTTCAGATCTCTCCGGTCGTAAAAACTGGAAACCCACAATGGGTGACTTCCGCTTGGATGATGAAGGCAATTGGTGGTACTTCGCGGTGGGTAAAGGCAACAAGGCGGCGAAGATTGCCGTGCGGGATATCTACGTAGAGCGCTATTTGAAACGTTATCGGCGATTCCTGGGACTTCCCGAGTTACCTCATCCAGGAGAAACTACGCCTCTGATCACGACGCTCAACGGCCGCGCCGGTTTGTCTGATCGACAGATCCGCGCCCTCCTCCAAACCGTGTTTGATAAAGCCGTAGAGAAGATGCGCAGCGAAGGCCGCGCGAACCACGAGATGGAAAGTCTGCGCTGTGCGTCTGCGCACTGGCTACGTCACACCTCGGCCACCTTTGACGCGCCGCTGCGAAATCCTAAGGACCTGCAGGAAGACTTGCGTCACAGCAACCTCAGTACGACCCAGAACACCTATTATCACTCGCATGATCAGGAGCGCGCACATTCGGTCAAGCGCATTGGCATGCGTGACCGCGGTTGAACTCGAATCACTTGGTCGCCGATCGCCAGCCTGCCCTCCAACATGGCACGAATCCATTTTCTAGGAATTCACAGTGAAAATTACCGGGCTGGTCGAGATTGAGTGCATAACCGATATCATGTGTGACGTCTGCGGGAATTCTACGCGCCTGGCTGCGGGCATTTATCAGTATGGAACCCTACAAGCCCACTGGGGGTATGGCAGCGAACACGACGGCCAGCGATTCGAGGTACACCTCTGTGAGCACTGCTTTTTCCAGACCCTGGCGTACGTGAAGCAAGAGCGACGTGTTCAACAGCTGTTCAGTGATGAGCCGAAGGCTGAGAGCGGTGATTTGGGCTTGGTCGCCCAGGACGACTACTTCCAGGACGCGGGCCGCCGTTGACTGGTCGACCATTAGTCAGCCGGTGGATCCGAATTAGTGGTGGTCTATCTCTCAGCGGGCAGCTCAGAACTGGCTGCTGGCATCCCCTACCCCCTAATTCTTAAGGAGGGTCTCGCAGATGAGCGAAATTCGAAAGGCGAGGAATGTTGCCGGTCGAGAGGCGATTTTCCAGTCCAAGGCACAATCCAGAGTCATGGCCAGCGGAGATTGGCTGACCTGGCCTGAGCTAAATGCGCTGCTGCCGGAGTTAGCAGAGCAACTCAGCGCCGGCGCTCCTGGCCGGTATTTAGACGGTGCAATCTTCTCTATCAACTACGAGGGCGTGGAGTACTTTCCACGTTTTGCCATCGATGCATGCGCCTTGGCCATTGCGGCCCGGGGAATACAGCGCGTCATCGCTGTGCTGGCCACCAGGCTGAATGGCTGGGGCATGGCGTTATGGTTCGAATCATCCAATTCGTATTTGGGCGGTAAGCTGCCGAAGGACATCATATCGTCCGACCCCGACGCGGTGGTTCAAGCCGCACAGTACGAGATAGATGGGGCCTTGCATGGTTAGCGCTGCTCGTAGCTAGGCCCATCGCCGCGCCTCGCTCGCTATACCCAAGAGACAAAACCGCTTTATTTAGCGACGCCCTCCTCCATTCAGGCTTCCGGCCGGCAGTCTTCGGCAGTGCTAGTCAGGAATCTTCCACGATTCTCGACACGGTGTCCTGTACAGGCCAATTGAAAAACGGGGAGCAGCGGCGGTGGCCATAGGCATTTTGGATGTAGAAGGGGCCACCTTAGCCATGGAATGATCTACGCATAGCTACGCTGCTCCCCGAAGCGGGTTTCAGTGAGCAGCGATGGTAGTCGATCCAGGACGACATGAACACTATAGCGCTCATTTTGGGCGCTGAATCGACGGTCAAGGCTTGAGCGCCTCTTTTTTCACCTGTTTGATCAGCCCGTCGAAGCTCACCTCCGGGTCTTGGATAAGATACGCAGATACGATGAGGCTGAGTGGGTGGACACCCATGCGGCCGGCCAGCTCTTCAATTTTTTGGATGGTCGGCGACTTGAGTCCTCGTTCGAGGGAGCTTACGTAGGTTCGACTACTGACTACGGCGAAATCTTCCTGGGTCAGATCGTGCGAAATGCGCATGCGCCGCAGTGCCTCACCCAGGGATTCACGGATTTCCATCATCATTCCTCATAAAAGGAATGATGAAGCGCTATCGAACACGATAGGGCTACAATCTATAGTGTTCATTGTGGGATAATTTGAGTTTTCCAGCCCTGGTGACTGGTCGCCTAGGGGTATGCAGCGCTCAGTGGAGCCCGTTTTGATCTATTTGTCCGAATCTCACACCCGTACTGTCCGTACGGGTTCCTATTGTGAAATTGAAGGGATGTGCTTTTGGGTAACCTTGCGGCCGCTTTTCAACGGTGAGAGCGAGCGAGCAGCTGTGGTTGAAGATGCCTACGAACTCAACGTCTTCCTGTCCCAGGCAACGGGCGTCGAGATCGCGCAGGTACAAATGCTATGCCCTCCTTCCATCACCGGACGTCCGCACTGGAGTCTGGAAGAGCTTCGTAAGATTGTGATTCACCGTGGGCTTGAGTCCTCGCAAAGCGCAGTGATTTACGAGACTGCGGTGGCCACCTACAAATTAGGTGACCTCGATTTACGCCTGCGGAAACGGTCACACGCGTTGTACTCAGCGCGAAACCTGAAAGCGCGAATCACCAGCGCGGCCCCTCAACCTAAGTCTGCTGACGAACCGCAGTTGTACGCGCACTTTTGATGTAGGAACGCACACCGTCGTTGAACGGTGAAGCGTCCACACATGTTTTTTCGGCGCGAGGCCCCCGAATTGGTTGTTCACTGATCCGATGCCACCCGCGGCCGCTCTCCTGGCAGCCTTCCCTGCCCCACGTTAGGAAGATGAGTACTCATGGACACCCTAGCAAAAGCCGCAGACGCATTGCGGGATGCGCAACATATCATGGTGTTTACCGGCGCTGGCGTTTCTGCCGGCAGCGGCATTCCGACTTTTCGTGACCGACTAACCGGGTTGTGGGAGCGCCAAGACCCTCAACGGTTAGAAACCGCGAAGGCATTTCGCGAAAACCCGGCGCTGGTTTGGGGCTGGTACCTATGGCGTCGCCAGCAGGTCATGCAAGCTCTGCCCAATGCGGCACATCAGGCGATCCACCGGTTATCTGGCAGCGGTCGGAGTGTCACTGTGGTTACTCAGAATGTTGATGATCTGCACGAGCGGGCGGGCAATCAGGACGTGCTTCATCTCCATGGCAGCCTGACGCTTCCCAAGTGTTTCAGCTGTCATCGCTCTGTCGCGGGATCGCTTGAATTTCCGAGCTTTCCAGCGGAAGGCGCATTGATAGAACCGCCCCGCTGCCGACGGTGCAACGGTCGCTTACGTCCAGCTGTGGTGTGGTTTGGTGAGGATCTTCCGCCAGGCGCATGGAAAACCGCCAGTCGAACAGCACGACAGTGTAATGTCATGCTTTCTATCGGGACTTCCGGCGTGGTCCGGCCCGCTGCTGACTTACCAGAAATGGCGTTGGCGTCTGGTGCAGTGGTGATACACGTCAATACCCTAGATGTATCCATGAATGGGCCGAAAGAGATCATGCTGATTGGCCCCGCTGAGAAAATACTGCCCGATCTGGTTGCTCTGGCGCTGAACGACTGAGTTATCGCAGCGCTGCCAGTGTTTATTTCGTCCAAGCTCTCCCTTCGTCTGTTCCACTTGGCGGGCCTTAAAAAATCCGTGAGAATGTCATTTGGCCATTACCAAATGTACGGAACACTCATATGCCACGGAAGCGCAAAGGGAGCGGCGGCGGGTCGATCGCTCTGTACGCCCTGTTATTTGTTATTGCCCTCTTGGCACAGATCCCTAAACAGGTGTGGATTGCCATTGGGGTCGTCTTGGGCATAGGCGTATTGATATGGGCCGTCAGACGTGCCACCCGGGCAAAGCCTTACGTTCCTGAAGATGACTTTTCTGTCGAGATCGCTGCGGTGTCTCGACACGCAACGTCCCCCAGTGTCACTGTCCAGTTCAGCACCAGTACCCGCGAACCAGACTTCCATACTGTCCAGGTCGGCTCCTCCAGCGACAGTCAGAGTTACGCCATTCCAAAGCCAAGTGCCAAGCCCGCGGGGGTTCGTTGGCTGGCTGAAAATGAGTCCGTTAACGTGGCTGGGTTGGCCATCCCCGGCGGACTGCTTTACATCACCGAGCGGGCGACTCAATTTGGCCAAACTGAACCGTCCCTGATCGACGCCACGCTCCGTGTCGCGCGCTCACCGATGAACCTCACCGAGCGACAGATGCCGTACTGGCCAAGCTACCGGAGCATCACGCCCGAGGCGCGGCGAGCGTACCTGCAATGGTTGGCAGGAGGTCGTCGCCAGCCTGCTGATGCGGGTTACGTGTTCCTGTTTTTCTATGGGCTTGAACGCCGTGCGCTGATCGATGCACCGACCGACCCTCAGGCCAAGGCAGAAATCCCGGCCATCAAGGCCGAGGTCGAGCGTTTACTTGGTCTTTACGGCGATAACAATTCTTTCCGCGGTTACGCTACCCGTTTCCTCGCCCATATCGACGCGGGCGCTGTTCAGCCTCAGAGCTACCTAAGCGAGCCCGGCGCCAGCCCCGCAGATGGGTATGAGCTACCTATGTCCCTGCGCGTTGCGCTGGGACAGATGGCCGTGGACAAGTATCCGCTTAATTCGAGCTGGGCATTGGCCTGGGCGCTTGCAGAGCCCAACATCTCCAGGCGCACACCTGTGACGCGGTGTCCCGAGCAATTCGCAGCGCTCTTCAAACACGAATTCGCGAAGCGCTATCCCAGCGGCATTGTGCTGCCTCAGAACAAGACCAAGCTGAAGGTCGCCTATCGACCCGCTACTGCCGGATTGAATATTCCGGCAGTAGCCGTAGGTGACCTTCCTGATGTCGCGGCGACCTCAGGAACGCGTAACAAGCTGCAGGTCATTGTCGAGGACTGCACCTCCGTACTCGACGCTTTCAGTCGGTACCTAGGGCGTAATCCAGACGCCGGAGATAGCCTGGAAGCCATCCTGCAGTTGCCAACCGAACTCTGGCCTATTGAGGCAAAAGCAGAGCTCGAACAGTTGGAGCAACGCGTCGGGGGCGAAACCATCTGCATGAGTTTCGGAGAGCTGGCAGGTCGATTCAAATCGGCCGGCGCGCTTTCCCGTGACAAAGTGATCGCCCTTGCCCGGGCGTTGGAGAGCAAGCGGATCGGATTGGAACCCGACGTCCTGTCTGGCAGCCGCACCCCCAAGTCTGAAGACACCATCGCGCTGTTCGCGGCGGACTCTGACGAAGGCACGCTTCGCTCTACCGATGCCTACAGCGCCGCAGCAGTGACGTTAGACCTGGCCAGTGCAGTCGCTGCAGCAGACGGTGACACCTCGCTTGAAGAAGTAAGTCTGCTCTCAGGCCACATTGACTCGTGGGATCACCTCTGCATCGCGCATCGCAAACGCCTGAAAGCGCACCTCCAAATTCAGCTGAAGCAACCGCCCACGCTGGCAAGCCTCAAGAAGAAGCTTGAGCCCTTGACCCTCGAGGCCAAACGGAAAATTGCCAGCTTCCTGGCCCACCTGGCACATGCGGATGGCGAGGTGACGCCGCAGGAAGTGAAGCTGCTTGAGCGCGTGTACAAATCGCTCGCTCTCGATCCGCAGTTCGTCTACAGCGATCTCCATAGTGCAGCCGTTCGCCCTTCCCAGGTCATGGAGGCAATGCCTTCGACTGTCGCGCCGGCGACTGCGACGGAGGCGTCAGAAGGCATGGGTTCAGGCTTCGCACTGGACATGAGCAAGGTCGCTCGTCTGCAACAAGAAACGGCAGAGGTGTCGGCGCTTCTGGCCAGCGTCTTCAATGAAGAGTCTCCCCCCGAAACATCTGGCGCCTCGGCACCAGAAACGCTTCAAGATCAGGAGGGCAGTAGCGCCGAACAGCTTGCTACCGTTCATGGTTTGGACGTCGAGCATTCTGCCTTCCTCCGCCTGTTGGTTTCTCGGACTGAATGGAGCCGCGCTGAGCTGGAAGACGCAGCCAGTGATATGGAATTGATGCTGGATGGCGCCCTGGAACGGATCAACGACACAGCATTTGAGCTGTTCGACATGCCCGTGACTGAAGGCGATGATCCCATCGAAATCAACCCCGAAATTCTGGATGAATTAGCCCTATGAGTAAGATACGAGCCAAGGATCGCGACGCGGTCATTCAATCGCTGCGTGCGGGTGTTGTGCCCCGTGTAGGGCAGCACCTGATCCAGGTAGGTCGGGCGGGTGAACTCGACTCGCTGCTCAAGGATGTGGATCGTCTCGCAGATGGCGGCTCCGCATTCCGCGTCGTCGTTGGCGAGTATGGCGCGGGTAAAACCTTCTTCCTCAACCTGGTTCGCGGCATCGCAATGGAGCGCAAGCTCGTCACCATGCACGCTGATTTGAATCCGGACCGTCGTCTTCATGCTTCGGGTGGTCAGGCGCGATCCCTTTACTCCGAACTGGCCAAGAACATGGCCACGCGCACCAAACCCGATGGCGGCGCGCTCCAGGGTATCGTTGAGAAATTCATTTCCCAGGCTAAAACGGAAGCCAAGGCTAAAGGTGTTGAGAGCGAGGTCGTCATTCGTGAGTACCTGGCGGAGCTCACCGAAATGGTCAACGGTTATGACTTTGCCGACGTCATTGCTGCCTATTGCCGCGGTTTCGAGGAAGGCAATGAACAGCTTAAGGCTGATGCCATCCGCTGGCTGCGCGGGGAATTTTCCACCAAGACCGATGCCCGCGCTGCGCTAGGCGTCCGCACGATCGTCGACGATGCCTCCGTTTACGATCAATTGAAATTGCTGTCGCGGTTCGTGCGTCTGGCTGGCTTCGGCGGACTGATGGTGTGCCTGGATGAGTTAGTCAACCTGTACAAACTGGCGAACACTCAGGCCCGGAATGCCAACTACGAACAGATTCTTCGGATCCTCAATGATTCGTTGCAGGGCTCGGCTGAAGGCCTGGGCTTTGTGCTGGGCGGCACGCCAGAGTTTCTGATGGACACGCGTCGGGGGCTCTACAGCTACCCTGCCCTGCAATCGCGTCTCGCAGAAAACAGCTTTGCGAAGTCTGGACTGGTTGACCTTTCTGGGCCTGTCATTCGGCTCAGCAGCCTGACCCCTGAAGACTTCTACGTGCTGCTGCAGAAGCTGCGCAATGTCTATGCCTTCGGCGAAGCTGAGAAGTTCTTGCTGCCGGACGAAGCCATCCCAGCGTTTATGGCGCACTGCAACCAGCGCTTGGGCGAGGCCTATTTCCGGACGCCGCGCACGACCATTACCGCTTTCATCAACCTGCTCGCGGTCATCGAGCAGAACCCTACAGCGGACTGGCGCACCTTGCTGGGCGCGGTGGAACTGGCCAAGGATGAGGCTGGCCAACAGGATCTTGAAGTTGAGGCCGACGATGAGCTCGCCAGCTTCAAGCTCTGACTCTTCTTCGTTTGAGCGTCTTCATCCCGAGGTTCAGCAATGGGTCTGGTCACAGGGGTGGACGTCGTTACGTGATGCCCAAGAGTGGGCGGTACCAGCGTTGGTGGGCGCTGATCGCGATGTGATCATTGCAGCGTCTACCGCAGCAGGCAAAACGGAGGCCGCATTCCTCCCTATCCTGACCAACCTGCTCAACGACCGCGAGCCCGCCGGCGCAGTGCTATATATCAGCCCACTCAAGGCACTGATCAATGACCAATGGGACAGGCTCAGCCGGCTGTGCGAGCGGCTAGAGCTCCCCGTCGTTGCCTGGCATGGTGATGTGGCAGCAAGCAAGAAACAACGGTTCCTGAAATCGCCTGAGGGCATCTTGCTGATCACGCCGGAGTCCCTCGAAGCCCTCTTCGTAAACAGGGGCTCAAGTTTGCCCGGGGCTTTTCAGAACCTGCGCTACATCGTCATCGATGAGCTTCATGCCTTCATTGGCAGTGAGCGCGGTAAGCAACTGCAATCGCTCATGGAACGGGTTGAGATCGTCGTAGGCAGGGCGCTGCCTCGCGTAGGACTTTCCGCGACGCTTGGGGAGATGTCGCTGGCCCGGAAGTTTCTGAGGCCGGTTCGCCCGGATGACATCACCATCATTGAGTCGAAATCCTCTAACCAAGAACTCCAGGTGCAAGTCCGCGGCTACCTTGAACAGCCGATGCAACAGGTGGTGGCGGAATACCCTGGGAAATCGTCAACAGATGAAGGCGACGAACAGGAGGAGACCTCTGGCACCAAGGTGGCAATTGCAGGCCATCTGTACAAGGTGCTGAGAGGGCACAACAACCTGATCTTCCCCAACAGGCGCCAAGAGGTTGAATGGTTTGCCGACCGACTGCGCTCACTGTGCGATAACGATGGCGTGCCAAACGAGTTCTGGCCGCACCACGGTAGCTTGTCCAAGGAACTGCGCCAGGATGCCGAGCGCGCGTTGAAGGCGGGAGATCCTCCTGCTTCTGCCGTATGCACTACTACCTTGGAGCTGGGTATCGACATCGGTAACATCCGGACGGTCGCACAGATCGGTTCCCCACCCTCTGTGGCAAGTCTCAGGCAACGGCTTGGCCGCTCGGGTCGTCGACCCGGTGAGCCTGCAATGCTCAGGGCGTACTGCCGAGAGCGCCCCTTAACGGATCAGTCTGATCTCTCCGATCAGTTGCGTGAGGGCCTTGTCCAAACGGTCGCTATGATCCGCTTGCTGATCGGTGGATGGTTTGAACCACCTCGGTCGGGAGGCTTGCACGCCTCGACACTGGTGCAGCAGTGCTTGTCGTCAATTGCTCAGCTCGGCGGTGCCTCGGCAGCGCAATTATGGGGAAATCTCATAGCAAGCGGCAGTTTTGCGAGCGTCACCAAGCCTGATTTTCTGTCTTTGCTGAAAGGTATGGGTGAGAAAGAGCTGATCGTCCAGGACAGCTCAGGACTTCTGCTGCCAGGCGAACTCGGGGAGCGATTGATCAACCATTATGAGTTCTACACTGCATTCACGAGCGATGAAGAGTTTCGTTTACTCAGGGATGGCAAGCCACTTGGCTCGCTGCCCGTCAGCAAACCCCTGACCAAGGGGCAACGCATCATTTTCGGCGGCAGACGTTGGCAGGTTCAGAGTGTCGACCTGGAAGCGAAGATGATCGTAGTCACGCCGGCGCGGGGCGGCGAGCCCCCTCAGTTTGATGGGCTAGGTGCGCAGGTGGATGATCGCGTCAGGCTTGAAATGCGAAACGTGCTGATGGAAACCACCCCCTGTCCTTTCCTGGACAAGCACGCTCAAGTCCTTCTGGAGGAGGCTCGGAGTAACTTCCGTGCCCTCGGATTGGGTAGCACGGCAATTGTTGGCTCCGCCAGTGTCAGCTACGTGGCGACCTGGCGAGGGGACTACACCAACGATGCGCTGGCCTTGCTGCTCCGGCATGTGGGCATTCACTGTGAAAACACAGGGCTCTTCCTGGAAGTTGCATTCAGTGAAGAGGATACGTTGCGAGCGTTGCGCGTGGTCGGTCAAATGGATATTTCAAATGTAGAGCCCATCTTGGAGAGCGTAGAAAACATGATCCGAGAGAAATGGGATTGGGCCCTTCCCCGCTCGCTCCTAATGAAGTCATTTGCCTCGAGCCATCTTGATCTCCAGGCCGCGGTTTTAACAGCACGACTTCTTGGCGAAGAGGCGTAGGGCGAGGCTAGCGCCCATGGCGTCTCCTCTCCTAGGATTTAGGCCTTGTTGGATGAATCGAAATCATCTACGATCTCTTCATACACCACTTGGTTAGGAGTCAGCACGGTAGCTGATTTCGCCTTGGGATATGCGAAAGCACATAAAAGCCACCTCCTGGGTGGTTTTTTTGTGCCTGCTGTTTTGGCCCCTGACGGACACTTCCAGCCTGTAGCAAAGACCCGACGCAAGTATCCCGACTCCAGGCTTGCTGGTCCACGTAATGGTGGCCAAGTTTGCCGATCACTTGCCGCTGTACCGGTAGGAGAAAATTTTTGGCCGCATCGAGCTGGCAATCGCTTTCTCGACCATAGCCCAGTGGGTTGGGCAAACTGACGTGCAATTCCGGCCGCTGGTCGATGCGCTGAGTGAACCTGTGCTGAAGCAGAGCGTGATTCAAGCTGATGAAACGCCCGTGCAAATGCTTGCGCCGGGCGAAAAGAAAGCCCATCGGGCCTACGTCTGGTCCTACAGCACTACGTCGATCTTGACGCTCGACTTTAGCCCAAGTCGCGCTGGCGAACACGCGCGCAACTTCTTGGGCGACTGGAACCCACTCATATTAGGTCTGATAAGCGAACGTTATCTGGCCTTGGGAGTGCCGTTGGGGCGGACTCGCTGGCTCACGCCACTACCGTGGCAGCCGAAGCGCTTACTGACGCCTTTGCGGCGTGGATATTGATATGGGTCAGTACCGCCCTGCTGCTGCCACCGATTGCCCTACCTAGAGGGCACCTCCCGACCCGAAGCTGCCCTTCACGAAGGGCAACAATCTGCCAATGGCGGTCATTCAGGCCGATTACAAAGGGGTTTCATTCAGCTTGATCCACATTTTTCATCGCGGCTTTCATACTCTCAAAATATCGCTTTTCGAGTATACCCAGAGCCTTAAAGGCCTTGACCCGCTTAGTCGGATCGTCAATGTCTAAGTTCTCGCCAGCCTTATCCAACTCAGCATGCGCGAAGTCAGCAAATTTATCGATGATTTCGGGCATCGTCATTAACATGCTTGCGTCGTATTGCTGCAACGCTTTGGACGTGAAATAAGATCGCACAGCATGCGCCCGCTCCGAAACTTTGGAGCTCCATATCAGCTGCGCGAGACCGACGCCTTGCTGAATCCCTCCAAGCATTACTTCAATAAACTGTATCAAGCCGACGTGGCTAATCATGAGTTCAGCAGAATCATGATATTTTGTGTTAACCAACACATTTTTTAGCCGCCGATCTGCTGTCACGAAAATAGATTTTTCGCCCTTTTCAAATTCGCTAATGAGCACGGAGACCTGAATAGCATCATGCTCAATCAGCAAAGGCGTTTTACCATGAGACAGGGAATTGGCATACGCCCGTTCCATGATGCTGTAGAGCTCTGAAAATACGGTGTTTTTAGGTATTGAAACGACCTCAAAACCTTGTTTGATCAACCAAGTCTTGAGCTTGGACTCATTGCTGAACGGAGCAAACCGAGCTAGATAGTCCGGGAATGTGATCTCCTGGTTATTGGCGATC
>NZ_BCBH01000022.1:0-97922 GCF_001320525.1 Pseudomonas sp. NBRC 111131 | reverse complement strand
AAAAAACCCGGGACCATGCCCGGGTTCTTCATTGACCGACGAATCAGATATCCGCCACTTTCTGCCAGACTTTCGGCCTGAAGAACAGCGTCTCACCACGCGCCAGCCCGGTCAGGCTGTCGTGATCCTTGACCACCTCGGCCTCGATCAGCTCGCTTTGCCCTTCCACCTTCAGGGTTACGCGGGTCGTCGCACCCAGTGGGCGAATGTCACGCACCTCGGCCGCATGGTGGCCTTCGGTTTCATGGCGCGACAACGAGACCTCGTGCGGGCGGAACAACACGTGATGACCTTCGCTCAACGCCAGACGGTTGGAGTCGCCGAGGAAGTGGTAGACAAAGTCGTTGGCCGGCTTCTCATACACTTCGCCCGGCGAGCCAATCTGCTCGATCACGCCTTTGTTCATCACCACGATGCGGTCTGCCACTTCCATGGCTTCTTCCTGGTCGTGGGTGACGAACACCGAGGTCAGGTTGATGTCCTCGTGCAACCGTGCCAGCCAACGGCGCAGCTCTTTGCGCACCTTGGCGTCCAGCGCACCGAACGGTTCGTCGAGCAGCAGCACCTTGGGCTCCACCGCCAGGGCGCGCGCCAGGGCGATACGCTGGCGCTGGCCACCCGAGAGCTGCTCGGGGTAGCGGTCGGACAACCAGTCCAGTTGCACCATGTTCAGCAACTCGTGGACCTTCTCGGCAATCTTGCTCTCGCTCGGGCGCTCACCCTTGGGCTTCATGCGCAGGCCGAAGGCGACGTTGTCGAACACGCTCATGTGGCGGAACAGCGCATAGTGCTGGAACACGAACCCGACGTTGCGATCACGCACATCGTGGCCGGACACATCCTCGCCGTGGAACACGATGCTGCCATCATCCGGCGTTTCCAGGCCGGCGATGATGCGCAGCAGGGTGGTTTTGCCGCAGCCGGACGGGCCGAGCAAGGCCACCAGCTCACCGCTGTGGATATCCAGGTTGATGTTGTCCAGGGCCTGGAAGCTGTTGAAGCGCTTGCTGACGTTACGAACTTCGATCGACATGAGTTATTCCTCCGCTGCGCTTTGGCGCAGGCGGTTAATACGGTTCTCGCTCCACTGCTTGAGCAGCAGGATGAAGAGCGCCAGGATCAGCAGCAGGCTGGCCACGCTGAAGGCTGCGACGTGGTTGTACTCGTTGTAGAGGATCTCCACATGCAGCGGTAGGGTGTTGGTCACGCCGCGGATGTGGCCCGACACCACCGACACCGCGCCAAACTCGCCCATGGCTCGCGCAGTACATAGCACCACGCCGTAGATCAGGCCCCATTTTATGTTCGGCAAGGTCACGTGCCAGAACATCTGCCAGCCGTTGGCGCCGAGCAGCCGCGCGGCTTCCTCTTCCTGGGTGCCCTGCTCCTGCATCAGCGGAATCAGCTCACGGGCAACGAAGGGCACGGTGACGAAGATGGTCGCCAGCACGATGCCAGGCAAGGCGAAGACGATCTGGATATCGTGATCCTGCAGCCAAGGCCCGAACAGGCCCTGCGCACCGAACATGAGCACGTAGACCAGGCCGGCAATCACTGGCGACACCGAGAACGGCAGGTCGATCAGGGTGACCAGTACACTTTTGCCGGGGAAGGTGTACTTGCTTACGCACCAGGCGGCGCTGACGCCGAACACCAGGTTCAGGGGCACGGAAATGACCACCGCCAACAGCGTCAGCTTCAGCGCCGACAAGGCATCGGGCTCGAAGATCGCCTCGAAGAAGGTACCGAAGCCGTTTTTCAAGGCCTGCGACACCACGATCACCAGCGGCAGCAGCAGGAACAGCGCGAACACCAGCCAGCCAAGGCCGATCAGGATGCGTCGCGAAGTGGCACTGCCACGGCGGGCTGCATTGGCGGCGGCGGTAGCGCTCAGGGATGAACTAGACATGACCGGCCTCCTTCAAGGGGTTTCGATGCGGCGCTGCAGCAGGTTGATCAGCAGCAGCAGGATGAAGGAAACCACCAGCATCAGCACGCCGATGGCAGTCGCGCCGGTGTAGTCGTACTGGTCCAGCTTGACCATGATCAGCAGCGGCAGGATCTCGGTCTTCATCGGCATGTTGCCTGCGATGAAGATCACCGAACCATACTCGCCGACGCCGCGGGCGAAGGCCAGGGCAAAGCCGGTGAGCCAGGCAGGCAGCAAGGCCGGTGCCAGCACATGGCGGAACACCTGCAGCGGTTTCGCGCCCAGGCAGGCGGCGGCCTCTTCGACTTCACGCGGGATGTCGGCCAGCACCGGCTGTACCGTGCGCACCACGAACGGCAAGGTGACGAAGGTCAGCGCCAGGGTGATACCCAGTGGGGTATAGGCGATCTTGAAACCCAGGTCGGTGGCGAATTGACCGACCCAACCCGCCGGGGCGTACAGAGCAGTCAGGGCGATACCGGCAACGGCTGTGGGCAGGGCGAACGGCAGGTCGATCATCGCATCGATGATCTTGCGCCCCGGGAAGGTGTAGCGCACCAGCACCCAGGCCAGCAGTGTTCCGATCACACCGTTGATGATGGCGGCAAACAGCGCTGTACCGAAACTCAGCTTGAGCGCGGCGAGCACCCGCGGCGCACTGATGATGTTCCAGAACTGCTCCCAGGTCAGCTGAGCGGCATGCACGAACATGGCTGCCAGCGGTATCAGCACGATCAGGCTGAGGTACACCAAGGTGTAGCCCAGCGTCAGCCCGAAGCCGGGTATGACGGGGGAAATGCGACGTGACATAAATATCCCTGGTTGAACGCACGAAGCCCGGGATCGATCCCGGGCCGGTGCAGGCTACTGAAGGGTGTTGCTCCTGAGGCTGCACAGCAGCCCCTGCGTTCTACTGTGCCTGGTAGATCTGGTCGAACACACCGCCATCGTTGAAGAACTTGGGTTGTGCAGTCTTCCAGCCACCGAAGTCTTTGTCGATGGTTACCAAATCCAATTTCGGGAATTGCTTGCCGAATTCGGCAGCGACTTTCTCGTCACGTGGGCGGTAGAAGTTCTCGGCAGCAATTTTCTGACCTGCCGGGCTGTACAGGTACTTGAGGTAGGCAGTAGCGATTTCCGTGTTGCCCTTCTTCTCGGCGTTCTTGTCGACCACGGCCACCGGTGGCTCGGCAAGGATCGACAGCGAAGGCACGACGATGTCGAACTTGTCGGCGCCACCGTCTTCCTTCAGCGCCAGGAAGGCTTCGTTTTCCCAGGCCAGCAGCACGTCACCCTGGCCGTTGTTGACGAAGGTAATGGTCGAACCGCGGGCACCGGTGTCCAGCACAGGCACATGCTTGAACAGCTCCTGCACGTATTCCTTGGCCTTTTCTTCACTGCCGCCTTGTTTCAGGCCATACGCCCAGGCAGCAAGGAAGTTCCAGCGGGCGCCGCCGGACGTTTTCGGGTTGGGGGTAATCACCGAGACATCTTTCTTGATCAGGTCGCCCCAGTCCTTGATGCCTTTCGGGTTGCCCTTGCGCACCAGGAACACGATCGTCGAGGTGTAAGGGGTGCTGGCATCCGGCAGGCGCTTCTGCCAGTCCTCTGGCAGGGTCTTGCCGAGCTTGGCGATTTCGTCGATGTCACCGGCCAGGGCCAGGGTCACCACGTCGGCGCGCAGGCCGTCGATCACGGCGCGGCCCTGTTTGCCCGAGCCACCGTGGGACTGCTGGATCTTCACTTTGTCGTCCGGATGAGCTTGCTGCCAGTGCTTGATGAACTCGGCGTTGTACTGCTGGTACAGCTCGCGGGTCGGGTCATAGGACACGTTCAACAGTTCGTAGTCCTTGGCGATCGCGGAACCGGCAAAAACGGCACTGGCCAGGGCGGCGAGCGCATAACGGCGGATGGACATGGTGAAGCTCCCGATTGGCATTTTTCTAATTTTGGTGTGATGCGGTATCAGCTGGACTTGTTGCCGGGCTGCTGCAGGCGGAACTTTTCCTTGCGCTCGATCTGCACGACCTGAGCGTTATGCACGGTAATCTCCACCGCACCGAAACGCAGATCGCGCAGGGCGCTCTGGATCTCACGCAGAATGGTGGCTTCGTCCTGACCGTCGATGCTACGCAGAGATGCACTCATGCTCGTTCTCCTGTGAGTGAAGTGCCGGGCAGAGGTTTGAAGGGGATTTGCGCCTGGCTTGAGGGCAATAGTAGTGAGGCGCGGATATTCTTAAAAATACTGTTTAAGAATGTTTATATAACTAATTTAATCATAGGGCCCGATGGCCCTGTCGCGGGCAACCCGGCTCCTACAGAAACCACACCGTTATCACGCCGTGTGGTGTATGCGGAGCCGGCTTGCCGGCGATAGATCCAGTGAGCGTCAGCGTTGTTGCTGCGGCTCTTGGATCTTGTACCAGGCCACATAGAGCGCCGGCAGGAACAGCAGCGTCAGCAGCGTTGCACTGATGATGCCGCCGATCATGGCGTAGGCCATAGGCCCCCAGAACACTTCGCGGGCAATCGGGATCATGCCCAGGCTGGCCGCTGCGGCGGTCAGCAGGATCGGTCGGCGCCGGTGGTTGGTGGCTTCCATCACTGCATCCCATGGCGAATAGCCTTGGGCTTCGAACTCGTCGATCTGCGTCACCAGAATTACCGAGTTACGAATGATGATGCCGGCCAGGGCCAGAATCCCGAGGATCGCCACAAAGCCCATCGGAGTGCCCGTGGGCACCAGCGCCAGCACCACCCCGATCAACCCCAGGGGCGCTACGCTGACGACCAGGAACAGCTTCTGCACGCTTTGCAGCTGGATCATCAGGAAGGTCGCCATCAGGAACAGCATCAGCGGGATGACCTTGGCGATCGGGCCTTGCGCCTTGCCGCTCTCCTCCACCGTACCGCCGGTGGCCACTTCGTAGCCAACGGGCAACTTGCTGGAGAACTCGTCGATCTTCGGCTTGAGCTGCTCCACCAAGTCAGTAGGCTGCAGGTCTCCGTTGACCGAGGCCTTGATGGTGATGGTCGGCTTGCGGTCGCGGCGCCACACCAGCGGCTGCTCCAGCTCGTAACGCACTGTGGCGAAGGCCAGCAGCGGTATCGAGGTGCCACTAGGAGTGACGATCTGCAGGTTCTGCAGGGTGTCGGGCGAACCTCGCTCGCTGTCCACGGCACGGGCGATGACATCGACCAGGTAGATGTTGTCGTTGACCTCGGTGACCGGCGCACCGCTGACGATGCTGTTCATCACGTTGGCCACGTCCTCGGACGACAGCCCCAACTGGCGCGCCTTGTCCTGGGCGATTTCCACCCGCAATACCTTACCGGGCTCGTTCCAGTCGTAGATCATGTCGCCGATGTGTTCGTTGCTGTTGAGCATGGTCGCCAGGTCGATGGCGTGCTTGCGCACCTGGTCGATGTCCTTGCCACTGACCCGGTACTGGATCGGCCGCCCCACTGGCGGGCCCATTTCCAGCGACTGAACGTTGCTGCCGATGCCGACGAACTCCTCGTGCAACAGCTTCTGCAGCCGACCGATCAGGGCGCCGCGTTCCTCCAGGCCTTTGCTGACGATCACCAGCTGAGCGTAGTACGGGTTCTGCAACTGCTGGTCGAGCGGCAGGTAGAAGCGGATGGCCCCCTGGCCAATGTACGTGCTCCAGCGCACCAGGTCCGGGTCGTCCTTGATCTTGGCTTCCAGGCGGTCGACGACCTTGCGCGTCTCTTCGATCGAGGCGTTCTGCGGCAGGTTGAGGTCGACGAGGATTTCTGGCCGGTCGGACGACGGGAAGAACTGGTTCTGCACGAAGCGCATGCTGAACAGCGCCAGGGCGAAAAGCACGATGGTGCCGATGATGGTCAGCCAGCGGTGGCGCATGCACCACACCAACCCGCCTTCGAATGCCCGCCCGACTCGCCCGGGCTCGGCATCATGCGCTTTGAGCTTGTCGACCTTGAGAATATGCACGCCCAGCACCGGGGCGAAGAACACCGCCACCACCCAGGACACGAGCAGCGCCACGGCGATCACCGCGAACAGCGTAAAGGTGTACTCGCCTGCGGAACTGGCATTGAGCCCGATGGGCACGAAGCCGGCCACGGTCACCAGGGTCCCGGTGAGCATGGGGAAGGCGGTCGAGGTATAGGCGAAGGTGGCCGCCTGCTCCTTGCTCTCGCCCATTTCCAGGCGTGTGACCATCACTTCGACCGTGATCATCGCATCGTCCACCAGCAGCCCCAGGGCAATGATCAGCGCGCCCAGGGAAATCCGCTGCATGGTGATACCGCTGTACTCCATGAACACGAACACCATGGCCAGCACCAGCGGGATCGAGCAGGCCACCACCAGGCCCGCGCGTACCCCCAGGCTGACGAAACTTACCGCGAGCACGATCACCACAGCCTCGAACAAGGCACTGGTAAAGCCACCAACCGCCTCCTTCACCACCACCGACTGGTCAGACACGGTGTGCACGCCTACGCCCACTGGCAATTCGCTGACCACGCTGTCCATTTTCTCTTTCAGCGCGGCGCCGAACTCCTGGATGTTGCCGCCCGCCTTCATGCCGATTGCCAGGCCGATCGCGGTCTGGCCGTTGTAACGGAACATCGGTGAGGGTGGGTCGACATAGCCACGCTCGATGTCGGCGATATCGGACAGGCGGAAGAAACGGTCATTGATGCGCAGGTTTACGGTCTGCAGGTCCTTTTCCGAGGCGAACTGCCCCGTGGTGCGCACCGAAATCCGCTCCGGGCCCGCCTCGATCACCCCGGCAGGGGTTACCGCGTTCTGTTGCTGCAAGGCCTGCATGACCTGGCGCTGGTCGATGCCCAGGGACGCCAGCTTGCGGGTGGAGAACTTGAGGTAAAGCACTTCGTCCTGGGTGCCTACCAGCTCGATCTTGCCGATGTTAGGGACTTCACGCACCTCGGCCCGGGCCTGCTCCACGTAGTCACGTAACTGGCGCAGGGTCAGGCCATCGGCGGTGAAGGCGTAGATCGAGCCGAACACGTCACCGAACTCATCGTTGAAGCCCGGCCCCTGGATACCCTGGGGGAACTCGCCACGAATGTCCTGGATCTTCTTGCGCACCTGGTACCAGATCTGCGGAATGTCACCCGCTTTGGTGGTGTCACGCAGGTAGACGTAGACCGTGGACTCGCCAGGGCGGGTGTAGCTCTTGGTGTAGTCGAGGGAGTCGAGTTCCTCGAGCTTTTTCTCGATGCGGTCAGTGACCTGGTAGAGCGTTTCGTCCTGCGTGGCACCCGGCCAACGGGTCTGGATCACCATGGTCTTGATGGTGAACGAGGGGTCCTCCTCACGGCCCAGGTTGAAGTAGGAGAAGATCCCCATCAACAGGCCAACGAACATCAGGTACCAGACGAAGGATTGGTGGCGCAGCGCCCATTCGGACAGGTTGAAGCTTCCTTTCATTGCCCTTCCTCGTCGAATGTGACCTTCTGGCCAGGCTTGAGACTATTCACACCGGCGGTAACCACCCGCTCGCCGGCTTTTACCCCGGAAGCCAGCACAATGCTGTCGCGCGTGCGCTCGAGCACGGCTACATCACGGGTGGCAACCGTCTTCTGCTGTGGGTCGACGACCCACACCTGGGTCTTGCCATCGCGCTCCAGCAGCGCACTCAGCGGCAATTCGCTGCGTGGGGTTATCGCCGAGGTCAGGGTGACGCTGATGGCAGTCCCCAGGTGGAACGCGTTCGGGGTACTGGCAAGGGTCAGCCGCGCACGCCGGGTGCGGGTGGCGGCGTCGGCCTGCGGTTCCAGTTCACGCAGGGTGGCGGTGGTGTTGATGCTGTTGTCCAGCTGCGAGGCAACGGTGAAGGTGAGGTCTTTGGTCAGTTGTTCGGCAACGCTGATTGGCAGGTCGATCACCGCCTCCTTGACGTCTGGCCGGGCCAGAGTCACCACGGCCTGGCCGGCGGTGACAGTCTGCCCGGCCTCGGCCTGCCAGGCGGTGATCACCGCCGCGTGGTCGCTGCGCAGGGTGCTGTAGTCGAGTTGGTCGCGGGCCTGGCTCAGCGCCGAGCGGGCTTGCTCAAGGCTGGCGCCGGTGGTTTTCAGGTCGGTCTGGGCGATGTCCAACTGGGCCTGTGCGCCGACGCCGCGGTCATACAGCTGCTGCTGGCGACGGGCGTTGGCCTGGGCATTGATCCACTGCGCCTGAACCCTGGCCAGGTCGCCTTCGGCGGCGCGCAGCTGGTTTTGCTGGTCGGTAGGGTCAAGGGTGGCCAGGGTATCGCCGGGTTTCACCTGGGCCCCTACATCCAGCCAGCGGCGGGCAATACGCCCGGACACCCGAAAGCCCAGGGTGCTTTCGTAGCGTGCCTGGACAGTGCCGGCGAAACGGCCCAACTGCGACTGCGCCTGGGCCTCGACCAAGGTCGAAAGCACGGGCCGCACGGCTTCGGGCTGCTCTTCTTCACTGCCACAGGCGGTCAACAACAGGCCAGCCGCACATATCATCAGCATTCGTTTCATGGCGCGGCACCTCCATCCTTGGCATCGACCTTTTCAACCTGCATGCCTGGATGCAACAGCTGGCCGCCACTGACCACCACGGTCTCGCCGTCCTTGATGCCCTGGGCGACCACCACCTTGCCGGTGAGGTAGCGAGCGACCTGGACCTTGCGCAGTTCCACCTTGTCGCCCTCGCCCACCACCCACACGGCCGGCTCATGCAATGCTTTGGTCAGGGCTGCCCAAGGCAACTCGATACTTGGCCGCCCCTGGGCATTGGCGGTGGCGGTCACCGGCGAACCGAGCTGCATGCCTGCCGGCACGTCGCGCAGGGCCACCTTGACCTGCACCGTACCGCTCTGCGCCGACACGGTCGGGGTGATTTCACGGACATGGCCCTGGGCCTGGACCTTGGGGTTGTCGAGCAGGCTGACGATGACGCCGGCGTCACTGGGCGGCGCCACCAGCAAGGATTCGTACACGTTGAACACTGCATCGCGGTCGCCATCGCGGGCCAGGCTGAAAATCGGCATGGTCGCCTGCACCACCTGGCCAACCTCGGCCTGACGCTCGGTGATCACCCCATCGGCCTCGGACACCAGCGCGGTGTAGCTCAATTGCTCGTTGGCATTGGCCAGCTGTGCCTGGGCAGCCTTGAGCGCGCTCTGGCTGCTGCGCAGTGCAGCCTGGGCAGAATCGTATTCGCTTTGACTGGTGTAGCCCTTGGGCAACAGTTTTTGCTGGCGGACGAAGGCCGCGCTGGTCTGGGTGACCCGCGCCTGGGCGGCAAACACCTCGGCCTTGGCCGAGTCGACATTGTTCTGCAGGTCTTTCGGGTCCAGCCGTGCGAGCACCTGGTTGGCCTTGACGTGATCGCCCACATCGACGCTGCGCGAGATGATCTTGCCACCCACGCGGAACGACAGGTCAGTCTGCACCCGCGCCTGGACGTCACCGGTCAGGGTGACCTTGGCAGCAAAATCGGTGGGTTGAACCTGCAACACGCCGACCCGCGGCATGACCTCGGGGGTTTCTTCCTTGCTGCAGCCTGAGAGCATGCCAAACAGCCCCAAGCCTACGACCAACAGTGAACGCGTCACCCTCATGCAGGCTCCTAGCTTGCGCACAAATGATTCGTGGGATGCGACTGTTAGCGTAGATCAGGGTTCAGAAAAAACACTGATGAGGCCCGTTGGATAACCTCTGAGGCACTTCCTCCAAGGAAAGTACTTACGGTGAGTAGGCCCTTGCACGGGCAAGCCCGCTTCCACTGAGTACTGTGCAGACGTCATGATCTGCGCAGTACCTGTGAAAGCGGGCTTGTCCGCGAGCAGGCCGGGTCAGGCCGACGCAGCGACCTGCGTCGGGCGCTTGACCTGTGGTTGCGACACGTTGGCCGCGGCACCCTCTTCGATCGCCTGCTGGATGGCCTTGCGGCGACGCTCTTCTGCACGGCGGCTGAAGAACCAGACCAGGAAGGTGACCAGCGACACCGACAGCAGGATCAGGCTGGCCACGGCGTTGATCTCTGGCTTCACACCCAGGCGCACGGCAGAGAACACTTCCATGGGCAAGGTGGTGGAGCCAGGGCCTGACACGAAGCTGGCCAGTACCAGGTCATCGAGCGACAGGGCGAACGACATCATGCCACCCGCCGCCAGCGACGGCGCGATCATCGGGATGGTGATCAAGAAGAACACCTTCCACGGCTTGGCGCCCAGGTCCATCGCCGCTTCCTCGATCGACAGGTCCAGCTCACGCAGGCGCGCCGACACCACCACCGCCACGTAAGCAGCGCAGAACGTGGTGTGGGCGATCCAGATGGTGACGATGCCACGCTCCTGCGGCCAGCCGATCATCTGTGCCATGGCCACGAACAGCAGCAACAGCGACAGGCCGGTGATGACCTCGGGCATTACCAGCGGCGCGGTGACCAGGCCACCGAACAGCGTGCGGCCCTTGAAGCGGGTGACCCGGGTCAGCACGAAGGCCGCCAGGGTGCCCAACGCAACCGCTGCCACCGCCGTGTAGCAGGCGATTTCCAGCGAGCGCATCACCGACCCCATCAGCTGGGTGTTGTCGAGCAGGCCGACGTACCACTTCACCGACCAGCCACCCCACACGGTCACCAGCTTGGAGGCGTTGAACGAGTAGATCACCAGGATCAGCATCGGCAGGTAGATGAACAGCAAGCCGAGCACCAGCATCAGCTTGGAAAAACTGAAGCGCTTCATGCCCTGCCCTCCATTTCTTTAGCCTGGCTGCGGTTGAACAGCAGGATCGGCACAATCAGGATCGCCAGCATCACCACCGCCAGGGCGGATGCCACCGGCCAGTCGCGGTTGTTGAAGAACTCCTGCCACAACACCTTACCGATCATCAGGGTTTCCGGGCCGCCCAGCAGTTCAGGGATGACGAACTCGCCCACCACCGGGATGAACACCAGCATGCAGCCGGCGATGATGCCGTTCTTCGACAGCGGCACGGTGATTTTCCAGAAGCTGTTGAAGGCTCTCGAACCGAGGTCCGATGCGGCCTCGAGCAAGCTCGGGTCATGCTTCACCAGGTTGGCGAACAGCGGCAGGATCATGAACGGCAGGTACGAGTAGACCACGCCGATATAGACCGCCAGGTTGGTATTGAGGATCTGCAACGGCTGGTCGATCAGCCCCGTCCACATCAGGAAACCGTTGAGCAGCCCGTTATTGCTGAGGATGCCCATCCAGGCATAGACGCGGATCAGGATCGCGGTCCAGGTCGGCATCATGATCAGCAGCAACAGCACGGTCTGGGTTTCCTTGCGGGCGTTGGCAATGGCGTAGGCCATGGGGTAGCCAATCAGCAGGCAGAGGATGGTGCTGAAGAAGGCCATCTTCAGCGATCCCAGGTAGGCCGAGATGTACAGCTCATCCTCAGTCAACAGGCCGTAGTTGGCCAGGTTGAGCACCAACTGGATCTTGTCTTCGACGTAGCTGTAGATTTCGGTATACGGCGGGATGGCCACGTCGGCTTCAGCAAAGCTGATCTTCAACACGATGAAGAACGGCAGCATGAAGAACAGGAACAGCCAGATGAACGGCACGCCGATCACCAGGTGCCGCCCCTGCGGGGTCAGGCGCTGGAAGGCTCGCTTGAGCTTGCGCAGTTTCATGACCGCAGTACCACGCCGCTGTCGTCTTCCCACCACACGTACACTTCATCACCCCAGGTAGGGCGTGCGCCCTGGCGCTCGGCGTTGGCGACGAACGACTGGACGACCTTGCCACTTGGCAACTCGACGTAGAACACCGAATGGCCACCCAGGTAGGCGATATCGTGGACCTTGCCGCGCGACCAGTTGTGCTCGAACTCCGGCTGCGTGGTGGTCACCAGCAGCTTTTCCGGACGCAGGGCGTAGGTGATGTGTTTGTCTTCCACCGAGGTGGTGATGCCGTGGCCGACGTAGATCTTGCGCTCCAGTTCCGGGCTGGCAATGATCGCATGGCCTTCGGCGTCGTCGACCACGTCACCCTCGAACAGGTTGACGTTGCCGATGAACTCACACACCAGGCGGCTGGTGGGGGTCTCGTAGATGTCCACAGGCGAACCGATCTGGGCAATCCAGCCCAGGTGCATGATGGCGATGCGCTGGGCCATGGTCATGGCCTCTTCCTGATCGTGGGTCACCATCACGCAGGTCACGCCCACGCGCTCGATGATCTCGACCAGCTCCAGTTGCATCTGCGAGCGCAGCTTCTTGTCCAGCGCCCCCATCGGCTCGTCGAGCAGCAGCAGCTTGGGGCGCTTAGCCAGCGAACGGGCCAGGGCCACGCGCTGACGCTGGCCACCAGAGAGCTGGTGCGGCTTGCGCTTGGCGTACTGGGTCATGTGTACCAGCTTGAGCATCTCGGTCACACGGGCGTCGATCTCGGCCTTGGGCATCCGGTCCTGCTGCAGGCCAAAAGCGATGTTCTGCGCCACAGTCATGTGCGGGAACAGCGCGTAGGACTGGAACATCATGTTGATCGGCCGCTCGTAGGGCGGCATGTCGGTGATGTCGACGCCATCGAGGAAGATCCGCCCTTCGGTCGGGCGTTCAAACCCGGCCAGCATGCGCAACAGGGTCGATTTGCCAGAACCGGAGCCACCCAGCAGGGCGAAGATCTCGCCTTTGCGGATTTCCAGGGACACATCGTCCACAGCTACCGTTTCATCGAACTTTTTCGTGACCCGGTCGATCTTGACCAGCACCTGCTTGGGTTGCTGGCCACCCTCGAGGGCTTTCTTATAGGCACCGGAGGCAACTGCCATGAGTGAAACTCCCAACAAGATTTGTGTGCCCGCCCTACGTTTGCGGCGGGCCTGGATTGTTACTTGCCCGACTTGACCTTGGTCCAGCTGCGGGTCATCAAACGTTGCACCTTGGGTGGCAACTCACTGTTGACGAACATCTTGTCCAGCACTTCCTGCGGTGGGTAAACCGCGGCGTCAGTCCTCACGGCCTGGTCCATCAGGTCGCCAGCCTTGGGGTTCGGGTTGGCGTAACCGACGTAATCACTGACCTGGGCGATAACCTCAGGTTTCAGCAAATAGTTGATGAAGGCGTGGGCCTCCTTGACGTTCTTGGCGTCCTTGGGAATCGCCAGCACGTCGAACCAGAGGTTGCCGCCTTCCTTGGGAATCGCGTAGGCCAGTTTCACGCCCTTCTTTGCCTCTTCGGCACGGGCCTTGGCCTGGAATACATCACCCGAGAAACCTGCCGCGACGCAGATGTCGCCGTTGGCCAGGTCGGTGATGTATTTGGACGAGTGGAAGTAGGTCACGTACGGGCGTACCGCCAGCAGCTTCTTCTCGGCCTTTGCATAATCCTTGGGGTCGGTGCTGTTGGGGTTCAGCCCCATGTAGTTGAGCACCGCCGGAAGCATCTCGTCGGCCGAGTCGAGGAACGCCACACCGCACTTGGAGAGCTTCTTCATGTTCTCGGGCTCGAACAGCACAGCCCAGGAATCGATGGTGTCCACGCCCAGCGCCGCCTTTACCTTCTCGACGTTGTAGCCGATGCCATTGGTGCCCCACAGGTAAGGCACGGCGTATAAGTTACCCGGGTCGTTCTTTTCCAGGCGCTTCATCAACGCCGGGTCCAGGTTGGAATAGTTGGGCAGCAGGCTCTTGTCGAGCTTCTGGAACGCGCCCGCCTTGATCTGCTTGCCAAGAAAATGGTTGGACGGCACCACCACGTCATAGCCGGTGTTGCCCGCCAGCAGTTTGCCTTCCAGGGTTTCGTTGGAGTCGAACACATCCTGCACGGGCTTGATGCCCGTTGCTTTCTCGAAGTCCGCGAGTGTGGTCGGGCCGATGTAGTCGGACCAGTTGTAGAGATGCACCGTAGGCGCCGCTTGGACGCTGCATGCCAGCGTCAGGCCCGCTCCAGCCAACAAGGCTTTGCGCAATACAGAAATAGACAAGTGGGTGGTCCTCAAATCAGTGCCTTGGTAACGGCGCAATGCTGCCGCGCACGCAAAACCGGCGCGCAACTTACCTTCGCAGCTTCGATGCCGCAATCATCAATTGCCATTCATTGCCTCTGGGCCGAAAAACCCCGGCCCAGAGGTGCTGCATCGGGCTTATTTACCCGACTTGATCTTGGTCCAGCTGCGGGTGATGAGGCGCTGGGCAGACGCTTCCGGCGCGGCGATCGCGTACAGGTGCTTCTTCACATCGGCAGGCGGATAGATGCTTGGGTCGCTGGTGATGTCCTTGTCCACGAACGGCGTGGCCGCCGCGTTGCCATTCGGGAAGCGCACGGCGTTGGTGATCTCGGCCATGACTTCTGGCTGCATCAGGAAGTCCATGAACTTGTAGGCGGCTTCCTTGTGCTCGGCATCCTTCGGAATGGCGACCATGTCGTAGAAGGTACCTGCGCCCTCTTTCGGAATGATGTACTCGACCTTGACCTTGTCGCCGGCTTCGTGAGCACGCGCCTTGGACTGCTCCAGGTCACCCGAGTAGCCGACGGCCACACAGATGTTGCCGTTGGCCATGTCGCCGATGTACTTGGAGGAGTGGAAGTAGGTGATCGACGGACGAATCTTCAGGAACAGGTCCTCGGCCGCCTTCAGGTCTTCCTTGGTGGTGCTGTTGGTCGGCTTGCCCAGGTAGTGCAGCGCGGCCGGGATCATCTCGGTCGGTGCATCGAGGAAGCTTACGCCGCAGCTTTTGAGCTTGGCGATGTTCTCAGGCTTGAACACGGTATCCCACGAGTCGATCTTGTCCACACCCAGTGCAGCTTTGACCTTTTCCGGGTTGTAGCCGATGCCGATCGAGCCCCACATGTAGGGGAAGGCATGCTTGTTGCCCTGGTCGCTGGCATCACCGACGGCCTTTAGCAGGTCTTCGTCGAGGTTCTTCCAGTTCGGCAGTTTGGAGCGGTCCAGCTCCTCGTAGACGCCGGCTTTGATCTGCTTGGCCAGGAAGTTGTTGGACGGCACGACGATGTCATAGCCGGACTTGCCTGCCAGCAGCTTGGCTTCCAGGGTTTCGTTGCTGTCGAAGACGTCGTATTTGACCTTGATGCCGGTCTGCTTCTCAAACTTCGCGATGGTGTCCGGAGCGATGTAGTCCGACCAGTTGTAGACGTTCAGCACCTTGTCTTCAGCCTGTACAGCGGTGGCCATGGCACCCATCAGGGCGGCGGCCAGCAACGTCTTGCCCATTTTCTTCATGCGTCATGCTCCAGAATTTTTATTTAGCCATCTGTTCAGCAGCCAGGACCTACGGTGCAGAGCGCCGGGCGACTGGAACAGCCGCTAGTCTGGCAAGTTACAAGGCGCTGTTTCAAGGAAAGCAGCCCCTTGTAACGACTTAATGTCACATCGCTAGCCTAGCAGGCGCTCAACGGATCGCTTCGAGGGTCAGGTCCAGGCACTTGCGCGCCTTTGCCACCAGCTCGTCGACCTCCGCATGGGTGATCACCAAAGGGGGTGCAATGATCATGGTGTCGCCCACCGCGCGCATGATCAGGCCGTTGTCGAAGCAGAAGTTGCGGCACACCATGCCCACCCCTTTGCCTTCGTAACGGCTGCGCGTGGCCTTGTCCTTGACCAGCTCGATCGCACCGAGCAGGCCCAGGCCGCGTACCTCGCCCACCAGCGGGTGGTCCTGCAGCTCACGCAAACGTTTTTGCAAGTACGGTGCCACTTCCGTGCGCGCCTTCTCGACAATCTTTTCGTCGCGCAGAATGCGCAGGTTTTCCAGACCTACCGCGGCCGCTACCGGGTGGCCGGAATAGGTGAAGCCGTGGTTGAAATCGCCGCCCTCGCTCAGCACCTTGGCTACCGTGTCACGCACGATCACACCGCCCATAGGGATGTAACCGGAGGTAAGCCCCTTGGCGATGGTCATCAGGTCGGGCTTGAGGTCGTAATAGTCGGAGCCGAACCATTCGCCGGTACGGCCGAAACCGCAGATCACTTCGTCGGCGACGAACAGGATGTCGTACTTGGCGAGGATCTCCTTGACCTTTGGCCAGTAGGTTTCTGGCGGAATGATCACCCCGCCGGCGCCCTGGATGGGCTCGGCGATGAAGGCGGCGACATTGTCCTCGCCCACTTCCAGGATCTTCTTCTCCAGTTGCTCCGCTGCCCACACACCGAACGCGTCCGGAGTCATGTCACCGCCTTCACCGTACCAGTACGGCTGCGCAATGTGCACGATGCCGGGGATCGGCAGGCCGCCCTGTTCATGCATGCCGCTCATGCCGCCCAGGCTGGCACCGGCGACGGTGGAACCATGGTAGCCATTGATCCGGCCGATGATGGTCTGCTTCTGCGGCTTGCCCTTGAGCGCCCAGTAGTGGCGGACCATCCGCAATACGGTGTCGTTACCTTCGGAGCCGGAGCCGGTGAAGAACACGTGGGTCATGCCCTGCGGCGCCACCTCGGTGATGGCCTTGGCCAGCTCCAGCGCAGGCGGGTGGGCGGTCTGGAAGAACAGGTTGTAGTACGGCAGTTCGCGCATCTGCTTTTGCGCGGCCTGCACCAGTTCTTCACGGCCGTAACCGACCGCAACGCACCACAGGCCGGCCATGCCGTCGAGGATCTTGTGCCCCTCGCTGTCCCACAAATGCACGCCCTGCGCCTTGGTGATGATGCGCGGCCCCTTCTCCTTCAGCTGCTTGTAGTCACTGAAAGGTGCAAGGTGGTGCTCGCCGCTCAGGGTTTGCCATTCACGGGTTTGCGGGTTGTTGACGCTCATGTGCTTCTCCATGGTCCGGTGGCCGCCGGGGGGCGGCCTCAGGGTTGATCACACAGCAAATAGCAGGAACTCACGCTCCCAGGAGCTGATGACACGCTTGAAGTTCTCATGCTCGGCGCGTTTGGTGGCGACGTAGCCGGTGATGAATTTCTTGCCCAGGTACTGGGTCAGCGCGCGGCTGACCTCCATGCGCTCCAGGGCATCTTCGATGGTCAGTGGCAGGCGCAGGTTGCGCCGTTCGTAGCCGCGGCCCTGCACCGGCGCGCTGGCGGCAATGCCTTCGACCATGCCGATGTAGCCGCACAGCAAACTGGCGGCGATGGCCAGGTACGGGTTGGCGTCGGCGCCTGGCAGGCGGTTCTCGACACGGCGGTTCTGCGGGCCGGCGTCCGGCACGCGCAGGCCGACGGTGCGGTTCTCTTCACCCCACTCGACGTTCACCGGTGCCGAGGTGTCAGGCAGGAAGCGGCGGAACGAGTTGACGTTGGGGGCGAACAGCGGCAGCGCTTCGGGGATGAACTTCTGCAGGCCACCGATGTGGTACAGGAACAGCTCACTCATGCTGCCGTCTTCGTTACTGAAGATGTTCTTGCCGGTGACCGCATCGACCACGCTCTGGTGCAGGTGCATGGCACTCCCCGGCTCGCCGGTCATGGGCTTGGCCATGAAGGTGGCGGCCACGTTGTGCTTGAGCGCGGCCTCGCGCATGGTGCGCTTGAACACCAGAATCTGGTCGGCCAGATGCAGGGCATCGCCGTGACGGAAGTTGATTTCCATCTGCGCGGTGCCGTCTTCGTGGATCAGCGTGTCGAGGTCCAGCTGCTGCAGTTCGCACCAGTCGTAGACGTCCTCGAACAGCGGGTCGAATTCGTTGGCGGCCTCGATCGAGAAGGACTGCCGGCCGGTTTCCGGGCGGCCCGAGCGGCCTACCGGCGGTTGCAGCGGAAAGTCTGGGTCTTCGCTGCGCTTGGTCAGGTAGAACTCCATCTCGGGGGCGACGATCGGCTGCCAGCCCTTGTCGGCGTAGAGCTTGAGCACTTTCTTCAAGACGTTGCGCGGTGACAGCTCGACCGGGTTGCCCTTCTTGTCGTAGGTGTCGTGAATGACCTGGGCGGTCGGCTCGATGGCCCATGGCACCAGGAACACGGCGTTTTCATCGGGGCGGCAGATCATGTCGATGTCGGCCGGATCGAGCAGTTCGTAATAGATGTCGTCGTCGACGTAATCGCCCGTCACGGTCTGCAGCAGCACGCTCTCGGGCAGGCGCATGCCTTTTTCGGCGATGAACTTGTTGGTCGGCGAGATCTTGCCGCGGGTGATGCCGGTCAGGTCGCTGATCAGGCATTCGACTTCGGTGATCTTGTGCTCTTTCAACCAATCGGTGAGCTGGTCGAGGTTGTTACTCATAGATACCTCAGGAGGTAATGTGGTCCGCGCATTGATTCTGGATGGAGTAGATTGCTAAAGCAAAAACCCCCATGCAGGAGCACAGTGGATACACTGGAAACACGCGTGTCCGTAATGAGTTCGAAGGGCAGGAATACAAGAAGGGAAGCGAAACGGCGCTACGAAGGGTGGTCCAGCTGGGCAAAACGTCAATTATTGCGGCCAGGGCGACCACAGCGCGATTGAGGCTTGCTGCAACGACAGGGATACCCGAGCGCACTGCACAGGCAGCGCTTTCAGGTCGCAAAAAGCGGACCATGTGACCCTCGTATTATTGTGTTCTGGGTTGAGGCCGAGCTTAGCCTTGTTCATTTTTTTACACAACACCTCCGTAAAAAATAAAACACGGCATGTCGGAGATAGCCCTTCAGCAAGGAAATAGCGGATAATGGCACGCCCCGATATGCAGCAAATCTGCCGTCGATGTGCCATTTCAGGGCATCATGGGGTTGGCTTGACATCAGTATGTCTTTTCGATTGACTGGACCTGCAAGCCCCCCTTGATTGATATTTTTAACAACAAAGGTGTTGCATCATGTCGGTACCCCCGCGTGCCGTTCAGCTTAACGAAGCGAACGCGTTCCTTAAGGAACATCCTGAGGTTCTCTACGTTGACCTTCTGATTGCAGATATGAATGGTGTGGTGCGCGGCAAGCGCATAGAGCGCACCAGCCTCCACAAGGTTTACGAGAAAGGCATCAACCTGCCTGCCTCCCTTTTCGCCCTGGACATCAACGGTTCCACCGTCGAAAGCACCGGGCTTGGCCTGGACATCGGCGATGCGGACCGTATCTGCTACCCGATCCCTGGCACCCTCTCCAACGAACCGTGGCAAAAGCGCCCAACCGCGCAATTGCTCATGACCATGCACGAACTCGAAGGCGAGCCGTTCTTCGCCGACCCGCGCGAAGTGCTGCGTCAGGTGGTGAGCAAGTTCACCGATATGGGCCTGACCATCTGCGCCGCGTTCGAGCTGGAGTTCTACCTGATCGACCAGGAAAACGTGAATGGCCGCCCGCAGCCACCACGCTCGCCGATCTCGGGCAAGCGCCCACAGTCGACCCAGGTGTACCTGATCGACGACCTCGACGAATACGCCGACTGCCTCCAGGACATCCTCGAAGGTGCCAAGGAGCAAGGCATTCCGGCCGACGCCATCGTCAAGGAAAGCGCCCCGGCGCAGTTCGAAGTCAACCTGCACCACGTGCCGGACCCGCTCAAGGCCTGCGACTATGCCGTGCTGCTCAAGCGCCTGATCAAGAACATCGCCTACGACCATGAGATGGACACCACCTTCATGGCCAAGCCCTACCCGGGCCAGGCAGGTAATGGCCTGCATGTACACATTTCCGTGCTGGACAAAGATGGTAACAACATCTTCACCAGCGAGGATCCCGAGCAGAACGCCGCGCTACGTCACGCTGTCGGCGGTGTGCTCGAGACCCTGCCCGCGTCCATGGCGTTCCTCTGCCCGAACGTCAACTCGTACCGTCGCTTTGGCGCGCAGTTCTATGTGCCGAATGCGCCGAGCTGGGGCCTGGACAACCGCACCGTGGCACTGCGTGTACCAACCGGCTCGCCGGACGCCGTACGCCTGGAGCACCGCGTGGCGGGTGCCGACGCCAACCCGTACCTGATGATGGCCGCCGTTCTGGCAGGCGTGCACCACGGCCTGACCAACAAGATCGAGCCAGGCGAGCCGATCGAAGGCAACTCGTACGAGCAGTTGGAGCAGAGCCTGCCGAACAACCTGCGTGATGCCCTGCGTGAGTTGGACGACAGCGAGATCCTGAACAAGTACATCGATCCGAAGTACATCGACATTTTTGTCGCGTGCAAGGAGAGCGAGCTGGAGGAGTTCGAGCACTCGATTTCCGACCTCGAGTACAACTGGTATCTGCACACCGTGTAAACGAAAACGCCGCCCTCCGGGGCGGCGTTTTTCATTGTGGGAGCGCAGTTGCCCGCCAAGCGGCCATCACCATCACTCAGATCGCCTTCTCGAAAATCTTCGAATTGCGCTGGTAGTTGTAGAGCGATGCCCGCGCCGCCGGCAGCCGCTCCACGCCACTGGGCGCAAAGCCACGCTCGCGGAACCAGTGGGCAGTGCGCGTGGTAAGTACGAACAGGGTATTGAGCCCCAACTGCCGCGCCCGGCTCTCGATGCGCTCGAGCAACTCATCCCCGCGCCCGCCATGGCGGTACTCCGGGTTCACCGCCAGACAGGCCAGCTCCCCGGCCTCGGAATCGGCAATCGGGTACAACGCCGCACAGGCGATGATCATGCCTTCGCGCTCGACCACACTGAACTGCTCGATCTCCCGCTCCAGCACCTCACGCGAGCGACGCACCAGGATGCCCTGCTCTTCCAGCGGGCTGATCAGTTCCAGCAAGCCCCCTACGTCCTCGATGGTCGCCTCGCGCACCACTTCGAATTGCTCCTGCGATACCAGCGTACCGCCACCCCCCCGGGTGAACAGCTCGGTCAGCAACGCGCCATCTTCGGCATAGCTGACGATATGGCTGCGCGCCACGCCGCCCTTGCACGCCTCGGCGGCAGCATCGAGCAGCTCGCCCTGGTAATCGCTGCCCAGGCGCTGCAGATGCGGGGCAACCTGCTGCGGCCGCAGTTCGCGTACCAACTTGCCATCGGCATCCAGCAGGCCCGGCTCAGCCCCGAACAGCAGCAGCTTGTCTGCGCCCAGCTCGATGGCGGCGCGGGTGGCCACGTCTTCGCAGGCCAGGTTGAAGATTTCCCCGGTGGGCGAGTAGCCCAGCGGCGACAGCAGCACGATGGAGCGCTCGTCCAGCAAGCGGCTGATACCCTTGCGATCGACCCGGCGTACTTCGCCGGTGTGGTGGTAGTCCACCCCTTCGAGCACGCCGATCGGCCGCGCCGTGACCAGGTTGCCGGACGCCACGCGCAAGCGCGAGCCCTGCATCGGCGAAGCGGCGATGTCCATCGACAGGCGCGCCTCGATGGCCAGGCGCAAGGCGCCGACAGCATCGATCACGCAATCCAGGGTGGCGGCATCGGTAATGCGCATGCCACGGTGGTAGTGCGGTGTCAGCCCACGATCAGCCAGGCGGCTTTCGATCTGCGGGCGTGAACCATGCACCAGCACCAGGCGCACGCCCAGGCTGTGCAACAGCACCAGGTCATGGACGATATTGCCGAAGTTCGGGTGTTCCACCCCATCGCCGGGGAGCATGACCACAAAGGTGCAGTCGCGATGGGCATTGATGTACGGGGAGGCATGACGTAGCCAGTTGACGTATTCGGGCATGACGGGGCCTGTGGATAAAGTGGACGGAGAACGGTGGAATCACACGGCGTTCAGGATCATCGTCGGAACAGGCTTGCGGTCACGCGCGGTCTCCTCTAGGCAAGAACGAATCAACAGGGTGGACGTTTAATGGAGGCAATAGTGCCTGATCAGGTCACGCAATAGACGCACGGTAGGCTCGATTCGTGACATTTCAAGGTATTCGCCAGGCTGGTGGGCGCAGGCTATGTCGCCAGGGCCGAGCACGATGGTCTGGCAACCGAGCTGCTGAAGATAAGGCGCTTCGGTGCCAAACGCCACCGCTTCGGCGCGATGCCCAGTCAGGCGTTCGGCGACTTGCACCAGCTCGGCATCGGCAGCCTGCTCGAACGGTGGCACCTCGGGGAACAGCGGTGCGTAATCGATGCGCACTTCATGGCGCTCGGCCACAGGGCGGAGTTTTTCACGAATGGCCGCACGCAGTTGCTCGACGTCCATGCCTGGCAAAGGCCGCAGATCGAACTCCAGCGCACATTGCCCGCAGATGCGGTTGGGGTTGTCGCCACCGTGGATGCAGCCGAAGTTCATCGTCGGCGTGGGCACGGTGAACTGTGGGTTGCGATAGGTTTCCTGCCATTGCCGGCGCAGGCCCATCAGCTCACCCATCACCGCGTGCATGGCCTCCATCGCACTGCGGCCCAGGCTTGGGTCGGAGGAATGGCCGCTACGGCCGAGAATATCGATACGGTCCATGAGGATGCCCTTGTGCATGCGGATCGGCCGCAAGCCCGTCGGCTCGCCGATAACCGCTGCACGGCCAAGCGGCTGCCCAGTCTCGGCCAGGGCGCGAGCACCGGACATCGAACTTTCTTCGTCGCAGGTGGCAAGGATCAGCAGCGGTTGCTTGAAGTCATGCTCCAGCAGTGGAAGCACCGCTTCAATGACCAGTGCGAAGAAGCCTTTCATGTCGCAGCTGCCCAGCCCTACCCAACGGCCATCGACTTCGGTGAGCTTCAGCGGGTCGCTGGCCCACAGCTGTTCGTCATACGGTACGGTATCGCTGTGCCCGGCCAGCACCAGGCCACCTGGGCCGGTGCCACGGCTGGCCAGCAGGTTGAACTTGCCTGGGCTGACCTGCTGGATATCGCAACTGAAACCCAGGTCAGCCAACCAGCCGGCCAGCAGGTCAATGACCTGACGGTTGGACTGGTCCAGCGCAGCTTGGGTGCAACTGACCGAGGGCGCGGCGATCAAGGCGGCAAACTGGTCTTTGAGCGGTGGCAACGGCATGCGCAAACTCCTCGGAAGCGTTGCCCATCATAGGGCCATCCGCCGTAAGGAATAAACCGTTGCCGGCCTAGTCCTGTAGACTGCACGGCAATCACGCCCTCCCTTCGAGCCTGCGATGCACAAAGAAACCGAACTCAAGCTTCGCGCCAGCCGCGACACCCTGGCCGCACTGCGCGAGCACCCTCTGCTGAAAAAGCGCAACAAGTCCGGCTGGCAGACCCGCGAGCTGCTCAACCAGTACTTCGACACCCCAGAGCGCGACCTTTCTGCTGCCCGTGTCGCGCTGCGCCTGCGCCGCGATGGCGAGGAGATCATCCAGACCCTGAAGTGCCGCGGCCAGAGCGTCGCCGGCCTGTCCGAGCGCAACGAATTCGAGTGGCACCTGGACAAGGTCAAGCTCGACCTGAAAAAGCTCGACGCCACCTGCTGGCCCGAGCAGCTGGCCGCGCTGGACAAGAAAACCATCAAGCCGCTGTTCACCACCGATTTCACTCGCGAGTTCGCTGAAATCGCCTGGGGCCGTGGCAAGACCAAAGTGGTGATCGAAGCCGCCCTGGACCAAGGCTTCGTCATTGCCGGCAAGCGCAAGGAAGAGATCTGCGAGCTGGAACTTGAGCTGCGCGAAGGCGACCCGCAAGCCCTGTTGGAACTGGCGGCTGAGCTGGCTGCCAGCCTGCCCCTGATGCCGTGCGACATCAGCAAGGCCGAACGCGGCTACCGCCTGCTGGAGCCGGACAGCTACGAGCTGGGCTTGCCCAGCACCGAGCTGGACGCCGAAATGGCCTTGGACGACGCCTTCACGGCCCTCGCCTGGCAGTTGCTGGGCAGCAGCCAGCGCCTGGCCGAACAGTACCGCCACAACGGCCACTGGCGCCTGTTGCAGGACTGGGTGCAGTGCCTGGCCGAACTGCGCGCACTGGTTGCCAGCCTGGGCCAGGCCGCGCCACGGGCAACGACCCGCGAGCTGCGGGCCAGCCTCGATGCGCTGCTGGAAGACTGGCGCCCGCTGGTGCAGGCCGGCAACGATGACGAAGACATCCGCCGCGCAGCGCCTGAGCAGTTCCTGGAAGAGCTCGAGGATGTACGCTGGGGCCAGTTCTCTCTGGAGACTTCGCGCTGGCTGCTCGCCCGCGCCTGGACCGCAGAGCGCAAGGGCCGTGGCGAGCGCCAGGGCAAGGCACAGCTGGCCAGTTGGTTGGCTCACCTGCTGGCCGAAGAGGGCCGCGCGCTGAAGTTGCCACTTTACACCCAGCGCCCGGAAGACCTGGCTGAACAACTGCCGCGCATCGAGCAGTTGCTGGCCTGGCTGCACCATGCGCGCCAGGTCCTCGAAGCGCCGCAGATGGACCGCCTGTATGGCGACCTGAAAAAACTGCACGAGCTGGCTGAGCTGCCGCTGTCGCAAGAGCCTGGCGAGCTGCTCGAAGCCCGTGTCGAGCAGGCCCGTGCGATCGATCAGAGCCGGGGCTGGAAGCATCTGCTCAAGGCTTGAAGCGCGTCGCGGGTAAACCCGCTCCCACAGAACGGTAGTTCGGATCCTGGGGAGTGGGCTTGCCCGCGAATGCTTCAGCGCGCCAGTGGCAGGCTGGTGGTGGACTTGATTTCCGACAGTGCCACAATCGAATTCACCTCCTGAATTCCCGGCACGTTCGACAGCTTTTCGAAGAAGAACCGTTCATAGGCTTCAATATCCTGCGTGACGATTCGCAGCAGGAAGTCCACCGACCCCATCAGTACATAACACTCCAGCACTTCCGGAAAGCCGCGGATCGCCTCGGTAAATTCAGTGAAGTTGGAGCGACCGTGGGCGTTGAGTTTCACCTCGGCAAATATCTGAGTGTTCAGGCCGACCTTTTTGCGGTCGAGCAGGGTCACCTGCCCGCGGATCACCCCCTCTTCCTTCAAGCGCTGAATGCGCCGCCAGCACGGCGACTGCGACAGCCCGACACGCTCGGCGATCTGCGCGCTGGACAGCGAAGCGTCCTCTTGGAGCAGTTCGAGAATGCGACGGTCGTAGGCATCCAGCTCGCTGTGCATTATTGATTCTCCTATTGAATATTTTGCGAATTGATCAATTTGCAAATAGAACGAAATAACCGAATCATAGCGAAAAAATACCGCGAACAACGTGCAAGAATTTCTCCCACATTTTGCGGAGACGAGCATGAACCCACAGCCCCGTACCGACGCCTGGGCCGCCAACAATGCCCACAGCACCGTGCACTATCGCCTGCAGGCCGAGGCCGAGCCCGACAGCCTGTGCCGGGTGCTCAACCTATTCGCCCTGCAATTTCTGACTCCGCACAGCGTGCAGGTCAGCCAGCAAGATGATTGGCTGGATATCGAGGTTGGCATCGGCGGGTTGAGCTGGCACCGGGCGCAGGTGATTGCGCAGAAACTGCGTAACCTGGTGTGTGTGGGTGAAGTGAGCCTGACCAACCTGCAGCGGCTGGAATTGGCGGCTGTCTAAGCGTTTACCGGCCCCAGCAAAATCCCGAAACCCTTCAACTTCGGTAACCCTCGCCCCTCCGGCTAGCCTTGATCAGCACTCCCTCAGGCACGGATGCCAGCCATGCACACCCCCGACAACCCGGCACTCGACCTCAAGCGCGTGCTCCAGGCCTTGCTTGCAGACCAGCACCTGCAAGCCAACGACACCCTTCAAGTGCTCGAATACGCTGCTGCTCACCCCACCGGCCACCCGCTGGAGCAAATCGCCGACTGCCGCCTGGAAAACCGCCAGCAGCCCGGCCAGCCCCTGGACCTGAACTACCTCTGCCAATGGCTGGCCAACAAGGTCGGGCAACCCTTCCTGCGCATCGACCCTATGCAACTCGACCTACCCCAGGTCGCCGGCCTGATCTCACCGGCCTTTGCCCAACGTCATGGCATCCTCATCGTCGCCGCCGACGCATCCAGCATCACCGTTGCCAGCGCCCAGCCCTACCAGGATGACTGGCAGGCAGACCTGGCCCGTAGCCTGGGCCGATCCATTCGTCGCGTACTGGCCAGCCCGCTGCAGATCCGTCAGTCAGGGCAGTCGTTCCAGCGCCTGGCCCAGTCGGTAAAGGGCGCGCAACACCAGCAGTCGGCCAGCCTTGGCGAACTCGATCAGTTGCTGGAGCTGGGCAGGCACCAGGGTGAGGCCGCTGCCACCGACGCCCACATCGTGCACATCGTCGACTGGCTGTTGCAGTACGCAGTCGAGCAGCGTGCCAGCGATGTTCATCTGGAACCGCGTCGCGAGCAGGGCCGGCTGCGCTACCGCATAGACGGGCTGCTGCATACGGTTTACGCCTTCCCCGCCAGCGTGACCCTGGCTGTCGTCAGCCGCCTCAAGCATCTGGGCCGCATGGATGTAGCAGAGAAACGCCGACCGCAAGATGGTCGTGTGCAAAGTAGCCTGCCAGGGGGGCGCGAAGTGGAACTGCGCCTGTCGACCCTGCCGACCCCATTCGGCGAGAAGCTGGTGCTGCGGCTGTTCGACCCGCAGCAGTTACGTGAAGACTTCGATCATCTGGGCCTGCAAGACGAGCAGCTGGCGCAATGGCAAGCCCTGCTGCAGCGCCGCCAAGGCATGCTGCTGGTTACCGGCCCCACTGGCTCGGGCAAGACCAGCACGCTGTACGCCAGCCTCAAGCTACTGGCCACGCCGGAGGTCAACCTTTGCACCATCGAAGACCCTATCGAGCGGCTGGAGCCAGCGTTCAACCAGCTTCAGGTTCAGCCGGCCCTGGACCTGGGTTTTGCCAATGGCGTGCGCGCGTTGCTGCGCCAGGACCCTGACATCATCATGATCGGTGAAATACGTGACCGCGAAACCGCGCTGGTGGCGGTGCAGGCGGCACTGACGGGGCATCTGGTGCTATCGACCCTGCACACCAACGACAGTTGCAGCGCCATCACCCGCCTGCAGGAGCTGGGCGTGGCCAATTACCTGATCACCGCCACCCTGGGCGGGGTCATGGCTCAACGCCTGGTGCGCCTGCTGTGCGCTCAATGCCAGGGTTCGCCATCGAGCGCCAGCGGCCAACCCTGCCTGACCTGCCGGGGCACAGGCTTCCATGGCCGCACGGGCCTGTTCGAGCTGCTGATTCCAAGCGAAGGGATGCGCGACCGCATAGCGGCCGGGGCGGATGTTGCCAGCCTGCGGCACCAGGCGCGACAGGAAGGGTTACAAGACCTGCGCGGTTGCGGGGAAGCCAAAGTGGCCCGCGGTCTGACCCGCCTGGAAGAGGTGCTACGCGTCTGTGCCTGAGCAAAAAACCGTTGTTTTCAAGGAACTTGGGCCTGCCTGACAGGATCAAAGCGGGCATCATCAGCCCTCACCCTTCGAGGTGTTTCATCATGCGTCTTAAAACCGCCATCGCAGCCGCTGCCCTGCTGTCGCTGCCTATTGGCTCCGCCATGGCCGATACCTTCTGGCGCAATGTGCTTTCTTCCGGCGCAACCACCGGGTCCACCTACCTGACGTCCAGGGACCACAAGCTGGTGCTCGCGGCGCAGGAGGATGCGGGCAGCTTCGTGGCCAGCGACGGCGCCATTCGTGGGCCGTTCCTGGAGTCCGCGATGCGCCAGGTGCGGGCTGAGCACCCCGGCCTGCAAGCCAGCGACATGGAATTGGCCAACGCCATCCTGGCCAGAAATGCAGTAACCGAATAACCGCGTCGTGCTTTTCGCGGGTAAACCCGCTCCCATAGGGATCGCACCGCGCTGCCAGCGGCGCAGCACCTGTGGGGGCGGGTTTGTCTGCAACGCCCCCATAGCCGCTCTGACGCCCTAGCGATACGCCTCCACCGGCACACACGCACAGAACAGATTCCTGTCCCCATACACATTGTCGACCCGGTTCACCGCAGGCCAGTACTTGTGCTGGCGCACGTGAGCACTGGGGGCGACCGCCTCCTCCAGGCTGTATGGCCGGCTCCACGGTGCAAGCACATCGGCCAGCGTATGCGGCGCATGCTTGAGCGGGTTGTCCTCCGCCGTCCAGTTGCCCTGCTGCACCTCGCCGATTTCTGCGCGGATCGCCAGCATCGCCTCGACGAACCGGTCCAGCTCGGCCTTGGACTCGCTCTCGGTCGGCTCGACCATCAGCGTACCTGGCACCGGGAACGACATGGTCGGCGCATGGAAGCCGTAATCCATCAGGCGCTTGGCCACGTCCTCTTCCGTGATACCGGTCTGCGCCTTGAGTGGCCTGAGGTCGAGAATGCATTCATGCGCCACCCGCTGGTTACGGCCGCGATACAGCACCGGGAAGGCCCCGCCCAGCTGACTGGCCAGGTAGTTGGCCGACAGGATCGCCACCTCGCTGGCATCCGCCAGCTGCGGGCCCATCATGGCGATGTACATCCAGCTGATCGGCAGAATGCTCGCGCTGCCCCAGGGTGCTGCACTGACTGCGCTGTTGTTCGGGTCCAGGCCGGGCACGGGCACCACTGGGTGGCTGGCGACAAACGGCGTGAGGTGGGCGCGAATGCCAATCGGCCCCATGCCAGGGCCACCCCCACCGTGGGGGATGCAGAAGGTCTTGTGCAGGTTCATGTGCGACACGTCGGCACCGATGTCCGCGGGCCTGGCCAAACCCACCTGGGCATTGAGGTTGGCGCCATCCATGTAGACCTGGCCGCCGTGCTGGTGCACGACCTCACAGATTTCCCGAATGCCCTCCTCATACACGCCATGGGTCGATGGGTAGGTGACCATCAGGCAGGACAATCGCTCGCCTGCGGCACTGGCTTTGGCCTTGAGGTCGCCAAGGTCGACGTTGCCGTCGTCATCGCAGTCGACGATCACCACCTCCATGCCCGCCATTTGTGCCGAAGCCGGGTTGGTACCGTGGGCCGAGGAAGGGATCAGGCACAGGGTGCGCTGCGGCTGGTGGCGGCTGCGGTGATAGCGGGTGATGGCCATGAGGCCGGCGTATTCGCCCTGGGCGCCGGAATTGGGTTGCATGCAGATGGCGTCGAACCCCGTTATGGCGCATAACCAGCGTTCCAGTTCGTCGATCATCGCCTTGTAGCCCGTGGTCTGGCCCGCAGGCGCGAAGGGATGGAGCTGGGCGAACGCAGGCCACGTAATGGGAATCATCTCACTGGTGGCGTTGAGTTTCATGGTGCAGGAACCCAGCGGGATCATCGACTGGTTCAGTGCCAGGTCCTTGTTCTCCAGTTGTTTGAGATAGCGCAGCATCTCGGTTTCGCTGTGGTGCAGGTTGAACACCGGATGGCCGAGAAACGGTGTGCGCCGTGCCAGTGCCGCGGGAATGCCTTCCGGCAGGACCTGCTGGTCAAGGCCGGGCACCTCCAGGCCATGGTCCACTCCAAGGAAGATGTCGAATAGCCGCAACACAGTGTCTTCGCTGCAGGTCTCGTCCAGGCTTACACCCAGCTGGCCACGCCCCAGAATGCGCAGGTTGATCCGCGCCGCCTCGGCGCTTTCGATGATCGCCGCCTGGGCGCCGCCCACCTCAAGGGTCAGCGTGTCGAAGAAATACTGGTTGAGACGCTTGATCCCCTTCGCCTCAAGGCCCGCGGCCAATACGACGGTGAGCCGGTGGACGCGCTGGGCGATGCGCTGCAAGCCTTCAGGGCCGTGGTACACCGCATAGAAGCCGGCGATGTTGGCCAGCAGCACCTGGGCCGTGCAGATGTTGGAGTTGGCCTTCTCACGGCGGATGTGTTGTTCACGGGTCTGCAAGGCCATGCGCAGCGCGGTGTTGCCACGGGCGTCGCGGGACACGCCAATGATGCGGCCCGGCATGGCCCGCTTGTAGTCGTCGCGACAGGCGAAATAGGCTGCATGCGGGCCGCCGTAGCCCATAGGCACACCGAAGCGCTGGGTCGAGCCAAGCACCACATCGGCGCCAAACTCGCCGGGCGGTGTCAGCACCACCAGGCTCAGCAGGTCCGCCGCCACGCAGGCCAACGCCTGTTGGCTGTGTAGCTGGTCGATGAGGGGGCGCAGGTCGCGTACCTCACCCTGGGTGTCCGGGTACTGCAGCAGCGCGCCGAATACCTGATGCTGGGCAAGGTTATCCACAGAGTCGACGATCAACTCGAAACCAAAGCCTTCGGCACGGGTACGCAGCACCGAGAGCGTCTGCGGATGGCAGTGCTCGTCGGCGAAGAACGCGTTGCGCTTGTTACGCGTCACGCGCTTGGCCAGCGCCATGGCTTCGGCAGCTGCGGTGGCCTCGTCGAGCAGCGAAGCATTGGCCAATGCCAGGCCGGTAAGGTCGATCACCATCTGCTGGAAGTTGAGCAGGGCTTCGAGCCGGCCTTGCGCGATTTCAGGTTGGTAAGGCGTGTAGGCGGTGTACCAGCCCGGGTTTTCCAGCACGTTGCGCAGAATGACAGTGGGTGTGATGGTGCCGTGGTAGCCCATGCCGATCAGGCTTGTCCACAGCTGATTCTGCTCGGCGTAACTGGCGAGCCTGGCCAGTGCGGCCTGCTCATCCAAGGCCGGTGGCAAGTCGAGGGCGCGGTTCAAGCGGATGCCCGGCGGCACGGTCTGCTCGATCAACTCGCTGCGGCTGTTGAGGCCCAGCGCGCTGAGCATGGCCTGCTGCTCCGAGGCATCGGGCCCCAGGTGGCGGCGCAGGAACGGGTTGAGCTCTTGCAGTTGCTGCAGGGATGGCGACTGGGACATGACGACGCTCTCTTCCTGGACCAGGTCTCATGGAGACTTATAAGTCTAGGAAGGATTGCCGATACTGCGGGAAAACTTGTCTGGGCAATACCGGCCTCATCGCCGACAGGCGGCGATGAGGCGCGGACAGTTACTCGCCGATAGCCGCTTTGTAACCCGCTGCATCCAGCAGCTTGTCCAGTTCGGCCTGGTCGCTTGGCTTGAGCTTGAAGATCCAGGCAGTGTAAGGCGCTTCGTTGAGCTGCTCCGGGCTATCGGCCAGTGCTTCGTTGACCTCGATCACTTCACCGCTGACCGGGGCATAGATATCCGAAGCGGCCTTCACCGACTCGACCACACCCGCCGCATCGCCAGCCGCGAACACCTTGCCCACTTCTGCCAGTTCAACGAACACCACATCACCCAGGGCCTGCTGGGCGTGGTCGCTGATGCCCACGGTCACTGTGCCATCGGCTTCAAGGCGTGCCCACTCGTGGCTTTCGGCAAAACGCAGATCGGCGGGGATATTGCTCATGTCTTGTATTCCTCGATTGGGTCAGCGGTCGGCCCGCCGTTAATTGTTCAGATCAGAATCTTGCCGTGGCGCACAAAAGTCGGTTTGACCACCCGCACCGGGTACCACTTGCCGCGAATCTCGACCTCGGCACGGTCTCCGGTGGCCATAGGCACCCGGGCCAGAGCAATGGATTTGCTCAGCGTAGGAGAGAAACTACCACTGGTGATCTCCCCTTCGCCAATCCCGGCAACGCGAACCACCTGATGGGCGCGCAAAACGCCGCGTTCTTCCAGTACCAGGCCGACCAGTTTGTCCTGCACGCCGTGCTCGATTTCTGCCAGCAGGCTGGCGCGGCCGATGAAGTCGCGCTCTGCCGGTTCCCACGCGATGCTCCAGCCCAGATTGGACGTGAGGGGGGTGTGGTGTTCATCGATATCCTGGCCGTAGAGGTTCATGCCGGCTTCCAGCCGCAGTGTATCGCGGGCGCCCAGGCCACTGGGGGCGATACCGGCACCCACCAAGTCGTTGTAGAAGGCCACCGCCTCCCTGCCCGGCAGGATGATCTCCAGGCCGTCTTCACCGGTGTAGCCGGTGCGGGCAATGAACCAGTCACCGTCGGCAAGCCCTTCGAACGGGCGCAGTTCACGGATCAGCGCCGCGCGCGAGGCACTGAGCAACGCGGCTACCTTTTCCCGTGCCTGAGGCCCCTGGATGGCGAGAATGGCCAGGTCGGGTCGCACTTCGACACCCACCGAGAACCCCGCGCTCTGGGCTTCCAGCCAAGCCAGCACCTTGGCCCGTGTGGCAGCGTTGGTGACCAGGCGATAGCCATGTTCCGTGCGGTAGACGATCAGGTCGTCAATGACCCCTCCCGCTTCGTTGAGCAGCGGGCTGTACAGTGCCTTGCCTACGCCCCCCAAGCGGGCTACGTCGTTGGCCAGCAAGCGCTGCAGCCAGGCAGTGGCATCGCTGCCATCGATGTCGATCACTGTCATGTGGGAAACATCGAAAACCCCGCAATCGCTGCGTACCTGATGGTGCTCCTCGACCTGCGAGCCATAGTGCAGGGGCATGTCCCAGCCACCAAAGTCGACCGTCTTGGCGCCGAGCGCCAGGTGCAGGTCGTATAAAAGCGTGCGCTGTCCCATGGGTTTCTCCTTCCGGGCGTGGCGAAGCGGCGGCGGTCGATGACGTTCAGTCGTCAGCTTTTCTTGTAAGACCCGCCGCGCGAATGCCGCGCATTGTAGCCGCAAGGGCGAAGGCTGGCATCCTCAGTGACTGTGACCGGGGCGTCGGGCGGAACGGCGAATCAGGCCGATGACCGGCAGCAGGCCCACCAATACAAGGGTCAAGGCAGGCAACGAGGCGCGCGCCCACTCTCCCTCGCTGGTCATCTCGAACACCCGGACTGCGAGGGTGTCCCAGCCGAAGGGGCGCATCAGCAAGGTAGCCGGCATTTCCTTGAGCACATCGACGAACACCAGCAGCGCAGCGCTGAGCGCCCCCGGCACCAGCAGTGGCAGATACACCTTGAAAAACAATCTCGCGCCACCGACGCCAAGGCTGCGAGAAGCCTCTGGCAAGGACGGGCGAATACGCTCCAGGCTGCTTTCCAGTGGCCCATAGGCGACGGCGATGAACCGCACCAGGTAGGCCAGCAGCAAGGCAGCCACACTGCCCAGCAACAGGGGCTTGCCGGCGCCCCCCAGCCAGCTGGACAGCGGTATCACCAGGTGGTTGTCCAAGTAGCTGAACGCCAGCATGATCGACACCGCCAGCACTGAGCCGGGTAAGGCGTAGCCCAGGTTCGCCAGGCCGACCCCGGCACGAATACCGCCGGTCGGCGCCTGGCGCCGGGCAAACGCCAGCAGCAAGGCCACACACACCGTGATCAATGCCGCCATGCCACCCAGGTAGAGGGTGTGCAGCACCAGGCCGACATAACGCTCATCCAGATCATGCCGGCCCCGCTGCCAGCACCATACCAGCAGCTGCAACAGCGGAATGACGAAGGCACAGGCAAACACCAGCAGGCACCAGCCACTGGCGAGCAGCGCCTTGACTCCGTGCAAGTGATACAGCGCCTGCCCCCGTGGGCGTTCGTTGCCGCTGCGCGTCGCACCCCGGGCGCGGCGCTCGCCGTAGAGCACCAGCATCACCGCCAGCAGTAGCAAGCTCGCCAGCTGAGCGGCGCTGGAAAGGCTGAAAAAACCGTACCAGGTCTTGTAGATGGCGGTGGTGAAGGTATCGAAGTTGAATACCGCTACCGCACCGAAATCAGCCAGGGTTTCCATCAGGGCCAGCGCGATGCCGGCGCCGATCGCAGGCCTTGCCATAGGCAGGGCAACCCGCCAGAACGCTTGCAAGGGCGACAGGCCGAGCACCCGCGCAGCTTCCATCAGGCCTTTGCCTTGGGCGAGGAATGCGGTGCGCGCAAGCAGGTAGACGTAGGGGTAGAACACCAGCACCAGCACGATGATCACCCCACCGGTGGAGCGCACCCGCGGCAGGCGCATCGGCCCGAATACCTCGCGCAAGGCACTTTGCACGGGGCCGGCGAAATCCAGCAGGCCGACGAAGACGAACGCCAGCACATAGGCGGGGATCGCAAACGGCAGCATCAGCGCCCAGTCCAGCCAGCGCCTGCCAGGAAACTCGCACAGGCTGGTGAGCCAGGCCAGGCTGACACCGAGCACGGTGACGCCAAGCCCCACGCCAACCACCAGGGTCAGGGTATTGCCGAGCAGGCGGCTCATCTGGGTGTCGAGCAGGTGGGACCAGATCTGCAGGTCGATTGATTGCCAGGACAGCAGCAGCACGCTCAGGGGGAGCAGCACCAAGGCGGCGATCAGGCAGACCGGGAGGTACCAGCGACGTTGGGGGGTGTGGGGCAAATCGGATTTCTCTGTGGCTGGTTGCGACCGCTTTGCGGTCGTTCGCGGGCAGTGCCTGCCCCGCGAAAGGGCCCTTGCGGGCCCCAGAAGGATAAAGCCTGCCGCTTAGTTGTAGCCAGCCCGATCCATCAGGCGAATGGCTTCGGCCTGGCGCTTGCCGGCCACTTCGACAGGGATGCTGTCAGCCTTGAAGCTGCCCCAGGCCGCGACTTCGTCCGATGGCTTGACCTTGGGGTTGGCCGGAAACTCCTGGTTGATGTCAGCGAACAGCTTCTGCGCCTCCTCGCCGGTCATCCACTCCACCAGCTTCTTGGCTGCCTCCGGGTGCGGTGCGTGCTTGGTCAGGCCAATCCCCGACAGGTTGACATGCACACCGCGGTCGCCCTGGTTAGGCCAGAAAATCTTTACCGGCAGGTTCGGGTTCTGCTTGTGCAAGCGCCCGTAGTAGTAAGTGTTGACCACCCCCACGTCGCACTGGCCCGCCTCGATGGCCTGGATCACCGAATTGTCGTCGGAGAACACGTCGGTCGACAGGTTGTTTACCCAGCCTTTGACGATTTGTTCAGCCTTGGCTTCGCCGTGGTTCTCGATCAGCGTGGCGGTCAGCGACTGGTTGTATACCTTCTTCGCCGTGCGCAGGCACAGGCGACCCTCCCAGTGCTTGTCGGCCAGTGCTTCATAGGTGCTCAGCTCCGTCGGCTTGACCCGCTCGGTGGAGTAGACGATGGTCCGCGCACGCAGGCTCAGGCCGGTCCAGTCATGGGACGAGGCGCGGTATTGGGACGGGATGTTCTGGTCGATGATATCCGACTTGATCGGCTGCAGGATGCCCATTTGCTCGGCCTGCCAGAGGTTGCCGGCATCGACGGTCAGCAGCAGGTCGGCCACCCCGTTCTCGCCCTCGGCCTTGATGCGTTGCATCAGCGGGGCTTCCTTGTCGGTAATGAACTTGATCTTGACCCCGGTCTTGGCGGTGTAGGCGTCGAACACCGGCTTGATCAGCTCGTCGATGCGCGAGGAGTACACCACCACTTCGTCCGCCGCCTGGGCCGTGCCGCCGAACAGGGTCAGGGCCAGGGCGGCCAGTAGGGGCTTGCGTGGCAACATGGAAAGCACTCCTCGGATCGTATGAGAGGCGCAAATGGTAGTGAATCCCATTTTGCGGCTCATCCACCGAGCAGTTACCGGATGTTGCAAAGCCCCCTCAAGGCTTGGCCAGTTCTGGCAGATCGCCTGTCAGGCCCAGTGCCTGGCGCACGAACAAGGCCTTGGCTTCCGGCATCTTTTCCACGATTTTCAAGCCGCTGTTACGCAACCAGCGCAACGGCAGCGGGTTGGCCTGGAACAGCCGCTCAAAGCCTTCCATCGCCGCCATCAACGCCAGGTTGTGCGGCATGCGCCGACGTTCGTAGCGGCTCAGTACCTTTTCATCCGCCAGCCGCTCGCCGCGCTCGCAGGCATTGACCAGCACCTCGGCCAGTACGGCGGCATCGAGAAAGCCCAGGTTGACGCCCTGCCCTGCCAGCGGGTGAATGGTGTGCGCCGCGTCACCAATCAACGCCAGGCCTTCGTCCACGTAACGTTTTGCATGGCGCTGACGCAACGGCACACAGACGCGCGGGTCGGCCTCCAGCACGGCGCCCAGACGCCCTTCGAATGCGCGTTCCAGCGCTTTGAGGAAGGCTGCGTCATCCGATGCCATGAGCTGTTCGGCGTGCTCGGGGGTGGTCGACCAGACGATCGAGCACCAGTCCTGCTTGCCGTCACGCGACAATGGCAGGAACGCCAGCGGGCCTTCGTCGGTGAACCGTTGCCAGGCCGTGGCCTGGTGCGCCGCGCTGCACCGTACGCTGGTAACGATGGCGTGATGCAGGTAATCCCACTCACGCGTCTGGCAGCCCGCCAGGCGTCGCACCGCCGAATTGGCACCGTCGGCAGCCACCACCAACGGCGCGCGCAGGCGACGACCATCGGCCAGGGTCAGCAGCCACTCGTCACCCGAGCGACGCAGCTGTTCCAGGCGGGCATTGGGTAACAGGCCGATATCACTGTCGTGCAGACGCTCCAGCAACCCGTCCTGCACCACCCGGTTTTCGACAATGTGGCCCAGCGCCTGGGCATGCACGCTGGCTGCCGAGAAATGGATCTGCCCCGTGCCGCTGCCGTCCCATACCTGCATGTCCGAGTACGGCGAAACGCGCCGCTTCTCGATGCCCTCCCACGCGCCCAAACGCTCGAGAATGCGTTGACTGGCAGCTGAAAGGGCACTGACCCGTGGCTCGAACGGCGCATCGCCATCAAACGGTTTGACCGACAGCGGGCCACCATCGAGCAGGAGAATGTTCAGGCCACTGTGGCGCAATGCCAGGGCCAGAGCGCTACCGACCATACCGGCACCGACAATCAACACATCTGCGCGCATGTCCATGCCTTACGCCTGCCTCGCTTGCGGCTTGAGCCGCACGTATAGGGTTTTATCGACCCGCGCCACCAGTTCACCGGCGCCATCGCGGATATCGACCTGCAATCGTGGCAGGTACTTCTTGCCGGTGGCGGTCTGCTGGCGAATTTCGTTCAGCAGTGCGTCATCGACGTGAAACTCGGCATACACCGGCCCTTTGCCAGGGGCGATGAAGTCGATGCTGGCAGCCTTGTCCCAGACGATGTACTCCCGGCCCAACTGCTCGATCAGCAGCAGCATGTAGAACGGGTCGACCATCGAATACAGGCTGCCTCCGAACTGGGTGCCGACGTAGTTGCGGTTCCAGCGGGTGAGCTTCATGCACACCTTGACGCTGCGCATGTCGGGGCTGATGTGCTGGATGCGAATACCGGCACCGAGGTACGGCGGGTAGAAATTCAGCAGCCAGCGCAACATGCGCGCCCGGCGCGCCAGCTTGCGAGGGTTGCTCATGCCTGGCCTCGCGGATCAGGCCGGGTACCCAGGCCCATGGCCTGGCGGGCGAACCAGCTTTTTGCCGGTGGCAACAGGTCGAGCCCGAGCAGGCCAATGTTGCGTCCGGCCGCCAGCAGCGGCTGGTTGCTGCCGAACAGGCGGGTGACCTGGTCGGAAAAGCCGATGGTCAGGGCCTGGTCGAGCCGTTGGCGGTGATGGTAGGCCTGCAGGGTCGCCAGGTCGCCTGGCTGCTGTGGGCCTGCCAGCAGCGCGTCGGCCAGCGACTGCACATCACGCAGTGACAGGTTGAACCCCTGACCTGCAATCGGGTGCAGGCTGTGCGCGGCATTGCCCAGCACGACCAGATGCGGGCGCACCTGCTCCTGGGCTTCGACCAACGCCAGCGGGTACAGATGCCGTGCGCCCACCTGACGCAGCGCGCCGAGGCGGTAGCCGAATGCGCCTTGCAGCTCACGCAGGAAGCTGCGCTCGTCGATATCGGCCAAGCGCCTGGCGTCCATGCCCTGCCGGGTCCAGACCAGCGCGCACCGGTTCTCGGGCAACGGCAGCAGGGCCATGGGGCCTTGCTCGGTAAAACGCTCGAAGGCTTGCCCACGATGGGCTTCGCCAGGGGTGATATTGGCAATCAGCGCGCTTTGGTCATACGGGGTGCGGCGCACATGGATGCCCAACTGCTCACGCAACCCGGAACGGCCACCGTCGGCCAGCACCGCCAGGTCGCACTCCAGGCTGGTGTCATCGTCAAGCTGCAAACGGTAGCCGCCGGCAATCGCCTGCATTGCCTTGACTTCGGCCGGGCAGCGCCAGCTCACCACGTCGCGGTCCAGCCCTTGCCATAGGCACTGGCCCAGCCAGGCGTTCTCGACAACGTAACCCAGTGCGGGCACACCTTCCTGTGTGGCGTCCAGGCGGGTAGCACCAAAACGCCCGCGATCGGATACCTGGATCTGGCTGATGGGCTCGGCACGCGGGCTGATAGCCTGCCACAGGCCAAGGTGGTGATAGATCTGCCGGGTACCGAACGACAGCGCCGAGGACCGGGCGTCGTAGCTGGGCTGGAAGCTGTCACCCGGGGCAAATGGCTCGATCAACAGGATCTTCCAACCTCGCGCCTTGGCGCCTGCCTGCAGGGCCAGGGCCAGGCTCGCGCCAACCAGGCCGCCGCCGATGATTGCCAGGTTGACCCGGCTCATGCCGCGTCCTTGCGCGCAGCCTGCATCAAGGCCTCGATCTCGGCGACCGTCTTGGGCACGCCTGATGTCAGAATTTCACAACCTTGCCGGGTGACCACCACGTCGTCCTCGATCCTTATGCCGATGCCGCGCCATTTCTTTGCAACCTGCTGGTTGTCGGCGGCAATGTAGATGCCAGGCTCGACAGTCAACGCCATGCCGGGCTCCAGCACACGCCACTGACCACCGACCTTGTACTCGCCCACGTCGTGCACATCCATGCCCAGCCAGTGCCCGGCGCGGTGCATGTAGAAGGCGCGATACGCCTCGTTGTCGATCAGCGCCTGCACCTGGCCCTTGAGCAGCCCCAGCTCCACCAGCCCTTCGGTGATGACCCGCACAGTCGCCTCGTGGGCGTGGTTCCAGTGCTTGCCAGGGGCGATCTCGGCAAAAGCGGCTTCCTGGGCCTTGAGCACCAGCTCGTAGATGGCCTTCTGCTCTGGCGAAAAACGCCCGCTGACCGGGAAGGTGCGAGTGATGTCGCTGGCATAGCAGTCGATCTCGCAGCCCGCGTCGATCAGCACCAGATCACCATCCTTGAGCAGGGCATCGTTCTCCTGATAGTGCAGGATGCAGCCGTTGCGACCAGCCGCGACGATAGACCCGTAGGCCGGCATCTTCGCGCCGCCCTTGCGAAATTCGTAGTCCAGCTCCGCTTCCAGGCTGTATTCGTGCAGCCCGGCCCGGCAAGCCTGCATCGCCCGCACATGGGCCCGTGCGGATAGGGTTGCCGCCGCACGCATCACTTTCACTTCTGCCGCCGATTTATACAGACGCATGTCGTGCAGCAGGTGATCCAGCGCAACGAACTCGTTCGGCGGCTGGGCACCGAGGCGCGCCTTGGAGCGAATGACGTTGATCCAGTCCATCAGTCGACGGTCGAATTCGGCGTTGCTGCCCATGGCGCTGTAGACCCGCTCGCGGCCTTCGATCAGGCCAGGCAGGATCTCGTCGATGTCGGTGATCGGGAAGGCATCGTCGGCACCAAAGTCGCGGATTGCCCCTTCCTGCCCGGCCCGCAGGCCGTCCCACAGCTCCCGCTCTGGGTTGCGCTCTCGGCAAAACAGCACGTATTCGCCATGCTCGCGGCCAGGGATAAGTGCAATGACCGCTTCTGGCTCAGGGAAGCCACTGAGGTACTGAAAGTCGCTGTCCTGGCGGTATACGTGCTCGACGTCGCGATTGCGGATGGCGACCGCGGCAGCCGGCAGAATGGCAATGCTGTTGGGGACCATCTGCGCCATCAGCGCCTTGCGCCGGCGGGCATACTCGGCCTTGGGTATGTGGCTCATGGGCAGAACGACCCCCGGTTGATCAATGCAACGATGGTTTTGGTGCAGGCGCGACTGGCGCTGCCAGTTCCGTGTACAGCAGCAACGGAGCGACCCGCAGGTACTCCATGACTTCCATGTAGTCGCTTTCGCCGTCTTCGGACTCTTCCAGTGCTTCCTGGACCTGCGAAATGGCCACCAGGTCCTGGAGCACCTCTTTGGCATCGGTGGACAAGTCCTTGCCACCGGCATTCAGGCCAAAGCCCGTGATGAAGCCCTGGCACCACTGGCCCAGCGCTGTGGCACGCTCGGTGAGTGGCGTCTCGTCCCCTGGCAGCAGCAGGACAATGGCGATGTCTTCGCCGGTCAGCTCGGCCTTGACCATCTCCTGCAAGCCGAGCAGTGCGGCACGCACAGAGTCTTGCGGCTCGTTTTCCAGCACCCCGGCGGCGTCGGCCAGCCATGCATCGGCATCGAAGCCGACACCGGCGCAGCTGCGGCCGATGAGCAGGCCGTGCAGCTCGGCAGGGGATACTGGGTGGCCGTTGCTCGAGAGCAGCGCGGCGAAAGCGGTGTAAGGCGATTGGGTATTAGGCATGGGCGGCTAGGCGCCAGACGGCGCATTTGACTAGAATGAAGACCTTGTATCCTAGCACCGGCAGGCGCGCCAAGACCATCGGCACTGGCCGTCGCCGTACAGGGAGAGGCATCATCGCCGGGTGAAACATTGATGGAGCGAAGCGAGTGCAACCCACGCAAGAGAACGACCTGCAAGCGCTGATGAGCCGATTCGAGTTGCTGATCGAACGCGTCGAGCAACTAAAACGGCAAAATGCACTCCTAGTAGCTCAGGAAAAATCCTGGCGCGAGGAGCGCGCCCACCTCATCGAAAAAAACGAGATCGCAAGGCGCAAGGTCGAGTCGATGATTTTACGCCTCAAGGCCCTGGAGCAAGACTCATGAGTTCAAGCAATAGCGTCACCGTGCAGATCCTCGACAAGGAATACTCGATCATCTGCCCGCCGGAAGAGCGCAACAACCTGGTCAGCGCCGCACGCTACCTGGACAGCAAGATGCGCGAGATCCGCAGCAGCGGCAAGGTGATCGGCGCCGACCGCATCGCGGTCATGGCTGCTTTGAACATCACCCACGAAATGCTCCATCGCCAGGAAGATCGTACTGACGCACCTGCCGGCAGCACCAACCGCGAACAGGTCCGTGACCTGCTCGATCGGGTCGATAAGGCGTTGTCCGACGATGCGGATACCAAAATCAGCTGAAATTGGTATACTGGCGCCACTCCCTGGGGGATGCGCCAGTCGGTTATGTCCCTGAGCCGATACGCACAACCACGGGGGTTGCACGCTGGGGCCGGTGTGCATGTCCGCTCGACGGAAAGCCTTAACGCCCCCTGCAATCTCCACCTTGAACTTTCGGGTTCAAGGGCTACACCGATAGCGGTCTTATCGGGGAGCCTGATTTTTCTTGCCCACCCTGCGCGGTGGGCAATTCGACACCTGGGACAGCCAGTGCCATGACCGACGCCAAGCCCGAATCTGCGCCGCTCACCCGCCCCCAGCTTCGTCGCCTGCTTCGCAAAGCCCGCCGTGCCCTGAGCCCCGCCCAACAGCGGCAGGCCTCGCTTGGCCTGTATCGACAGCTGGCGCAAAACCCGCTGTTCCGCCGCGCCCGGCACATTGCCCTGTACCTGCCCAATGACGGTGAAATCGACCCGCGCCTGCTGCTGCGCGAGGCCCAGCGCCGGGGGAAACGTACCTACCTGCCGGTCCTGCATGCCTGGCCGCGCACGCGCATGGTGTTCCAGCGCTTTGAACCGGGTGAAAAGCTCAAGCGCAACCGCTTCCGCATTCCAGAGCCCCTGACCGACCGCAGGCGCCAACGGCCAATCTGGTCGCTGGACCTGATCCTGCTGCCACTGGTGGGGTTCGATGAAGCCGGGGGGCGGCTGGGCATGGGGGGTGGTTTCTACGATCGCAGCCTGGCTTATCAGGCTCGCCGCAAGACATGGAAAAAACCACTGCTGCTGGGGCTGGCGCATGAATGCCAGAAGGTCGAGCGGCTGGCGCAGGCCAGTTGGGATGTACCGCTGCAGGGCACGGTCTCGGACCGTGACTGGTATCTGGCGCCGAGTTGAGCGGCGTCAGCAGAAGGGTCAGCGTTGCGGTTGGCCGGCGTCCACCGGGGCCTGATAGGCGGTGTCCAGCTTGCGCTCCCAAATACCCTGGGCATAGCCGGTGGTGACCACACCCAGGCCAAAAATGAAGACCAGGATCCAGAGCAGATCCGGTTTGCGTTGATTCATCGAAGCATGCCCCCTAAGCAAACTGTTCAGGCTCGGCGACCTTCTTGGTGCCGCCGGAGCGTCTAGCTTTAAAATCGGCGCATTTTCCGACAACCTGAGTCGACACGCAAACCTTGACGCCAACCGGCTGTCGGTTTCGTGCAACAGGTTATTTCAAACCTTTTCAGGAGCACCCTCCATGGCCTATTGGCTGATGAAATCCGAGCCCGACGAGCTCTCCATCGAAGCCCTTGGGCGCCTGGGTGAAGCACGCTGGGACGGCGTGCGCAATTACCAGGCGCGCAATTTCCTGCGAGCCATGAGCGTTGGCGACGAGTTTTTCTTCTATCACTCCAGCTGCCCAGAGCCGGGCGTTGCCGGCATCGCCAGAATCACTGCAGCGGCCTACCCGGACCCGACCGCGCTGGACCCAGAGAGCCATTATCACGACCCCAAGGCCACTGCCGAGAAGAACCCGTGGAGTGCCGTTGATGTGGCGCATGTGAGGACCCTGCCCAAGGTGCTGAGCCTGGGGTTGCTCAAGCAGCAGGGTGCTCTTGCCGAACTGCCGCTGGTGCAAAAGGGAAGCCGCCTGTCGGTGATGCCGGTTACGCCCGAGCAATGGGCGGCAATAGTCGCGTTAAGTTGAAAGTGCGCTAGGATCAGGGGGTTTGACCGATATCAATACGCCATGGATTGCCGCACGTCACGATGAAGGTGCGCATTAAGCAGGGACGCTGACTGATGAACCGATATGCCCCCAGGATCTTCGCCACCGCGCTGATCGTTCTACTGGCGACCGCTGCTGGCCTGGGTTACTGGAAGTCGCTCCACGACCAGTTACCCGAAGGTTTGAGCATGGGCAACGGCCGCCTCGAGGCGACCGAAGTTCAGATTGCCAGCAAAGTCCCTGGGCGCTTGGCCGAAGTGCGGGTCGACGAAGGCGACAAGGTTACCCGCGGCCAGCTCCTTGCCCGTATCGACACCCGCACCATGGAAGCTCAGCGCAGCCAGGCCGAAGCCGAAGTGCTGCGTGCCCGGGAAAACTACGCGGCGGCCCAGGCCAGTGTGCAACTGCGCCAAAGTGAGCTGCTGCTGGCCGGGCAGGAGCTCAAGCGCGTGCGTGAGATCTTCCAGCGCAAGTACGCCAGCCAGCAGTTGCTCGATCAGCAGCAGGCCCGCTTCGACACGGCCAACGCGGCAGTGGTCGCTGCGCGTGCCCAGCTGGCGGCAGTCAAAGCTGCCATCGGCGCTGCTCAGGCCCAGGTGGCTCAACTCACCAGCGAAATCGACGACAGCAGCCTGCGTGCGCCCATCGACGGCATCATCCAGCTGCGCCTGGCCGAACCGGGTGAAGTGCTGGGCGCTGGTGGTCGGGTACTGATGCTGATCGACCCGAGCGACCAGTACATGAACCTTTACCTCCCCGCGTCCACCAGCGGCCGCCTGACCGTAGGCGATCAGGCGCGGATCGTTCTCGACGCCCTGCCAGATCAGGCCTTGCCGGCGAAGGTAGCCTTTGTCGCGGCCAAGGCACAGTTCACCCCGAAGCAGGTCGAAACCCGTGACGAGCGGCAGAAACTGGTGTTTCGCGTCAAACTGCGCTTGAGCGACCCCAGCGCTGTGCCCCAAGCCAAGCCGGGCATGCCGGGTGCTGGCTACGTACGCACGGCGGACGTGGACTGGCCGGCCAACCTGCAATGAACACGCCAGCGCTGCTGGCCGAAGGTATCAGCCACCGCTATGGCGATCTGGTCGCCTTGCACACGCTGGGGTTCAGCCTGCCTGCGGGCACACGCTGCGCACTGATCGGCCCGGACGGGGCCGGTAAATCGACCCTGCTCGGGTTGATCGCCGGCGTGAAGCGCCTGCAACAGGGCGAACTGCAGGTGCTGGGCGGCTCCATCCGGCAGCGTCGCCACCGCGCCGCGTTGTACCCAAAAGTGGCATTCATGCCGCAAGGGCTGGGCAATAACCTTTATCCCGAACTGTCGATCAGCGAGAACATTCGCTTTTTCGCCACGCTGTTTGGCCTTGGCCGCAGCGAATGCGAACAGCGCATGGCCAGCCTGCTGCATGCCACCGACCTGCAACGCTTCGCCGAGCGCCCGGCCGGCAAGCTGTCGGGGGGCATGAAACAGAAACTGGGCCTGTGCTGTGCCTTGATCCACGAGCCTGACCTGCTGATCCTCGATGAACCTACGACGGGCGTCGACCCGCTGTCGCGGCGGCGCTTCTGGGAGCTGGTCGAGCAGGTACGCGCGCAACGCCCACAATTGACGCTGCTGGTAGCTACCGCCTACATGGAGGAGGCCGAACAGTTCGAACACTGCCTGATGCTCGATGGCGGCCGGCTGATTGCCGCGGGCCCCAGCCAGACGCTTTGCGCCGTTACGCCCAGCGGCAAGCTGGACGACGCGTTTACCCACTTCCAGGGCGCAGGCACGGCCCAACACGCGCCATTGAGCATCCCACCACGCACGGCCGATGACAGCCCGGTCGCCATCGAAGCGCACGACCTGACGCTGCGCTTTGGCGATTTCACCGCCGTCAACAAGGTCAGCTTCGCCATTGGCCGGGGGGAGATTTTCGGTTTCCTGGGCTCCAACGGCTGCGGCAAGACCAGCACCATGAAAGTGCTCACCGGCCTGATGCCCGCCAGCGAGGGCAGCGCCAAGCTGCTCGGACGCCCGGTGGATGCCAGCGACCTGGCCACGCGCAAGCGGGTGGGTTTCATGTCGCAAAGCTTCTCGCTGTATGGCGAGCTCAGCACCCTGCAGAACCTGACACTGCACGCACGTCTGTTCGACCTGCCCAAGGCCGAAAGCGCCCAGCGAATCACCGAACTGATCGAACGCTTTGACCTGGGCAGTTTCGCCGACCAGCCATCAGGCGCCCTGCCCCTTGGTCTGCGCCAGCGTCTGTCGCTCGCCGTCGCGGTGCTGCATCGCCCTGAGGTGCTGATCCTCGATGAGCCGACGTCCGGCGTCGACCCGGCCGCCCGGGACGACTTCTGGCGGCTGCTGGTGGAGTTGTCCCGCGAGCAGGGTGTGACTATTTTCCTGTCCACCCACTTCATGAACGAAGCCCAGCGCTGCGACCGTATTTCGCTGATGCATGCCGGCCGAGTGCTGGCCTGCGACACACCTGACGCACTGCAGCGCCAGTACAACGGTGAAACCCTGGAAGACGCTTTCGTCCGCTGCCTGGAACAAGCGCAGACGCCCGAGCCCCAAGCCCCGGACAGCAGCGTACTGGAGCAGCCCGCCGCAACCACGGTCACGCCGCCGTTGCGTCAGGGCTTCAGCCTACGGCGCCTGCTGGCGGTGGCCAGCCGGGAAGGCAAGGAGCTGCTGCGTGACAAGGTACGCCTGGCCTTCGCCCTGCTCGGCGCAGTGTTCATGATGGTGATCTTCGGCTATGGCATTTCGCTGGATGTGGAGAACCTCGCCTTCGCCGTTCACGATCAGGATCAAAGCCCGCAGAGCCGCGCCTACCTCGAAACCTTTCGCGGATCGCGCTATTTCGCCGAACAGGCGCCGATCCGTGATACACGCGAGATGCACCAGCGCCTGCAGCGCTCGGAAATCAAACTGGCCCTGGAGATCCCGCCCGGCTTTGGCCGTGACCTGCACGCAGGTCGCCAGCCGGTGGTGGCGGCCTGGCTCGATGGCGGCATGCCGTTCCGTGCCGAAACCAGTCGTAACTATGTGGAAGCGGTACACCAGGCGAACCTCGAGCAGCTTGCCGCGTCCAGCCAGCAGGCCGTGCAGCGCCAGGCGCCAGTGCGCCTGGAAACGCGGTTTCGCTACAACCAGGATGTGGTCAGCGTGAACGCCATCGGCCCAGGGGTGATGGCACTGATCCTGGCCTTCATACCGGCCATGCTCACCGCGCTGGGCATTGTCCGCGAGAAAGAGCTCGGCTCCATTACCAATTTCTACGCCACGCCCCTCACCCGCCTGGAGTTCCTGCTTGGCAAACAGCTGCCCTACCTGGCCGTGAGCCTGGTCAACCTGGCCCTGCTGGTGGCGATGAACCGCTGGCTGTTCGCCGTGCCGCTCAAGGGCAGCGTCCTGGCCCTGGCGTGCGGAGGCGTCTGCTACCTGCTGGCAACCACCAGCCTGGGCCTGTTGATATCGGCGTTCACGCGAACCCAGATCGCGGCCATCCTGGGCACCATGATCATCACCAGCTTGCCGACCATCCAGTTTTCCGGCCTGATCGTGCCACGCTCGTCGCTCGATGGCGCTGCGGCCGTGATGGGCCAGCTGTTCCCGGCAGGCTATTTCCTCGACATCGCGGTCGGCACCTTCACCAAGGCGCTGAGCCTGCGCGAGCTGTGGCCGCAGTGCCTGATCCTGCTGAGCTTCTTTGCTGTGTTCACCGGCCTGAGCCTGGCCATGCTCAAAAAGCAGGAGGCCTGACATGTCGCGCCTGAACCACACCTTGCGCCTGGGCCTGAAAGAACTGACCAGCCTGCGTCATGACAGTGTGCTGCTGCTGTTTCTGCTGTACGCCTTCAGCGTGGCGATCTACATGCCTGCGGCGGGCTCGGTGATCGGCGTGCACAACGCCAGCGTCGCCGTGGTGGATGAAGACCACAGCCAGCTTTCACGCAAACTCACCGAGTCGCTTCAGCCACCGGAGTTTCAGCCTGCGGTCCCCCTGCCCCCAGACCGCCTGGACCAGGCAATGGACAGTGGCCAGTACACCTTCGTGATCAATGTGCCGGTTAATTTCCAGAGCGACCTGCTGGCCGGGCGCTCGCCGGAGTTGCAGGTCAATGTCGATGCCACGGCCATGAGCCAGGCATTCATGGGGGCCGGCTACATTGGCCGGATCTTTGAACGTGAGCTGCTCGACTATGCCCAGCGCACCACGGCGCAGGCCCCGGTCCTGATCAACCCCAAGGCACTGTTCAACCCCAATCTGGAGGGCGGCTGGTTTCTGGCCGTGATCCAGATCGTCAACAACATCACGATCCTGGCGATCGTGCTCACGGGCACCGCGTTATTGCGTGAACGCGAACATGGCACACTCGATCACTTGCTGGTGCTGCCGCTGAGCGCGCTGGAAATCATGCTGGCGAAAATCGCCAGCAACGCGCTGGTGGTGGTGATCTGCACCTGGATTTCGCTCATCGTCGTGGTCAAGGGCGCCCTGGGTGTACCGCTGGCCGGGTCCATGGGGCTGTTCCTGGCTGTGACCGCACTGTACCTGTTTGCCAGTACCGCGCTGGGGATCTTCCTCGCCACCTTGGCGCGTTCGACGCCTCAATTCGGCCTGCTGGCGATCCCGGTCATCATCCCGATGCTGTTGCTGTCAGGCGGCAGCACGCCGCTGGACAGCATGCCGCAGTGGCTGCAATGGGTGATGCAGGCCTCGCCGTCGACGCATTTCGTCAGCCTCGGCGCCGCAATTTTATTCCGCGACGCCGGGTTTGCAGTGGTGTGGCCAGACATCCTGGCCCTGGCCGTGATCGGCCTGGTGTTCTTCAGCGTGGCGCTGGCGCGTTTTCGTCGCAGCCTCGCCTCCTGATCACTGCACGATCAGGTTGTTGAACAGCAGGTCCTCGACGATCGGCTTGCCCTCTTCCGACTCCATCACTTGCTGCACCTGCTTCAGCGCTTCCTGGCGCAGTTTTTCCTTGGCGTCGACGTTGCTGAGGTTATCCACACCCTGCTGGGTGAACAGCGCCACCAGCTGGTTGCGAATAAGCGGCTCGTGGTGCTTTACCGCCGCCGCCGCAGCGTCACCGGTCACGCGCAGGGCCACATCGGCCTTGTATACGCGCAGCCTCGGGCCACCGTCGAGCGCATAGTTACCAACGAAAGGCGGGCTCAGGCTAATGTAGGAGACCTTCTGCCCCCCGTCCTTGGCTTCCTCGGCCATCGCCGCCGCAGGCAGCATCAGGGCCAGCAACATCAAGATCCACGCTTTCACGAATTCGCTCCTCAATACAATTGGCGCCAGCTTACCCAGCACGCCGCTCAAACCCAAGCCCAGGCTTATGCCGGCCCATCAGGGTGGGCCATGCTCGTTGACCCGGCAGGCGACCCTCCTAAACTTATCGGCCACTACACGCAAAGGAATAGCCCCGATGAAAGCTGTGTTGTGCAAGACCCTAGGCCCGGCACGCGACCTGGTGCTGGAAGAGGTGGCCAGCCCGGTGCCGAAGAAGAATGAGATTCTGCTCGAGGTCCAGACAGCCGGGGTCAACTTCCCCGATACCTTGATCATCGAAGGCAAATACCAGTTCCAGCCGCCGCTACCGTTTTCGCCGGGTGCAGAGGCCGCCGGTGTAGTAGCTGCTGTCGGCGAAAAGGCGGGAGCGTTCAAGGTGGGCGACCGGGTGATGGCCCTGACCGGCTGGGGCGCGTTCGCCGAACAGGTTGCCGTACCGCACTACAACGTGCTGCCCATCCCCAGCAGCATGGATTTCACCACCGCAGCCGCCTTCGGCATGACCTATGGCACGTCCATGCACGCACTCAAGCAGCGCGGCCAGTTGCAGCCTGGAGAAACGCTGCTGGTACTGGGTGCCTCAGGCGGCGTTGGCCTGGCCGCAGTGGAAATTGGCAAGGCCATGGGCGCTAGAGTGATCGCCGCTGCCAGCAGCGCCGAAAAGCTGGCGGTGGCCAAGGCTGCGGGCGCGGACGAGCTGATCGACTACAGCCAAGCCAGCCTCAAGGACGAAATCAAGCGCCTGACGGGCGGCCAGGGCGTGAACGTGATCTACGACCCGGTCGGCGGCGAACTGTTCGAACAGGCCGTGCGCGGTCTGGCGTGGAATGGCCGGCTGCTGGTCGTGGGCTTTGCCAGCGGGGCCATACCGCAGGTGGCGGCGAACCTGTTGCTGCTCAAGGGCGCTGCGGTGCTGGGGGTATTCTGGGGGGCGTTCACCCAGCGTCAGCCGGAGGATAACGCAGCTAACTTCAGGCAGCTGTTTGCCTGGCACGCGCAGGGCAAGCTGAAGCCGCTGGTGTCGAAAACGTATCCACTGGCCGAGGCGGGGACAGCGATCGAGCAATTGGGCCAGCGCAGAGCCGTGGGCAAACTGGTGGTGCTGGCGAGGTAAGGCACCGTAACCGGGCTGCGTGCATGGCCTGTTCACGCCCACAGGTACTCCTGGCAGGGTGCCTGTGGGGTCAGCTTTATCCACAAAGGGTCGGCAATGCCAAGGGCCGACTCAGACCTCACGCAGGTTATGGCAGCGCCTGAACCGTGCTTCCAGGTTGCGATCCGGCATCTGGTGCGTGCGCAGCGCATTCAAGGTCTGCTCGACATAGTCGCGCGTGGTGCCATAACGCCCTTTGGCGCTGGCCAGGATCTGGCTCAGCAATGTGTCCGGCAGGTTGCCGGCATAGCACGGCAGATGCCGTTCCAGCACGAAGCCAAGCGCCTGTACTTTGCTGCCATCACCCAACCGGCAACTCAGCCAATGCGGTCGATAGGCCGGGTACGGCATCTCCCGCTGCCACAGGGCCATGAGCGAGTCATCGAGGTTGCTCTCATCCAGGCGGTAGGCGAACCCACTGCAGGAGCCACCACGGTCCAGGCCAAACACCAGCCCTGGGGTTTCCGGTGTGCCCCGGTGCTCGTGCGACCACAAGTAAAGCCCACGGTGATAGCCATGCACACGGGCACGTTGGCGTTCCACAGAGTTGCACTCCGGGCGCCAGATCAACGAACCATAGGCAAACAACCAAACGGGCCCACCCTCATGACGCGACATCGTCATTTGCATGGAGTTGAACAGTTGCTCGTGTGTCAGTTGCTGACCGAAGTCGAGTGATGGAGGATAAGCAACTTCCCAGGATAGACTTTCAAGTGCCGACATAAGCTGCCGCCATTATTCCCTGTGAACTACGGATGATGCGAGAGCCGCTTGCTGGCAGGGGCTGCGCCGCCGCGGGCCCTGCGCATGCACTAACCTTAGGATAGAAAGTGGCCAATGCTCAACCCCTCGCGCCTAAGTTTCACGCAAACTTCCGACGATTGGGGGAGATTGTTCCGAACACAGTGAAAGTTATTGGCCAAGGCGGTAACAATTACCGCCTTATACCCACTCGCTGAAACTTCGGTTATTAACCGCGGGGGGCGTAGGCGAACACATCGGCGCGCATGCGGTGGGGATCCATACCGGCCTCCACCAGGGCGTCGAGCGTGGCATAGACCATGTTCGGCGAACCACTGGCATAGACATGCGCCGCATTGAGGTCTTTCACGTCCTCGCAAACCGCCTCGTGCAGCATGCCGCAACGGCCCTCCCAGCCGCACAGGTCGCTGACCACCTTGTGCAGGAACAGATTGGGCAGGTGCTCCCATGCGTCCCAGTGCTCGATGGTGTAGAAGTCTTCAGGGCGGCGTACCCCCCAGTACAGGTGCACCGGATGCTTGAAACCCTGGGCACGGCAGTGTTCGACCAGGCTATGCATCTGGCCCATGCCTGTGCCGGCAGCTATCAGCACCAGCGGGCCATCAGGCAACTCGGCCAGGTGAGTGTCACCGAACGGCATTTCGATATGCGCCATGCCGTTGCGTTGCAATTGCGCCAGCAACTGCTGTGCACTCTCTTCACGCACCAGCACGTGCAGCTCCAGATCACGCCCGGAATGAGGGGCCGAGGCCAGCGAAAACGCGGCCGGCTTGCCGCCGTCGCGGTCGATCATCAAGTACTGCCCGGCGTGATAGCGTGGCGGCTTGCCCGCTGGCGCGCGCAGGCGCACCCGCCAAACGTCGCCACCGACTTCGACGCACTCGCTGACGGTGCAGGCCAGTTTGCGCACCGGCAGCTCGCCCGGGGCCAACACACCATCCCAGAGCAAAACGCAGTCCTCCAGCGGCTCGGCGATGCACGTGAACAGCTCGCCATGATCGCGAACCTCACCGTCCTGACGCACGCGCCCTTCGACCAACAACGCGGCGCAGACATGGCAATTGCCATTGCGGCAGCTGTTCGGGCAGTCATAGCCCAGCCGCCGTGCTCCATCCAGGATCCGTTCCCCGGGTTCGAGCGCCAGCACCGCCCCGGACGGCTGCAACGTTACCTGCATCAATCTATTCCCAACTGGTCCCACAGCTCATCGATACGGCGGGTGACGGCCTCGTCCTTGACGATGACCCGCCCCCATTCGCGTGTAGTCTCGCCCGGCCACTTGTGGGTGGCATCCAGGCCCATCTTCGACCCTAGCCCCGATACCGGCGACGCGAAGTCCAGGTAGTCGATCGGGGTGTTGTCGATCATCACCGTATCACGCTTGGGGTCCATGCGCGTGGTGATGGCCCAGATCACGTCGTTCCAGTCGCGGGCGTTGATATCGTCGTCGGTGACGATAACGAACTTGGTGTACATGAACTGTCGCAAGAACGACCACACACCCAGCATCACGCGCTTGGCGTGCCCTGGGTACTGCTTTTTCATGGTCACCACCGCCATGCGGTACGAGCAGCCTTCCGGCGGCAGGTAGAAATCGACGATTTCCGGGAATTGCTTTTGCAGGATCGGCACGAACACTTCGTTCAGCGCCACACCGAGGATCGCCGGCTCATCGGGCGGCCGCCCGGTGTAGGTGCTGTGGTAGATCGGTTTTTGCCGGTGGGTGATGCGCTCGACGGTGAACACCGGGAAGCTGTCCACTTCGTTGTAGTAGCCGGTGTGGTCGCCGTAGGGCCCCTCCGGCGCCATCTCGCCTGGGTGGATCACACCTTCGAGAATGATTTCGGCGGTGGCGGGTACCTGCAGGTTGCTGCCACGGCACTTCACCAGCTCGGTACGGTTACCGCGCAGCAACCCGGCAAAGGCGTATTCGGACAACGTATCCGGCACCGGTGTGACGGCACCCAAAATGGTGGCCGGGTCTGCGCCCAGGGCCACGGCGACCGGGAACGGCTGGCCCGGGTGCTTCTCGCACCACTCGCGATAATCCAGCGCACCGCCACGGTGGCTCAGCCAGCGCATGATGACCTTGTTGCGACCGATCACCTGCTGGCGGTAGATGCCGAGGTTCTGGCGGTCCTTGTTAGGGCCGCGAGTGACAGTCAGGCCCCAGGTGATCAACGGTGCCACGTCGCCTGGCCAGCAGTGCTGAATCGGTAACTGGCCCAGGTCGACGTCATCACCCTCGACGACCACCTCCTGGCACACCGCATCCTTGACCACTTTCGGCGCCATCGACACGACTTTCTTGAAGATAGGTAGCTTGGACCAGGCATCCTTCAAGCCTTTCGGCGGCTCCGGCTCCTTGAGGAAGGCCAGCAACTTGCCGATCTCGCGCAACTCATCGACCGACTCGGCGCCCATGCCCATGGCCACCCGCTCCGGGGTGCCGAACAGGTTGCCCAGTACCGGTATGTCGAAGCCCGTGGGCTTTTCGAACAGCAGCGCAGGGCCTTTGGCGCGCAGGGTGCGGTCGCAGACCTCGGTCATTTCCAGGACAGGGGAGATCGGAACCTGGATGCGCTTGAGTTCGCCGCGCTGCTCCAGGCCGCGGATGAAGTCGCGCAAATCGCGATACTGCATGCATGAGCCTCGTATTGGCCGTATCGGTCGGGGTGCAGAGTGTAGCGCCGAACGGCGTTCAATGGCCAAAAATGACTTGGGGCCGCTTCGCGCCCCATCCCTTGCAAACCAGCTCCCACAGGGATCGCAGAGGACCAGTGGGAGCCGGCTTGCCGGCGATGGGCTGCGAAGCAGCCCCAATCATTACTTACCGATCTAACCGCTTACTTGCGCTTCATCGACAGGAAGAACTCGTCGTTGGTCTTGGTCTGCTTGAGCTTGTCGACCAGGAACTCGATGGCGGCAATCTCGTCCATCGGGTGCAGCAGCTTGCGCAGGATCCACATGCGTTGCAGTTCGTCGTCGGCGGTCAGCAGCTCTTCACGGCGGGTACCGGAGCGGTTGATGTTGATCGCGGGGAACACACGCTTCTCGGCAATGCGACGGTCCAGCGGCAGCTCCATGTTGCCGGTGCCCTTGAACTCTTCGTAGATGACTTCGTCCATCTTCGAACCGGTTTCGACCAGCGCGGTAGCGATGATGGTCAGCGAACCGCCTTCTTCGATGTTACGGGCAGCGCCGAAGAAGCGCTTTGGCTTCTCGAGTGCATGGGCGTCGACACCACCGGTCAGGACCTTGCCGGAGCTCGGGATCACGGTGTTGTAGGCACGCGCCAGACGGGTGATGGAGTCGAGCAGGATGACCACATCCTTCTTGTGCTCAACCAGGCGCTTGGCCTTCTCGATCACCATCTCGGCAACCTGCACGTGACGGGTCGGCGGCTCGTCGAAGGTCGAGGCGACCACTTCGCCGCGCACGGTGCGCTGCATTTCGGTCACTTCTTCCGGGCGTTCGTCGATCAGCAGAACGATCAGGTGGCACTCGGGGTTGTTGCGGGTGATGTTGGCCGCGATGTTCTGCAGCATGATCGTTTTACCCGCTTTCGGCGGAGCGACGATCAGGCCACGCTGGCCCTTGCCGATCGGGGCGCAGAGGTCGATGACGCGGCCGGTAAGGTCTTCGGTGGAGCCGTTGCCGGCTTCCATCTTCAGGCGCTTGTTGGGGAACAGCGGCGTCAGGTTTTCGAACAGGATCTTGTTCTTCGCGTTTTCCGGGCGATCGAAGTTGATCGTGTCGACCTTCAGCAGGGCGAAGTAACGCTCCCCTTCCTTCGGCGGGCGGATCTTGCCGACGATGGTGTCGCCGGTACGCAGGTTGAAGCGGCGGATCTGGCTGGGCGAGACGTAGATGTCGTCAGGGCCGGCCAGGTAGGACGCATCAGCCGAACGCAGGAAACCGAAACCATCCTGGAGAATCTCCAGCACGCCGTCACCCGAGATCTCTTCGCCGCTTTTCGCGTGTTTCTTCAACAGGGCAAAAATCACGTCCTGCTTGCGCGAACGGGCCATGTTTTCGATGCCCATCTGTTCGGCCATTTCCAGCAGATCGGTAATCGGCTTTTGCTTGAGTTCAGTCAGGTTCATAAGGGGAGTGACGTAATCATGTAAGAAGGGAGAATTAAGCTTCTGGCTTAATGAAGCCGCGCCGCTAGATGGCGACAGGATCGCGTACTGATTCGAATTAGGGATGCGTCGGCGACGGCGTGCAGAGGGCACTGAAGAAGCAGTGCGAGGCCGAATGTAACACTTGCTTTTTTCGGCGTCTAGTGGATTGAAAAAGAAAAACCCCGGAATTTCCGGGGCTTTTTCACATCACAGGTGGGCGTCGAGGAACGCGGCCAACTGCGATTTGGACAGTGCGCCAACCTTGGTGGCCTCGACATTGCCGTTCTTGAACAGCATCAGGGTCGGGATACCACGCACGCCGTGCTTGGCCGGGGTTTCCTGGTTGTCGTCGATGTTCAGCTTGGCGACGGTCAGTTTGCCCTCGTAAGTGGAAGCGATGTCGTCCAGAACCGGAGCGATCATCTTGCATGGGCCGCACCATTCAGCCCAGTAGTCGACCAGCACCGGGCCTTGGGCTTGCAGGACTTCGGCCTCGAAGGTGGCGTCGGTGACGTGTTTGATCAGATCGCTGCTCATGGATATCTCCAGGGTCGTAAGCAAAAAACGTGGCCCATCATAGCCGCACCCACGCCCTACAGGAAGCCACGGGCGATTGAGTGTAACTATAGTTGTGCAAGACACCACGAATCGAAACTGTCATACAAGTGTCATAGCATCGAATGGCACATTGCCTTGCATCAAGCCTTGGCGTGCCGTGCGTTGGCGACAGCCTGCTAACGTGGCACGATTGCCAGGTTACCGACCGAGAACACTCAGATCATGCCGCATACCTCCGCGAAGAACCTGTCTCTGATCGCCGCCATAGACCTTGGCTCCAACAGTTTTCACATGGTCGTGGCCAAGGCTCACCACACTGAGATCCGCATTCTCGAGCGGCTCGGTGAAAAGGTTCAGCTGGCCGCCGGCATCGACGAAGACCGCAAGCTCAGTGAAGAGGCCATGGAGCGAGGCCTGGAATGCCTCAAGCGCTTTGCCCAACTGATCAACGGCATGCCGGCCGGCTCCGTGCGCATCGTGGGCACCAACGCCCTGCGTGAAGCGCGTAACCGCAACGACTTCATCCAGCGTGCCGAGGCCATCCTCGGTCACCCGGTCGAGGTCATTTCCGGCCGTGAAGAGGCCCGCCTGATCTACCTGGGCGTGTCCCATACGCTGGCCGACACTCCTGGCAAACGCCTGGTAGCCGACATCGGCGGCGGCAGCACCGAGTTCATCATCGGCCAACGCTTCGAGCCGCTGCTGCGCGAGAGCCTGCAGATGGGCTGCGTGAGCTTTACCCAGCGCTATTTCCGCGACGGCAAGATCACCCCGGCCCGCTATGCCCAGGCCTACACCGCCGCGCGCCTGGAACTGATGAGCATCGAGAATGCCCTGCACCGCCTGACCTGGGATGAAGCCATCGGCTCGTCCGGCACCATCCGCGCCATTGGCGCAGCGATCAAGGCCGGCGGCCTGGGCAATGGCGAGGTCAACGCAGAAGGCCTGGCCTGGGTCAAACGCAAGCTGTTCAAGCTGGGTGAGGTCGACAAGATCGACTTCGACGGCGTCAAGCCTGACCGCCGTACCATCTTCCCGGCTGGCCTGGCGATTCTCGAAGCGATCTTCGACGCGCTGGAACTGCAACGCATGGACCATTGCGACGGCGCGCTGCGTGAAGGCGTGCTGTTCGACCTGCTGGGCCGGCACCACCACGAAGACGTGCGTGAACGCACCCTCAATTCGCTGATGGAGCGTTACCACGTCGACCACGGGCAAGCCGCGCGCGTGGAGCGCAAGGCATTGCACGCCTTTGACCAAGTGGCCAACGCCTGGGACCTTGAAGATGGAAACTGGCGCGACCTGTTGGGATGGTCGGCGAAAATCCACGAAATCGGCCTGGATATCGCCCACTATCACTATCACAAGCACGGTGCGTACCTGATCGAGCACTCCGACCTTTCAGGTTTCTCGCGGGAAGATCAGCAGATGATGGCCCTGCTGGTGCGCGGTCATCGCCGCAACATCCCGAAGGACAAGTTCGCCGAACTGGGCGAGGAAGGGGTCAAGCTGTTGCGTCTGTGCGTACTGCTGCGTTTCGCAATCCTGTTCCATCACATCCGCGGCACCCAGCAGATGCCCAAGGTGCAGCTCAAGGCCGTCGACGACAGCCTGGACGTGGCCTTCCCCGAGGGCTGGCTGGAACAGAACCAGCTGACCCAGGCCGACTTCGCCAACGAGGCGGAGTGGCTGGCCCGGGTCGGCTTCGTCCTCAGCGTACGTTGAGGACCGGGTTGCTCAGGCGCTCCAGCAGGGTCGCCTGGGAACTGCGCGGGTTCTGGTTGCCGGTCGGGCTGCTGCGCACGTAGCGCCCGTCAGGCTGCAGCGTCCAGGCATGGGTGTTGTCGGTCAGGTACGCCTCCAGCTCCTTCTTCACCCGCAGCAACAGCTTCTTGCCTTCGACCGGGAAGCAGGTCTCGACCCGCTTGTCCAGGTTGCGCTCCATCCAGTCGGCACTGGACAGGTAGATTTGTTCTTCGCCGCCATTGAGGAAGTAGAACACCCGCGTGTGCTCCAGGAAGCGGCCGATGATGGAGCGCACCTGGATGTTGTGCGACACACCGGGAATGCCCGGGCGCAGGCAGCACATGCCGCGCACCACCAAGTCGATCTTCACGCCCGACTGGCTGGCCTTGTAGAGGGCCTTGATGACCTTGGCGTCGGTCAGCGAGTTGAACTTGGCAATGATGTGCGCGGGTTTACCTTCGAGGGCAAACTGCGTCTCCCGGGCAATCATGTCGAGCATGCCCTTCTTCAAGGTAAACGGCGCGTGCAGCAGTTTTTTCATGCGCAGCGTCTTGCCCATGCCGATCAGCTGGCTGAACAGTTTGCCGACGTCCTCAGTCAGGGCGTCGTCGGAGGTCAGCAGGCTGTAGTCGGTATACAGGCGGGCGTTGCCGGCGTGATAGTTGCCAGTGCCCAGGTGCGCGTAGCGCACGATCTCACCTTGTTCACGGCGCAGGATCAGCATCATCTTGGCGTGGGTCTTGAAGCCGACCACACCGTAGATCACCACCGCACCGGCAGCCTGTAGGCGGCTGGCCATCTGCAGGTTGGATTCTTCATCGAAGCGCGCCCGCAGCTCGATCACCGCAGTGACTTCCTTGCCGTTACGTGCCGCATCGACCAGGGCATCGACAATTTCCGAGTTGGCGCCGGAACGGTACAGCGTCTGGCGTACGGCGAGCACGTGCGGGTCCTTGGCGGCCTGGCGCAGCAGGTCGATCACTGGCGTGAAGGACTCGAACGGGTGCATCAGCAGGATGTCCTGCTTGCCGATCACGCTGAAGATGTTGTCGGCATTGACCAGCAGCTTGGGGATCGCCGGGGTGAACGGCGTGTATTGCAGTTCCGGGTGGCTGTCCAGGCCGGTGATGCTGAACAGGCGGGTCAGGTTGACCGGGCCATTGACCTGGTACAGCTCGCTCTCGCTCAGGCTGAACTGCTTGAGCAGGTAATCGGACAGGTGTTTCGGGCAGGTGTCGGCCACCTCCAGGCGCACTGCATCGCCGTAGCGGCGCGAGAACAGTTCGCCGCGCAAGGCGCGGGCAAGGTCATCGACCTCTTCGGAATCCAGCGCCAGGTCGGCGTTACGGGTCAGGCGGAACTGATAGCAACCCTTGACCTTCATGCCTTGGAACAGGTCGTCGGCATGGGCATGGATCATCGACGACAGGAACACGTAGTTGTCGCCTGGGCCGCCAACATCTTCCGGCACGCGAATGACCCGTGGCAGCAGGCGCGGCGCGGGAATGATCGCCAAGCCCGAGTCGCGGCCGAAGGCGTCGACACCTTCGAGCTCGACGATGAAGTTCAGGCTCTTGTTCACCAGCAGCGGGAACGGGTGGGTCGGGTCGAGGCCGATCGGGGTGATGATCGGCGCGATCTCGTCGCGGAAATAGCGGCGCACCCAGGTCTTGAGCTTCGGCGTCCAGTAGCGGCGACGGATGAAGCGGATGGCGTGTTTTTCCAGCTCAGGCAGCAGCACATCATTGAGGATCGCGTACTGGCGCTCTACTTCGATATGCACCAGCTCGCTGATGCGCGCCAGCGCCTGATGCGGCTGCAGGCCATCGGCGCCGGCCTGTTCACGGGCAAAATTGATCTGCTTCTTCAGGCCCGCCACGCGGATCTCGAAGAATTCATCCAGGTTGCTGGAGAAGATCAGCAGGAACTTCAGGCGCTCGAGCAGTGGATAGGACTCATCCAGCGCCTGCTCCAGCACGCGTATGTTGAACTGCAACTGCGACAGCTCGCGATGAATGTACAGGCTGCTGTCGTCCAGGCTTGGAATGGCAATGGCCGGTGCCGGCGCGGCCGCAGGGGCTGGCGTGGCAGCCTCTACCACCGGTTCCGGGGCTGCAGGCAAGTCTGGTGGGGTCTGCACAATCTCTTCAGGGACGGCCTGGGCGTCCTTGATCGCGACAGGGGTGAGCACTTCATTATTCATCTGGACGTTCCTGGAGGACGTTAACGCCCTATCATCAATTGAGCGGGACGATAAGCGGCCATTATGACGCCTGTGTTACACCCGCAGGCAACCCTACGACTTGTGGCCGCAGGCATTGTCCTCGTAGGAATTGTTCACGTCGAGACACATTTGGACACTTTCACGAATGCGCGCGAAGGGGTAGGCTGCGCGTTCATTTCGCCAGCACCTCAGAAAATGCTTCAACAATTCCTGCAGGATTTCGGCTACTTTGCCCTTTTTCTAGGCACCTTCTTCGAAGGCGAGACCATCCTGGTGCTTGCAGGATTTCTTGCGTTTCGCGGGTACATGGACATCAGCCTGGTGGTTATCGTGGCGTTCTTCGGCAGCTATGCCGGCGACCAGTTGTGGTACTTCATGGGCCGCCGCCACGGGCGCAAGATCCTTGCGCGCAAACCCCGCTGGCAAGCCATGGGCGACCGCGCCCTGGAGCATATTCGTCGCCATCCCGACATCTGGGTGCTGAGCTTTCGCTTCGTTTACGGCCTGCGCACGGTAATGCCCGTGGCCATCGGCCTGTCCGGCTACCCGCCACGCCGTTATCTGCTGCTCAACGGCATCGGCGCAGCCATCTGGGCGCTTGCCCTTGGCGCTGCCGCATACCACTTCGGCGCAATCCTCGAAGGTATGCTGGGCAACGTTAAGAAGTATGAGCTATGGGTGCTCGGTGCCCTGCTGTTGCTGGGTGTCCTGCTGTGGTTGCGCCGCCGCTTCCGCACACTGCGCGCGGAGCGCAAGGCGGCGGCACAGGGCCAAGGCCCAGAGGCTGAAACGGCTGTCAGCCACGAGCGGGAACCAGACAAAGGGCGCGATCAACGCTAAACCGAACGCGCCGGCCGTAGAGCGCTGGCACGTTCGACAGCGGGCGCCCACTCCAGGTGTACGGCCGCGCGCTGTTCTTCCAGCGCCCCCAACACCAGACGATCCCAGATAATGAACACGCCGCCGTCGTTACGATCCAAGTAGGCAGGATTCTAAGCAGGGTGGACGCCGTGGCTAGGTGCTGTGTCCAAGCCCCTTCGAGCCAGCCACGTCTGCCAAACTAGAGGACAGTTAGCGCCTCGAAACTGGAGTAATGAGCATGACAAAAAAAGTAGCGGTGATTCTTTCCGGCTGTGGCGTGTATGACGGTGCCGAAATCCATGAAAGCGTGATCACCCTGCTGCGCCTCGATCAGCGCGGCGCGCAGGTACAGTGCTTTGCGCCGAACATCGCGCAGATGCATGTGATCAATCACCTGACCGGCGAGCCGATGCCGGAGTCGCGCAATGTGCTGGTGGAATCGGCGCGTATCGCGCGTGGCGACGTGAAAGATATCCGTGAAGCCAAGGTCGAGGACTTCGATGCGCTGATCGTGCCGGGCGGTTTTGGCGCGGCCAAGAACCTGTCCAACTTTGCCGTGGAAGGCACCGAGTGCACCGTGCAACCAGACGTACTGGCCCTGGCCGAAGCCTTTGCCGAAGCCTGCAAACCGGTCGGCCTGATCTGCATCTCGCCGGCCCTCGCGGCAAAAATCTACGGGCCAGGCGTGCTGTGCACTATCGGTAACGATGCCGATACGGCGGCGGCAGTGGTCAAGATGGGTGGCACCCACCAGGAATGCGATGTGCATGACATCGTCGAAGATACCCAGCGCAAGCTGGTGACCACCCCGGCATACATGGTGGCCAAGTCGATCAGCGAGGCGGCTGGCGGGATCTACAAGCTGGTGGACCGCGTGTTGGAACTGGCCCACGAGGGTGACTGATCAGCCCTTGCTCAGGCGGGTCAGAATACGGTCCAGCGCATTGGCGAACGCCTGCTTCTCGCGTTCGCCATAAGGCGCCTGCCCGCCGCCAACCTGCCCCTGCTCACGTAGCTCAGTGAACAGGTTGCGCACTGCAAGCCGGTCACCCATGTTGCGTTCGTCGAACTCACGCCCGCGCGGGTCCAGTGCTGCGACGCCTTTCTTGATCAGCCGGTCGGCCAACGGTACGTCGCTGCAGATCACCAGTTCGCCGGGCAAAGCATGCTCGACCAGGTAGTCGTCGGCAGCGTCCATGCCGCTGGGCACCACGATCAACCGCACCACGGCGAAGGCGGGCTTGGCCACGGCCTGGCCGGCCACCATGATCACCTCAAGCTTGCGCTTGAGGGCGAATTTGACGATCAGGTCCTTGGCTGCCTTGGGGCAGGCGTCGGCGTCGATCCATATGCGCATGTAGCAATCTCTTCTGTCAGAGCCGGCCTCTTCGCGGGACAAGCCCGCTCCCACAGGAACACCTCTGAGCCTAAGGCCTGTGGGAGCGGGCTTGCCCCGCGAAGAGGCCAGCAGCATCAACACCTAAACGGCAGCCCGGCGCTTCTCAGCCAGGCGACTACGGCCATAGAGCACCAAAATAGCCAGCAACGCCACCGCCTGTGCCGCCAGCGAGTACGCATCGGCATGAATTCCCAGCCAGTCGAACTCGAAGAACGCCACCGGCCGCGTGCCCAGCACACCTGCTTCCTGCAGCGCCTTCACGCCGTGCCCGGCAAATACCACTGATAGCGCACACAGCAGCCCAGCGTTAATGCTGAAGAACAGCGACAGCGGCAATTTGGCCGAACCGCGCAAAATCACCCAGGCCAGGCCGACCAGCAGCACCAGTGCGGTGGCACCCCCGGCCAGTACCGCCTGGTGCCCTGCCGGGCCAGCCTGCAGCCACAGGGTTTCATAGAACAGGATCACTTCAAACAGCTCGCGGTACACCGAGAAGAACGCCAGCATGGCAAAGCCGAAGCGCCCGCCGCCGCTGACCAGGCTGCTCTTGATGTAATCCTGCCAGGCGGCTGCATGGCGACGGTCGTGCATCCACACGCCAAGCCACAGCACCATCACGGCAGCGAACAACGCCGTGCAACCCTCAAGCAGTTCTCGTTGGGCGCCACCGACGTCGATCACATAGGCCGCCAGGGCCCAGGTGCCGAAGCCGGCGACCAGCGCGAGCGCCCAACCGATGTTGACGCTGCGCACCGCCGATTGCTGGCCGGTGTTGCGCAGGAAGGCCAGGATCGCGGCCAGTACCAGAATCGCCTCAAGGCCTTCGCGCAACAGGATCAGCAGGCCGGAGATGTAACTCAACGACCAGCTCAGGCCATCGCTGCCGAGCAGTTTCGCCGCCTGATCAAGCTTGGCCTTGGCCTCGGCCAGACGTTGTTCGGCTTGAGCAACCGGCAGTCCATCCTGCAGCGCCTGGCGGTAGGCCATCAAGGTTTTCTCGGTGTCCTTGCGCGCCTGGGTGTCGATGTTGTCCAGCGAGCTTTCCACCAGCTCGAAGCCTTCCAGGTACGCCGCTACCGACAGGTCGTAGGCCTGGTCATGGTCGCCTGTACGGTAGGCCGCCAGGCTCTTGTCCAGGGTGCTGGCGGTGTAATCGAGCAACTGCGCCGGGCCACGTTTGACCTGCGGCGGCTGGGCACGCTGGGCGCGGAATGCCTCCACGGCGCCAGGGCCTTCGTTGGCGGCGACTTCTGCCGGGGTCTGGCGGGCCAGGTCGGCCAGGTTCCAGGTCTTGTCACCCTTTGCAGCCTGCGGGTCGGCGGTGAAACTGGCGATGTAGGCGGCCACGTCCCAGCGTTGGCGTTCATCGAGCTGGTCGGCGAACGACGGCATTTCAGTGCCATCAATGCCCAGGTTCAGGGTGTTGTAGAGGTCGAACAGGCTCAGTTGGTCGAGGCGTTCAGTGTTGCGCAGGTTGGCCGGGGCGGGTTCCAGACCGACGCCCGCCGGGCCATCGCCGGCCCCTGTGTCGCCGTGGCAGATCGAGCAGTTTTGCGTGTACAGCGAGGCGCCACGGGCCGGGTCCGGGGTAATCACCGGCGCCTGGCTGACCTCATAGGCCACAGCCAGACGTGCGCCCAGCTGTCGGGCCTGCTTGGCCACCGCGGCACCGTCCTGGCGCTGGTCGATGGCCTGGCGCAAGGCTTGTACGCCCTGCTCAAGGGCGTTTTGCTCCGCGTTTGCCGGCAGGCCTTTGACCAGATCGGCCAACACCGCGCTGAACTCCTGCTGCTCACGGTATTCGCCGTCGTCGATCACCTTGCCGTCACGTACGGTCGGCGGGTAGTCCGCGCCGATGTAATCGAGCAGGTGCAGGGCCTTGCCGGCCTCGGCAGGGGATTCGGCCAGCGCCAAGGTGCTGCACAGCGCCAGCAAAGGCCACAACAGCCAGGCAAGACGGAAACGGGTATTCATGGGCAATCTCGAAGGGAATGCGAAAGAGAACATTGTTCACTTCCACTCAGCTTCGCTCAAGGTTTGCGGGCGGATTTCATGAAAAATCTTGAGACAAAAACCCGGCGCGGGCTCCGCCCTCGATCGCCGGTGGGCGTGCTCCCCCAGTATTTTTACAGGCTTCAAGGGGGCGCTGTACTTGTGGGAGCCGGCTTGCCGGCGATGGGCGGCGCAGGCCTGAGGGCTGTCCAACAGACGCCGCAGGATAATTCGACACAGAATCAGAACTGAAGCATTTTTTATATTCGGAGAACTCTTACTATTTCAGGCGTTAGGGAATATGTAGCGCAGGCTACGCATGCCCTCCTACCTGGCGGATGATCACGGTTTTATCTTGCACCTGAAAATGAACACGTTGACCTCCACTGAGGCGGAACTGATAAATCCCTAAGCGCTTATCAAAAACTTTGTAGTCGCTATCACCCAAACTCAATGCTGCGTCCCGAGGCGACAATCCCTCATGGTGAATCGCGTTTTGAAACTTGTCGAATTTTTCCTGCTCCACTTTTGTCAACACTGCTAAGTTCTTCCGCACCTCAACCTTGTCTAATTTCCAACCTTTATTTTCTTCTGAGATAGCGTTAAAGAATACAGCGTTTCTCGAACTGTGCCGGTCGCTTATGCCGGGAGTCGAAGGCGTCGAGAGGGGCGATGATAATGACGAATTGGAGGTACTCGAAATAGATCGATTCATCGCAGGTTTCGCAGGTTTCCTCGAACCAGGCGCCTGCTGCGAATTGGGAGGCATAATCAATGTTTTCGGCCTGTTCGTCGGTTCGGGCGATAATCGCTTAGGCATATGCCCGGTTGGATCACTGAAATTGACAGGGTCACCGGAGACATACGCATAGCAGTTGATCCCTCCCTGATCAAAGGGGCTCAACACATCCTGACTTAAGAATCGCATCAGAGCCGGGCTGTAACCACGAGCGCCGTTACCTAGCAGATACCAACCCGTGAGGGCTTCACGTGGTTGCCCGTTGAATCCAGGCAAGATGGGTGATTGAGGAAAGCTAAAACCATAAGGGCTGTAGCTAAGCGTTTCATGCCGCACTGCAGTCGCACCGCCCATAACCGTACGCATCGGGCCTGATAATAAAAGTGTGCTGCCTGACACCTCCCCAGCTCCGATTTGCGCAAGGTCCCCCGCTTCAGCCTTAACTATCGAACTCGCAGCACGCGCTCCCATCACCGTCACGAGCTCAGTGTTCCGGTAGAATCTTTTTTGAGAATAAACAGATTTCCCGCTCGGTGTAGCGCCCATAAAGACCTCACACGCACGCCACAATCTTGAACGAAGCGTGACAGAACCGTGCGAGCGGGAAAACTGACAAAAATATCAGTTGCAGGGCATTACGAATAACACCTTATATCGGCCTGCCCCGCCGACAGGCATCCAGCGACCCGGGCAATCTCAAGGCTTGGCGGCATCCTTCCAGCCGCCACCCAACGCCAGGAACACCCCAATCTGCCCCATGGCCACCTGGCTATTGGCCGCCGCCAGCTGCGCACGCATGTCGGTATACGTCCGCGTCGCCTGCAGGTCCGCCAGGAACGACTCACGCCCTGCCTGGTAATAGCGATGCGTCTGGTCCGCCGCTTCCTTGGCCGACTTCTCCGCCTCGGCCAGCGCATCGCGCCGGTCGAGCAGGGCGCTGTACTGGGCCAGGCGGGTCTGGGTCTCGCGAATGGCGTTCAGCACCACACCGTCGAAATGCGCCAGTGCCGCCTGTGTCGAGGCTTCGGCCATGCGAATGCGGGCGCGGGTGCCGTTGGTAGGGATGGTCCAGCTGATCTGCGGGCCGAAGCCCCAGCGGTTAGTCGAGGGTTCGCCGAGGTTTTCGAGGATACCGATGGTGCCGACCTGGGCGCCAAAGCTCACGTCCGGGTAGAGCGCGCCCGTGGCCACACCAATAGTCGCGGTGGCCGCTGCCAGTTGGCGTTCGGCCTGGCGCACATCCGGGCGGCGCTTGAGCAGCGCAGTGCCATCGCCAACCGGGACCAGTTGGTTCAGGTGCGGCAGCTCGGCGCAATCGGCGGTGCCGGCAGGTAGCTGGTCCACCGGCTTGGCCAGCAGCGCTGCCAGAGTGTACATGCCGGTCTCTCGTTCGGCCTTGAATCTGGGCAGTTCGGCGCGCAGGGACTTGAACTGGGTCTGCGAGCGGGTGACCTGGGTTTCATCGCCACGGCCGGCATCACGTAGGCGCTGGTTGAGCTGCACGCTCTGCTCCTGCAGGTCGAGCGACTCGCGGGCGATGTGGTATTCCTCGTTGGCCGAGCAGACCTGGGTGTAGGCCTTGACCACATCCGCCACCAGGGTGATGCGCGCAGTATCGGCGGCAGCCTGTACGGCGTCGGCATTGGCCTTGGCCGCTTCGGTGCCGCGCTTGAAGGTGCCCCACAGGTCGAACTGGTAGGAGGCGCTGATGATCGCTTCGCCGATGTTGGCCACCGGAACCTTCTCGGGCAGCAGGAAGGCCTCGCCGGACTCCTGCAAACGTTGCGCGCCTGCTTTGATGCCGCCGTTGAAACCACCCTGCGACTCGGCCACTTCGACCTGGGCACGGGCCTTGGCGATGTTGGCCGCCGCCACGCGCAGCTCGGTGTTGGCGCTCAGCGCCTGGCGTACCAGTTCGTTGAGGCGCTGATCCTGATACAGCTGCCACCAGTCCTCGGGCACCGGCGCCGACACCACGCTGTCAGCATCCTGGCGCAGCGGACCGTTGAGGTCGCTGCGCTGCACGGCTGCGTCCTTGGGCACTTCATAGTCCGGGCCGACCATCATGCAGGCACCCAGCGACAGGCAGAAACCCGCCAGGATCAGCTGTTTCATGGATGCTGACCCTCGATGATCGACACCGTGGCCGTCCGCCCGGCGATCATGCGGAAATCTGCCGGTACTTCATCGAAGGCGATGCGCACCGGGATCCGCTGGGCCAGGCGCACCCAGCTGAACGCTGGGTTGACGTTGGGCAGCAGGTTGGCGCCACTGCTGCGGTCGCGGTCCTCGATACCGGCGGCAAAGCTCTGCACATGGCCGCGCAGGCGGGTGTTGTCGCCCATCACGCGGATGTCCACCGCATCGCCGATATGGATGCCACCCAGCTTGGTCTCTTCGAAGTAGCCATCGACGTGGTACGAGGCGCTGTCGACCACCGACAGCACCGCACGGCCAGCGGTGACGAATTCATGGTTACGCGGTGCGCGGTCGTTGAGGTAGCCATCTACCGGGCTGCGTACCACCGAACGGTCAAGGTTGAGCTGGGCGGTGTCGACCGCCACCTGGGCCTCGCTGACTGCCGAGCGCGCGCGGGCTTCACGGGACTGGCTTTCCTCCAGTTGCTCGGCCGCCACCAGGTTGCCCAACTTGCGGTTGCGCTGCGCTTCGCGGGAGGCCTGGGCCAGGGTTTCCTGGCGCTCGCCGAGGGTGGCCTTGGCCTGGCGCAGCGCCAGGCTGAAGCGGTCCTGGTCGATGGTAAACAACACGTCACCGCGTTTGACGGTCTGGTTGTCGCGCACCTCGACCTTCTGGATCAGCCCGGACACATCCGGAGCGATCTGGATCACGTCGGCCCGGATGTGACCGTCGCGGGTCCAGGGGGCGAACATGTAGTACACCACCATCTGCCATACGAGCACGGCGGCGAAGGTCACTACCAGCAAGGTCAGGACCACACGGCCCAGGGTCAGCAAAGGTTTTTTCATGGCAGCATCAGGCTTCGGCAAAAATGGTCCACCGCGCCAAGCAGCACGGCATACAGGGCAACGTTGAACAGCGCCCGGTGCCAGACCAGGCGGTAGAAATGCAGGCGCACCAGCACCGCGTGCACCCCAAGGAACAGCAGGTAGGTGCAGAACATCATCACCAGCAGCGTGGGCAGGAATACCCCACTGATATCCAGTTCACCGATCACAGGGGCGCTCCGTCGAGGCCGGGGGGCAGTTGCGGTTGTTCGGCCGGTTCAAGCATGACCTCGACACCTGGCAACAGCGCCAGGCGCAGGCCGCTCAGGGCGTGCAGCAGGTGGGTGCGGGCGTCACCGCGCTCGTACAGTTCATCCAGGTTAAGCGCCAAGCGGGCGCGCTCCATATTGCGCAGCAGCGCGGCCGGGGCATGCAGGCGTTCGCCCGCGCGCAGGCAGGCCGCGTAGTGGCCGCCGACTTCCTCGATGACCGTTTGCAGGCGCTCGCGGGCCAAGGTGCCTGCGCGTGGCATGTAGGCCAGCAGGTCGAGCAGGTTCAGGCCCACACGCAGGTCGCGCAGCGCCACGCCGCTGTCCTGGCCGGTCTGGGACAGGCGCGGCAGGTGCTGCATCAGGCGGTCGAGCATCTGCACGCCAACCTGGCGGTGTTCGGCCAGCGTGGCCGGCTCGGTCATCTCAACGATGTCGCGCCAGGCGAAACGGGTCATGCGTTTGGCGGCCAGTTCCACGCCGAACGGGCGCATCACCAATGTCCAGATGAATGCGAACAACAGCCCAACCGGGCCGGCCAGGTTGGAGTTGAGGAAGGTGAAGAAGTCGGCGTCGTAGGCGCCCTGGATGCTGATGAAGGTCGAGGTGTTGACGATGGTCAGCAACGTGCCCAGGTAGAAACGCGGCTGCACGGTCAAAGTACCGATGCAAATGAACGGCACCGCGAAGGCCAGTACCAGCATCGGGAAATCGTGCAGGTTGGGCAGTACCAGGAACAGGTACAGGCTGGAGAAGATGACCGACATCAGCGTCCAGAAGAAGAACCGGTAGATCTGCGGCGCGGGGTCGTCCATCGCCGCGAAGAAGCTGCACGACACAGCGGCAAGAATCACCGCGCTGGCGCCGTCGTTCCAGCCCAGGCCAATCCACAGGCCGCAGGCAACGATGATGGCGAGCACGGTAGAGATCACCGAATAGAACATCAGGCCGCGGTCGAAGAACGGCGTCAGGCGGCCCAGGCGCCAGTGGCGGTACACCGCGCGCCAGGGCGTGGGGTCATCGGTGCGCAGGGCGTGTTGCAAGGTGCAGCAGTCCTGCCACAGGTCGGCCCATTCGGTCAGGCGGTAAAGGGCGTTGGACAGCAGCAGCTCGGCGCGCTGATCGAGCGCGGCAGCACCAGGCTGCAAGCGGTCGATCTTCTCGTGCAGGGCCGTCCAGCGCGCCACTGAAGCGCTGTCGGCGGTACCCTGAAGCCACTCGCGGGCGGCTTGCAGTACCGGTTGCAACTGGGCGAACTGCAACGGGGCGCGCCCTTGGAGGGCAACCAGGGCATCGTCGAGCGCATCGATCACCGGCAGCAGGTGGATCATCCTGCCGCGCAGTTCGCGGGCGTTCTTGAGGGTGTGAGGGCCAGCACCTTCGTGGCCGAGCTGGCCGATCATCATTTCCAGCGAGTTGAAAGTAGCGACCATCGCGCCGCGCATGGCACCCACTTTCTCGGCAGCGACATCGCGGGCCAGGTAGGTGTCGCTGTAGCGGATCGCATCAATGAACCAGTTACCGGTAGCGCCAACCACCACAGGTGCCAGCCGACGCGGCCAGAAGATCGCCCCGACCACCGCCGCGCAGACGATGCCCAGGCAAATCTCCTGGGCACGGGAAGAAGCCACGTCGAACACCGCCAGCGGGTTGTCGACCACGGCCAGGGCGATCATCGGCAGGGTGTAGCCGGCGAGCATCAGCACGTAGTTGTTGGCGGTGCGCAGGTTCAGCGAAAGGTACAGCAGGGTGCCGGTCCACATGGCAATGGCGACCGTCAGCAGCAACGGAGACTGCACCAACGGCGGCACCAGGAAGATCGCCCCGCCAGCACCGAGCAGCGTGCCCACGGCGCGATACAACGCCTTGGAACTGGTGGGCCCGACGAACGGGCTGGAGACGATGTAGACGGTGGCCATCGCCCAGTACGGGCGCGGCAACTGCATCAACAAGGCGATGTACAAGGCGATCATCGATGCAGCGAAGGTACGCACGCCATAGAACCAGTCACGGGCCGGTGGTACCGAGCTGAAAAAGCCGTTCATGCCACCCCGCCTGCGGTACCGAGGCCGGCGGCCTCGAAGGCACGCAATACGCGCAACGTGGCTTGCAGGTCGGCCTCGTCAATGCCTTGAAGCACGTCATGGCGCACACGCACCAGCTCGGCTTCGATAGCCTCAGCCAGGGCGCGCCCTTCGGCGGTCAGGCTCAGGGCCTTGGCGCGGCGGTCCAGTGGGTCCTCGCTGCGGCACACCAGCCCGGCCTTGCACAACTGATCGAGCAGGCGCACCAGGGATGGGCTTTCCAGGCCGGCGGCCTGGGCCACCGCTACCTGATGCACGCCATCGCCCAGGCGCACGATCATCAGCAGCGGTGCAGCGCAGGCTTCGGAAATGCCGTAACCGGTCAAGGCGGTATGGCAGATGCGCCGCCAGTGGCGTGCGGCAACGACCATGCCGCTGCTGACGTGCAGGCGCAGTGAATCAAGCGTCATGAGAGGAACCAAGGATATTCATAGTTTGCTAACTATCAATATACGCCTGGCCCTCCCCCTGTCGTCAACCGGAGGCGACAGAGGGAATGGATGAATTGTTGTTCATTTTGAGGGATTGAGGCTCTCTGCACCGGCCCCATCGCCGGCAAGCTCAGGGCTGGACCTGGTCTTCGAGCTTCATCGCCAACGCCAGTGTGCTGCCCATCTGCACCGCGCGGTCCCGCCAATCGAGGTAGCGTGCGCCGTCCCGCCTGCTGAAATGCACCGCCAGCTCCTCGGCGGCCTGCATCACCCCGGTCGCCGCCGCAAGTTCCAGCCAGTACAGCGCCGCCTTGGTGTCTGCCTCCACATGCAGCCCATGCAATAGCCGGTAGCCCACCTCGAACCGGCACCGCGCTTCGCCCCGTTCGGCGCCACGAAGGAACCACTGGTACGCCTGAGTCAGGTCTACCTGCCAGCCCAGTTCGGTGTCGCAGACTTCTTCCTCGAGCAGATCACCGAGCGCAGCAGCGGCGTGCAGCATGCCGCGGTCAAAGGCCTGCCGATAACATTGCGCAGCTTGCACGTAGGAGGTATCGATACCTTTGCCGAAGTAATGCTGCTGCCCCAGGTTGAACCAGGCAGCGGCACTGCCCTGCAAAGCGGCCATGCGCAGCAGGTGCCCGGCGAGCACGGTGTCGGCCCGCCAGTACTTGCCATTGAGCCAGATCCAGCCGAGGTCGTTGAGCGCTGCCACATTGCCGGCCAGCGCCTGCTGCCGCAGGTCGACGTACACCGCCTGCAAGTCTGGCGCTTCGTCCAGGCGGCTGACCAGCAGCGACTGCTGGCTCGGCAAGCCCACCCCGGCGAACAGCCGCTGGCGCCTCCCGGCGGGCGTCGGCGCGGCGATGACCTGCTCTGGCAGAAGATGGGCGAGCAGCGAATGGATATTGCTGGCAGCAGACATGTTCATCCTCATTGAACGACCCACAGGCCCGACCGTGGCTGTGATGAGGCGTGATTCTGCGCGACGTCACGTCAAAACCTGTCGCGAACGATTCGACAGCAGGCAACCAAATGGCAGTTCCTTGATCTGAACGGGTCGTGGCTAATTGCCATGACCCACGCTTGCCGCCATCCTGATGCGGCAAGCCTAGACAAGGACGTTATCTTTTGCCGTTCGCCACTACTCGCGCCACCATCAGCCGCCAGTGGGCACTGCTACGCCAGTTGCCCAACCGCTCGCCGGGCATTACCAGTGCCGAACTGGTATGGCGCCTGCGGGATGTGGGCTTCAACGTCAGCAAACGCACCGTGGAGCGCGACCTCAACGAGCTGTCGTTGATTTTTCCGCTGGAGCGCAATGACAAGAGCATCCCATTTGGCTGGCATTGGTCGGCGAATGTCGTCGGGGAGCTGCGTGGGCATTTCGATCTGCAGGGTTTTCTGCGCGGTGAAACGCTACAGCCGGGCCAGGAGGGTGGGCTGGAGCTGCAGGCCTGGGTCAGCGATCAGGTGGCGCGGCAGTTGCGCGATGCGCCCTTAAGCGCAGACATGCAGCTGACCCCGCTGGCGCAGGGGCATCTGCTACAGGCCACGGTCCAAGACGGTGGGGCGTTGCGCTGGTGGGTGTTGAGCCAGGGGGAAGGAGTAAGGGTGGAGCAGCCCGCCGGGTTGCGCAATGAGATCGCCAGGACCCTGAGCAATGCGGCTGCCAAGTATCAGGAGTAGTTGACTGCACCTGTCCTATCGCCGGCTTGTCGGCGATAGGACAGGTGAAGATCAGCGCTGCATCCCCCAGCGCCGCACAGTCAACCGCTCCAGGGTATTGAACACCAACCCCTCGACCAGCAAGCCAATCAGGATCACCACCGCCAGCCCGGCGAACACCTTGTCGGTGTACAACTCGTTACGGTTCTGGAAGATGTACCAGCCCAGCCCGCCCTTGCCACTGCTGGCGCCAAACACCAGTTCGGCCGCGATCAGCGTGCGCCAGGCGAAGGCCCAGCCGATCTTCAGCCCCGACAGGATCGACGGCAACGCCGCCGGCACCAGGATATGCAGCACCAGGCGCAGGCCTTTGAGCCCATAGTTGCGCCCGGCCATGCGCAAGGTTTCCGACACCCCGAGAAAGCCTGCGTAGGTATTAAGCGCCAGCGCCCAGAGCACCGAATGCACCAGCACGAAGATCAGGCTGTTGTCACCGAGGCCGAACCAGAGCAAGGCCAGCGGCAACAGGGCAATTGCCGGCAGCGGGTTGAACATCGAGGTCAGCGTGCCCAGCAGATCGCGCCCAAGTTGGGTCGATACCGCAAGGCTGGTCAGGCCGAAAGCCAGGACGATGCCCATCAGGTAGCCCTTGAGCAGGATCACCAGCGACACGCCGACTTTTGCCGGCAATTCGCCGCTCACCAGGCCGTCCCACAGCGCTGCTGCGGTCTGCAGGAAGGTCGGCAGCAGCAGGTCGTTGCCCTGGTAGCGGGCGATGGCCTCCCACAACGCAGCGATCACCACGAGGATCACCGCCTTGCGCAACCATCCATGCTGCCAAAGGCGCTGGGCCAGTGGCAGGTTGCGCTCCAGAGGCACACTGAGCAGCGGCTCCAGCTGCACCTCGTATTCCTGGCGTACAGGTGTAGTGGTCATGGCTGAAGCTCCTGTCAGTAAGCGATGCGGATGTCGTTGAAGCCCAGGTCGTCCGTTTGCTCGGGCACATCGACCTCGTCGAACAGCAGGCGATGGATGCGTCGTGCGCTGGCCTGGAAGTCACTGGCGCCGAGGCTGCCCAGGTCGTACTGATGGCTGTGCACCTCGGCCCTTACCCGCCCCGGGTGGGGCGACAACAGCAAGATGCGGTTACCGACCACCAGCGCTTCTTCGATGGAGTGGGTGACGAACAGCAAGGTAAAGCGCACCTCCTCCCACAGCAGCAGCAGCTCTTCCTGCATCTTGCGCCGGGTCAACGCGTCGAGCGCGGCAAACGGCTCGTCCATCAACAGGATCTTCGGTTGCGTGGCCAGGGCGCGGGCAATCGCCACGCGCGCCTTCATGCCGCCCGACAGGGTGTGCGGATAGGCGTCGGCGAAGGCGGCGAGGCCGACCTTGTCCAGGTAGTGCAACGCACGCTCTTCAGCCTCGGCACGCTTGAGCTGGCCAGACACCAGCAACGGGAACATGACGTTCTGCTTCACCGTCTTCCACGGTGGCAGCTGGTCGAACTCCTGGAACACCACGATGCGGTCAGGGCCGGGGCCGCTGACTGGCTGGCCCTGCAGCAGGATCTGCCCTTCCTGGGGGCTGATAAAACCTGCCACGGCCTTGAGCAGGGTGGACTTGCCGCACCCCGAAGGGCCGAGCAAGACAAAACGGTCGGCACGATCGACTTCGAAGCTGACCTGGTGAGTGGCCCGCACCACGCGCTGCGCGGTGCGGTATTCAAGGCTCAAATTGTCCACCTTGAGCAAAGGCGCTGTAGCGACACGGCTCAGGTTGCTGGCCGTGTGGCCTGGCAATGGGGCGGTCATGGTCGGTCAGCTCCCCTGCAGCGGGCGTTCGTCCTGGAAGAAGTAGTCCTTCCACGATTCCGGCTTGTGCTTGATGGCGCCGACCCGGTACAGGAAATCAGCCAGCTTGTAGGTGTTCTTCGGTGTGACAGTGAACTCGTACTGCGGATTGTCGATCAGCTTGATCAGCGCATCGCGGTCGATCTTGGCCTTGGTCACACGGATATAGGTGTCGGCAGCGGCTGCCTTGTCCTTCTGGGCAAAGTCCGCAGCCTCGGCCAGCGCATCGACAAAGGCCTTGTAGGTCTTGGGGTTGTCATTGCGGAATTTTTCGGTGGCGAACAGCAGGGTCGGCGAGTTGGGGCCGAGCAGGTCATAGCTGTTGAGCACCACGTGCACGTCCTTGTTGGCCAAGGCCTGGTCCTGGAACGGCGGGTTGGAGAAGTGCCCGTTGAGCTCAGTACCACCCGCCAGCAACGCAGCAGTGGCGTCCGGATGCGGCACGGCCAGGGTGTATTTGTCGAGGCGGTTGTATTCCTTGTCTCCCCACTGCTGGGCAGCAGCGTACTGCAGGAAGCGCGACTGCACCGAGACGCCCACTGCTGGCACGGCTATACGGTCCTTGTCGGAAATGTCGGCGATGGTCTTCACGTTCGGGTTGCTGCTGAGCAGGTAGTACGGGAAGTTGCCCAGCGAGGCCACGGCCTTGACGTTCTGTCGGCCTTTGGTACGGTCCCACACGGTCAGCAGCGGGCCGACACCGGCGCCGGCGATGTCTACCGAGCCGGACAGCAGCGCGTCATTGATTGCCGCGCCACCAGAGAGCTGGGCCCAGTCGACCTCGATGTCGATGCCCTGCTCCTTGCCGTGTTTCTCGATCAGGTGCTGGTCACGTACCACGTTGAGCAACAGGTAGACGATACCGAACTGTTCGGCGACGCGGATCTTGCCTTCGGCATGTGCCGCGGTGGGCAGCGCAAGGCTACCGACGACCAGGCTGGCGCCCAGGCCAATGCTTGCCGCCAGGCGGCTGATGGAGTTGCGCATGATGTTTCCTCAGTCGTCAGAACGGGGCATCGCCCTGGATGGTGGTACGGAACAGTTTGCGCCGCAGGTGCGCAGGGCAGCCGGTGGCCAGGTGGATGAGCGAGCGGTTGTCCCAGAACACCATGTCGTGGGGTTGCCACTGGTGGCGATAGATGTTCTGTTCCAGCACGCTCAAGGCGTAAAGCTGCTGCAGCACGTCGCGGCTTTCATCGTCCGGCAGGCCGACGATGCGGGTGGTGAAACCTTCACTGACGAACAGCGCTTTGCGGCCGTTCTCCGGGTGGGTACGCACCACCGGATGGATGACTTCCTGCACCTGGGCCAGTTGCTCGGCGGTCAGGGTGGGGCGCCAGTTACCTTCGAATTTGGTTTCGGCATAGCGAGCGGTGTAGGAGTGAGCGGCACTACGGCCTTCGACCACCTTACGCAGGGCTTCGGGAACGGCGTCCCAGGCTTTGTGCATATCGGCGAACAGGGTATCGCCACCTTCGCTGGGCAGCTCCTGGGCGTGAAGCATGGAACCCAGGCTTGGGAGTTCTTTGTAGGAGAGGTCCGAGTGCCAGAACTTGCCGGCATCACCCAGGCCGATGTTCTGGCCGTTCTCGATGATGTTGGAGACGATCAGGATCTCAGGGTGGCCAGCAAGCAGGAACTGCTTGAGCACATGGATCTGCAGCTCACCGAAACGGCGGCTGAAGCTGATCTGCTGTTCAGGGCTGATGCGCTGGTCGCGGAACACCAGCACATGGTGGTCGAGGTGGGCGCGATGAATACGGGAGAAATCCTCGGCGTTGACTGGTTTGGCCAGGTCCAGGCCGATGATCTCGGCGCCGACGGCACCAGAGAACGGGCGGATTTCGAAGGTTTGCGGCTGGGCGCTGTCGATGGACGACAAGGCGTTCGAGGCGGCGGACATTGTTCACTCCCACGCAGTGCGCGACTTCAAGACGCGCAACGATCAGAAACGCACGGGGATTACCCGTGTGGGTTCAAGTCGTGCGGCGCATCGATTGGTCGATGGGTACGCAGTCGGGCGAACTATAAATGCATAAGAAGAATATTTTAAATATCTTTAACGAATATCCATATGATGCAGTTCATTGCAGTGTGTAGGCACCAAACGCCGCTAACGCCACTCGCTATAAGGCTCCAGAGACGTTACTGGCAACGCCAGGTTACCCCGCCATGGCTCGAACAGATAACGCACATAGAACACAGCATGGCTGGGTGCATAGTCATCGCTATGCTGCCAGTCGAAACCGGCCCCCATTGCCCAGTGATCGCTCAAACGCCGCTCAACGGCGCCATGCAGGCGATACCCCAGTCCGGTGCTGTCGCTGGCGTCGACCGTGGCATCAATGTTGGACTCGACAACGTCATAGCGCGCCAGCAACTTGCGGTTGATGCGCGAGTCCGGGTAGAGACGGCTGCTATCGCTATGGGCGCGCGACCAACTGACCGAGCCCTCCACCAGGAACGACCAGTCGTAGTTGCGCCAGGCGTAACTGACTGGCACACCCACCGACTGGTAGCGCTGTGGGCTGTAATACCCACCCTGGCCGAGGCTGTAACCACCCAGATCCTTATCATAACGCCAATGCATCAGGGTAAGGCCGACCCGCATGCGCTCATCCGCCGTTTCTATCGCTCGGTAGTAGTATCCCGCCATGGCGCGAGTGCGTTGGTTATCGGCAACATTCTCACCATAGAGCCAATGGTGCCCCAGACTGGCCCACACCCCATGATCACCACCCTGGTCCCAGCTCAAACCCAATGTCGCGCCATTGGCCGTCACGCCACCCCAGCGCACGCCGGTAGCAGGATCACGCGCTCCGGCGAACGACAGCAGCGAATTGCTCATGGGCCTGCGCGAGGCCGCCAGCGACCACCCCACCTGCCCCAGGTCGCCATTGACGATGGCGCCACCCAGCCAGTTGTTGACCTCGTAACCTTGAGTGGTGCCCAGGTCAAAGCCCCAGCGATCATTCTGCCAGCCCAACGCCAGCACGCCGCCGTCAGCCGTTTGCGAACCACCGCGACAGGTTGGCAGGGCCGCGCCGTTACGGGTTACGCCTTCAAACTGGCAGGTACCGAAATCGGCCGTATTGCGCCCATCTTCGTTCAGGTCGAAGGAACCTGCATCCATGCCAATGCGTTCCACGCGGGCGAACGCCGTGCCGTCGTCCCATGGGGTGTCGACATGCAGCAAGGTCGATTGGGTGCTCAACCTGGAAATACCTGGCGTACCGTCGTTCTTGCGCCAGCCGTAGTCATGCATGAGCGTGACATGGGTGTTGCGCTGGCGGTAGAGCTCATCCACATCACTGCGCAGGCTGCGCACCAGCCAATCATCCGCATCGTTGGCACGGCTGGCCAAAGTCATTGCCCGGTCATCCCGCGGCGAGAGCGCCGAACGACCGAGCAATTGCGCATCGGCCATCGCCGCTGCATAAAGGTCCAATGCGCGCTGCGGATCGTCTGCAGCGACTAAGCGCGCAGCATCACGGCGCAGCAAGGGGTCAGGCTGGGGCTGTTGTGCAGCAATGCGCTCCAGCAGCCTGGCAGCTTTTTGTTTTTCCCCCAACGCCACCCAGACCTCCGCCAGACGCTGCTGGCCCCCCACCGTCAGGTCAGTCAATTGCAACGGTTGCGTGGCCAATGCCTGGCGCACACGCGCCAGGTCGCCTTCGGCAATCCAGCTTTGCATCATGCCGAGGCGGGCTTCCGGGCGCTTGGGCTGAGCCTGCAATACACGCTGGTAGTAACCACGCGCCTTGCTGTGATCGCCCCGCTCTGCCGCCCAGTCCGCCATCAACAAGAGGTCGTCAGGATCACCCTCGCCCTGGGCCTGGACGGCTTCCAGCACTGCGGTCGCCTCATCGGTACGGCCCTGGTCCTGCAGACGCTGCGCCTGGGCCAGGGTCATGCGCCGACGCAGCCGTTTGTCCAGCGACCGCATGTCATCGGTCCAGGCACCTTGTGGCACGGCGCGCAAGGTCTGCTGGGCGAGCACATCACGGTCACTGGACTCTAGATAAAGCCCATGGGCATAGCGGGTGGCGGGATCCGCCGACTGACGCTGCAGTACTTGGGCGAATGCGGCGTCTGCCTCGGCGTTACGCCCCTGTTGGCGAAGGCTGCTGGCCAACTGGTAAACCAACCATGGCTCATCGGGGGCCAGCTCGACAGCCTGCTCCAGTACTCGGCTGGCAGTGAGCCAGTCCTCATGGCGCAATGCCACATCAGCCTGCTCGCGCAGGCGGGCAAGTTGCAGACTTTGCCGCAGGCTGGCGAACTGGGCCTGCTGAGCCGGCGGCAGGCTTTCCAGATACGCTTGGGCCTTGTCCATCGATTGAGCTTGATAGATCCGCATCAAGCCGCGTAGCGCACTTTCATTGCCTGGTGCTCTACCCCGTACGTGCAGGTACTGCCGCTCGGCGCTAGCTGCATCACCTTCGGCCAGCGATACATCAGCCAGCCCGAGCAAGGCAAATTCATCCTCGGGGCGTTGCTGTCGCGCCTGCTGATACAGCGTGCGAGCGGTGCGCAGGTCCTGCTTGGCCAGCGCGTTGTCCGCCCGTTGCAGCAACCCCCAGTACTGGCTGGAAGCCTCAAGGTCTTTCCATTTGCTCATCAAGCGTGTGCTCTGCTCGATCGCAGCAGCCTGGCGGAACGCAGTGTTAGCCTCTGCGTAACGACGCTGGCGCATCAGTGCGACACCCAACGCACCGTGCAAACTGGCATCGTCCGCATAGTGGCGCAGCGCCAGGCGCAGCTGCGCTTCGGCTTGAACATTACGTTCCTGTTCGAGTAGCACCTTGCCGCGTTGCCCTGCCTGCCAGGCGGGGTCGGCCACCAGTTTGCGCTGCTGATTGAGGTTTTCGCCGGCCAGGGTCAGCAGAGGCGAGGCTGGGTAACGCTGCACGAACTTCTGCCAGGCTGCAACGCTGCTGCCACTTACCGGCTGCTCGGACAGGTAGTCGAATTCGCGCTGTGCGGCAGCATCTCGCGCTGCCGGGTCACGCGACAGTTGGTCCAGCACCTGCAATGCCTCGCTATCGCGGTCTTCGCTGAACAACCAGCTGGCCAGGGTCTGGCGCAGGCCAGCATTGCCAGGGTACTGACGATCAAGCTGTTGCAACTGACTGATTGCTTGCGGCCGTTGCCCGACTAGATTGCCCCGCACGCGCCAGTAATCCAGGGCCATGTCCAGGCTCGGGGGATCCCCGGCAAACAACTGGTCATAGGCGATCAGGGCTTCTTCATAGCGTCCGGTGACCGCCAGCAGGCGGGCCTGCTGCAGCCGCTGCGCCGGCTCCGGTTGTTGCAGTTGCAGCAAACGGCGAGCCCGCCGGTCCTGATTGCTTCCAGGCGCCACTTGGCTGATCGTTGCACTCAGTTGTTCCGCCTCTTGGGGCTTCTGTTCCCGCAGAGCCAGGCTCAACGCTGCCAGCAACGCATCAGGGTCGCGTGGTTCCAACAGCCTCAGCTTGGCCAGGGCGTTATGCACCAGGTCATCGCGGTGCAACGCTTCACCGACACGGACCTGTTCGAGCAGCCATTGGCGCTGCTCATCGCGATCCTTAGGTTGTGCGGCCACTGCACATGACAACGCTGTCAAGGTCAGCACACCGATCATTCGGAACATGGTGCGCTCCAGGCAGGCAGCAGTCGGCCGTTGTTGTCGAAGCGATAACGGCCCTCATCCCAGCCCTGGCCGAACAGGGCAAGCACCTGGTTGTAATACGCGCGCGGCTCGACGGGCTGCTCGTGCAGGCGTTTACGCTGGGCTTCAAGCGCAGCGTGGCCGCCCGGGGCAGTGGCCAACAGCGGCAGGAGTGCTGCAGAGAAGCCCACGGGGCCATGGCCGCTGACCTTTGCGCTGAGGGCGTCGACGCTTTCCGGTGGCTGGCCGCCGCGCATGGTCAGCGCCACCATCGGTGCAAAATGGTGCAGTAACTCATCACGCTGCGCCGCCCCGTTGGCCAGCATTCCCAACCACAGGTACACACGAATGGCGTCATAGTCCCCGGCACTGCCGTGCTCGGGATCGGGCTCGACGGCGGCTGCAGGTGTCCACAACAACCAGTCCGGCGCGAAGCCCTTGGGCGACGCCTCTAACCAGACACGGCGGACATTGCCAGCCATCTCCGCCCATAAGGGATCTACCAAGGCGAAGCGGTCGAACAACTGCGGGGGCAGGTAGCTGGGATTGAGCCGCCAGCCACGATCGTTTTCGAAACCGTAGTCGCCAGGCAATATCATCACACCCAGACCAGGCAACTTGCGCACGGTCTGCGCGGCAATGCGCCAAAGCATCTGCTGGCCCAACTGAGCGTAGGTGGGCTCATCCCACAGCCGCCCCGCTTCGAGCAGGCTGTAAGCGATCCACAGATCAGCGTCGCTGGCATTATTGGTGTCCAATACTTGCCATTGTTGCTGGCTGTTGCGCCCCCATAGCCAAGCCGGCAAGTGCCGTGCAAGGTCACCCTGGGCTAGGTTGTTGCTGGTCCAGCGCAGCACGTGAGCAAAGGCCTCGCGATCATTACCGACCAAGGCGAAGAACAACGCATAGCTCTGCCCTTCGGAGGTGGTAACCAGACGCTCGTCACTGCGATCAAGAACTCGGCCATCCGCACTGACCATTTGGATCTTGAATCGCTCCCAGGCCGGCCACGGACACGCCGTCGACGCCGCAGCGACGGCGGGCATGCACAGCAGCGCCAGTAATGCCAACAGCTGTCGCATGTTCAATCAGCCTCGCCCAAGCGACGACGCGCGGCCCAACGCAGCGCACGCCACAACAGGAAGGCGAACAGCAGCACGCTGACGGAGGCGACTACCGCGATCAGCGCCGGATAGTCGGACAGGTGGAACCACAGCAGCAGCCACCACGGCAGTTGGCCAACAAAATAGTGCTCGCCGATGAACTGGCTGCTGACACCACTGCTGCGCACCAGGGCGACGGAACCTGCCACCGCCTCCAACTTACCCGAGTCCGCCAGCACCTCACGCAACAACGCGAAATCGGCATCAGAATTGGCCAGCAGAGCAACGACACTGCGCTGCTCATGGAACGGCGATTTCAGCCCTGTGATAGCGGCGATCGGCGCCTGCGCACTAACCGCGACACGGCTATTGGGTTCAACCGGCGCGGTCGTGAAACGTTGATTACCCTGCGATGCCAGGGTCCGGCCCTGCACCATCCAATCTCGTTGTTGATCGAGCATCAGGCCGAGGTTAGGAGCATCGCGCAGCCCTTCAGGCATACTACCTATCAACAGCAGATCGGCATCAGCTTGCGCTGCCTGTTCCCAATCGTCGGTCAGCCGCACGTTAAGAGCCGGGTAGCCAGTCTGCCCAGCCACGCTGCTGACTGCATCGAGCAGGGTACCGACCTGCATCTGTGTCGGTTTGCCCGGTACCAGGATCACTGTTTCGGACAGATCGGCCATACGGCTGTAGGGGAAGCCACTGCGGGCAAAGGCACGCAGATCAGGCATTGCCATGTAGTGGTAATAGCCGGACAGGTCGATGGTCGAGTTCTCGTCGATAGCGGCTCGTACGTCCACCGGCAGCGAGGTTTGGCAGTGGTCGCGCTGGGCGCTCCCCAAGGTGCTGGCAAAGCTGAAGTCGAAGCGCAGGCGATTTCGCGCACCGATCTTCAAGGCAGGTACCAGCGACTGTTCGGTCAATGCCGTGCTATCGGTGGACAGCACGTTCAGGCGCATTTCTTCGAGCGTGCCGCCGCGGCGGTCATTACCCACCAGGGGCATGCTGGTGATGTATTGATCGTTGACACTGATGCTCAACCGCGATTCGTCGGTAACCGCCGGCGGTGTATAGCGATACAGGGTCTGCAGCGGTATACCCTGGTTGCGCCAGACAAACAGGTCTGGCGGCAAATTCACATCGAGGGTGATCGGCCGCGGCTGCAAGCCGCTTACCTGAAGCTGCTCGGGATAATCGAGCAGCTCAGAGAAGCGCACCGGCCGATCCGTACGTGTCCAGTTCGGCGCATCGTATGGCTTGCGCGGTTGCAAGGCCGTCATCTGCTCGATTTTGACCCGTGCCCCTCGGAACAAATCGCTGCCAACGGCCAGCGCGGATGCCGCCTTTACCAGGTCCTCGTCATCGCGACCGAGCACCAGCAGCACTTTGCTCCAGCGATCGGTCGGGTGATCGATCAGTTGCACTACCGGGCCATCGACCTTCGGAAATTTCTCAAGGTCACCGAGAAACGCCGGGCGACGCTCGTTTGTGGCGAAAACGATGACCGGATTTGACCTGTCACCGCTGGCTGGCAGCGTGTTGAACGACACCGGGAAAGTCGCTTTGCGCCACCCTGCCTTGCTGCCGAAATAGGATGAAAGGATAGCGGCTGCGCGCTGTTCCCCCAGTGTTGGCGCGTCGGCGAACACCACCGGTAGCTCGACCTTGCTGGTATCGCGCGCATCGAAGAACGGCAGCGGGAAGTAGGCAAGGTCATTTTCCAAGGTCAGCGGCTGCTCAAGCAGCCTGACCTGACTCTTGCGATTGAGGTTCAGCCACAGGCCGCTGTTCGCAGGGTCTTCACAGATGTCGGTGTAATGCCCGACGAACTCCAGGCGTACTCGGTTGAAGTCGCTGATGAGTTTCGGGTCCAAAGGCAACTGGCGCCGCACGCGCTGGCCGAGCTGGTCCTTTTCTACCGGCACCACACCCATCAATTCATCGTTGAGATAGACGCGCAGATGCGAAATGTTCGGAAGCAATGCCGGCGAAGGGGTGTAGTCCAGTTGCAGGACCGCCTCCGTCGCCAGGCGATCTCGGCGCACACCGAAATCGATGTTCTCGCTGCCACGCACACCCAGTAAAAGGCTGTCAGAAGCACGGCCTAGCTGCTCGAATGTTTTGCTAACGGGCCAATTGGGCACTGCTGACTCGCCAGGTACGGCAACGGGAGCAACAGCGGCGACGGCAGCGTTCTGGAGAAGGGAGGCAAGCAGCGCCATCGCCAAGCCCCAGGTGCGCGCGGGATAACGAGTCATCATGCGTCTCGGTCAACAAGGTTCGTGGATGGAGTGGTTCGTGGCGTACGGGGCATGTAGCTACCCAGCCAGCACGCTAGGTGGCACACGGGCTGCAGCCGTTCGCGGAGCCAACCTGGGGTGTGTTCGATCAAACGCCGGTAGCCTACGCCGCCCAGCTTGAGTACACCGACCAGGCTGCTAAGCGGGCGATCGACTTCGTGCTTGTCCTGCCAACCCAGCCACGCATCGGCCCGGGCGAAGGTGCAGTGCACCAGATCAATCCGCTGTTGCTGGCTGAGGCTATCGAAGGTCAAGCCCACATGCTGGCCGACGCTACGGGTCACCCGTGCAGCAAAGGCAAACTCGCGCTGGCCGCGGCTCAGCAGCAGCCGCACCCGCTCCCCAGGTCGGGGGGCAGTGACCTCACCCAACTGCAAGCCGATACCTCCATCGGAGTAATCGACCAGCGTGCAGGGGTAGCCGTGGCCACTTTCCAGCAGCAGGGCGACCGGCAGATGCATCTGCACGCGGTGAGCGCGACGAACCTGACGCACTTCGGCCGCGACCGCGCAGGCGGCGCCGAGGATCAGCAGGTTATAGATCACCCACAGCGAACTGACGATTACTGTGCCTATCTCAGCTACCGGCCCGTAAATCAGTCGCCAAACGGCAAAACCCAGGCCAACCACGTTCAGCCCGGCGAGGAACAGATATGGCTGGGCGATTCGCCAATCGAACTGCCCTTGCTCCATCAGCCCACCCTTGGCAGTGACATTGAAGGTCCCTTTCTTTGGCGCGAACAACGCAACCGTGGTGGGCCTGGCGATGTACCAAGCCAGCACGGTCTCGTAGACCTCACCCCAAAACGTCTGCCGGTATTTGCCCTGCATGCGTGAGTTGGTAAGGCTGGCATGAATCATGTGCGGCAACACGTAGAGCAGAATCATCAACGCGGGTGCGTAGATGATGTAGGCATGCAGCAACAGGAATGCCAGCGGCGCAGTGAGGAAGATCAACCGGGGTAGGCCAGCGAGGAAGTGCAGCATGGCGTTGGCGTAGCAAACCCGCTGGAACAAACTGAGCCCGCGACCGAACAGGGGGTTGTCGGTCCGGAAGATTTGCACCATGCCACGCGCCCAGCGAATGCGCTGGCCGATGTGGGCCGACAGGCTCTCGGTCGCAAGACCTGCTGCCTGGGGGAGGCTCAAGTAGGCCGAGGTCCAGCCCTGGCGGTGCATGCGTAAGGCAGTATGGGCATCCTCGGTCACTGTCTCGACCGCGAATCCGCCGATGCTTTCCAGCGCGGTGCGCCGTAGCACGGCGCACGAACCGCAGAAAAAGGCAGCGTTCCACATGTCGTTGCCGTCCTGGATCAACCCATAGAACAACTCGCCTTCATTGGGGCGGCGGCGGAAAGACCCCAGGTTGCGCTCGAACGGGTCGGGCGAGAAGAAATGATGGGGCGTCTGCACCAGTGCCAACTTGGGGTCCTTGAGGAACCAGCCGACCGTCATCTGCAGGAAGGAGCGCACCGGCACGTGGTCGCAGTCGAAAATCGCAATCAGCTCGCTGTCAGTAACGCCCAGCGCATGATTGAGGTTCCCTGCTTTGGCGTGCTTGTTGTCCGAGCGCACGATGTAGCCCACACCCACTTCGTCGGCGAAGGCGCGAAACGCCTCGCGCCGACCATCGTCAAGAATGTAGATGCGCAGGCACTCGCGGGGCCAGTCCAGGCCCAGGGCGGCGAGCACAGTGGTGCGCACCACCGACAGGTCCTCGTTGTAGGTAGGGATCATCAAGTCGACTGTCGGCCAGTGCTTCAGGTTTTCCGGGAGGCTCACCGGTTTGCGTTGCAGCGGCCAGCAGGTCTGGATGTAGCCAAGGATCAGCACAAACCAGGAATAGGTTTCTGCAGCCAGAAGGATCACGCCACAGACCAGGTCTAGTGTATCGTTCCAGTTCAATGTCGAGGTATAGCGCCACCACAGATAGCGACAGGAAATGATCGTCGACAACACGATCAGCATCAGCGTCGGGAAACGGCCGGGCATGTAGCGCACCAACATCGCGATGCCCCACAACAGAAAAATGAACACCAGCTGCGCCAGGTAACCGAACGGCTCGGTCACACAGAGCAATGCCAGAAGGACAGCGCAGCAGGTGAGTACGGTGTAGAACAGTCGGCGGCCAAAAACGCTCAGACGACGCAAACGCCTGGCGGAATCGCGTTGAAGCTGGCTGTCGCGAAAACGTGCAGGTACCTGGCGCATGGTTTCTGCCAGCCGAGCTCGAAGCCGTCGCACCCCCTCCCAGGCAGCACCCAATGGGCTTGCCAATGCAGTCCGGACGCCAGGTAGCCAGCCCAGCTTATGCTGCTGCCGATCATGCCGCAGCAGCAGCCAAACGCACTGGATCAGCAGGCGCACCGGGTCCCCCAGTGTCGGCCGCTTGCCGACGAACTGCGGGAACAACCGCTGGCGGTCGGCCAGTAATGCTTGCCAGGCTGGCGATTCAAGCCGCAGCAACAGGTACGCCAGCCACACGCACAGGGTAAACACCAACGCGACCGGCTGACGGGCGCCGCGAGCAGTAAAGTGGCCGTAGGCTGAGAGAGGCGTCACGCTCACGCTTGCCGCCTCGCCAGACAGCGCACTGCCAGGCTCTGCACATCCCGGGATGCCAGGCTCTGCGGCGCGTAATGGCCTACGGGTGCCTTACAGGCAAAGGCCTCGGCAAAGGCTTCGTCACGGTGCACCAGTTGCAGGGGCAAACGGTTTCGATACTGGTCACGCCAAACCATCAGCACATCGCCTTGCAAGCTGCTTGCAGGGTCGAAACGGTTGACCAGCATGAGGTCGTAACGCTCCAACTGCTGACGACCGAGCAGCACATGGCTGGTCATCTCCGCCTCTGCCACCAATATCTGCATATCGGTTTTAAATGCCCGTGTCCTTTCGGCACTGACGGGGTGAGGAAGGTCGAACAGCAACCAGTCGAAATGCTCGGCCAACGCGGCTTGTCGAGTGCGCCAAATATCAGGGTCGAAGTACCCGCTCAGGTCCTTGATCTGACCTTGGGCAACCTCGCCAAAAGGCATCAGACACAGCCCGTCGAGCACTTCATACAGGGGTTCGCCGAACGGCCGTCCTTGCAGTTGCGAACGTGCCCAGCCGTCACGCTGGTCAAGGGGCAAGTTATAGTGCAGGCCCAGCAGGTTTTCCGGGCACAGGTCGATCAGCAGTACCCGCTCGCCAAGCTCTCGCAAGGCGTAACCCAGTGCTGCCACCAATGCGCTGCGTCCCAGCCCACCGCGCAAACCATGCAATGCCAGGGTGATCATGGGGTGACTGCCTCCGGCAGTACTACCCGATCCGCAGCGGCTTTCTCGGCCCGTGCCCTGTAACTTTCACCCAGCAACGGCCAGCGCTGCAATGCCTGCTGCACGCCGACCATCATGGAGATGTCCTGATAGCTCAGGGCAGGCAGGGCCAGGTGCTGACGAAGCTGGGCGATATCGTCACTGCGATCGGAGGGGTCAGCCTTGCCAGCCATCATGGGCTCTCCTTGGGAACAGGCTGCCAATTCGGCTGCCCTTGCAGACGCATGTAGGTGCGCCCTTGATAGTCGAGGACCTGGGCACCAGAGGTTTCCGAAACACGCTCGGTGGTCGGCAGGTCGGTAAGCAGGCTGGGCAGGTCGAGCGTCTGCCCGGCACCCAGGCCGGCGTAAACGCGCGATACCAACTCGGACAAGGCCAGGAAGCTGGTGGGTGAGGTCACTCTCAACGGCTCGCTGCGTACATGCTGGCCCATGCCAATGAACTTCAGGCCGACCGGTACATGAGTAATGGACGGTGTCGGGATTTCGCGCATGCCGGACAACTGCATTCGGTCACCGTGCAAGGCCGCGCCATGTTCAGGAACGATGGCCACCACCACGCGACGGCCACTGCCCTCGAGATCGTCCAAAAACTTGCCCAGGTCGGCGAAAAGGCGGTTGGCCCGCGTGGCGTAATCGGCCGCGCGCGTGCCGCCGTCGGCGGTCACGACGCGGTTACCATCATGGAGGCTGATCGTGTTGTAAAACAGCGAGACATGCTGAGCTGCCAGGTTTTTGCGCTGGCCCCACCAGCCACGTAACACATCCAGATCCCCGGCGATTGGCGAGCCATCGAAACTGACCAGCGCCCTGGGGAAGTCGCTGGCACTGAGGCCAGGCTGAGGCATGTGCTGGCTGGTAATGTCGCCAATGAAGTTGTCGAACCGCCCGCTATGGTTTAGCAAGGTCTGGCTTTGGAAGCCGAGCTTGTCCAGGTTCTGGAACAGCAGGCACTGCTCGGGAGCCGGCTGGTACAGACCGGAATGAGACGATTGGCCACAGCTGGCCCTGAGCACGCGTATTGCGGCAGGCCCGCTGTAAGACGTGGCGGAGTTGAACTGATCGAAAACCACGTCCATGCGTGAGAACAGCGCATTATCGTGCATGCCAACAGCCGATAGATCATCCCAGGCCAAGGAACACACGTTGATGATCAACAGGTCGAAGGGCTGCTCGTCTGGTTTGACTACAGGGAACGAGGTCACTCGCTGACGCTCGCTGGCGAAGAAGCGCTCGAGCCAGGCATTGAGGGTCGCATTGTCGGCTACCGCAGCGGTAGACGCCGTGGCGGCAACGCCGCCCACGGCCTGCTGGCCGCCGGGGGCGCTCAGCGACGGTAGCCCACCGAGCGTAAGCCATGCTAGCCCCACCAGGCTGAGCGTGCTCAGACGCAGCCAGTGACGCAAGAACAGGTAGCCCACTAGCAGCAGCACGAGGGCTCCCATCAGGTTCCAGTTGACGAACCTGGCCATCAGCTCCAGCAGGTAATGCCACGAAAAATCGAACACACCTGGTTGTTCCAGCAGGCGACGGAACGGGGGTAGCCAAGTGTCGTGATAGAACAACGCGACGCCCAGCGGCACCGCCACGACCTGACGAACAATTCGCACCCACCTCAAAGGCAAGGGCACTAACAGAAATGCTGCGAACAACAGATTCGGCAAAGCCTGAAAATCAAGCGTGCCGATGGCCACCAAAAGAAATTTGGCCAGGAAGTAGAGGTTCCACGCACCCAGGCCGCGCCAAGCCGCTGCCCCAGGTACGGTATGGGTCAAACTAGTCATGATCGGGACTCTGACGCACTACACGGCGGCGTACGCCAACCGGCTTCAGGTAACGGGGCCGCAGACGGCGGCTGAGCCAACCCAACACCACGGCTCGTGCACGTATCACGAATAGAACCAGCATCAAGGTGACCAGCGCACTGATCCCGATCACCTGCAGCAGTTGTTCGAAGTTCATACCGCTCCCTCAAGGCGCAGCCTGATCTGACGTGGAGTCAGCACCGGCCTCTTCTGCGCCGACGGCAGCGCAACTGAATCCGCGAGTGGTAGCTGCGGTTTAGTGGCGTCGAGGAAGGCAGGGGTTGCCAAGCTGTCGAGGCTTACCAGCACATCCTGGCTGATAAACAGCTCTTTCCAGGACAACTGGAATATATGGTCCAGCGCCTGTTCGACACCTTCGGAACGACAAGCGAACAGGAACAGGAACAGCACTTCACCGACCACACAGGCGATATCACCATCGCGGCGGAACATTGTGCGTGAACACGCCTGCAGCGGGCTCAGGCCAGGCGCAGGGCGCAGTACCAGCAACTGGTGCACGATTTCACCGTTTCGATGACCGTGCCACATCTGTTGGACGGCCTCTGCAAAGGCGCGCGGGGCGACCAGGCCACAAATAGGTAACGGTCGAAGGCGCGCGAGCAAGGCATCAAAATCGGCCGGCAGATGTCGACGCCAGACATAGCCCTGGATGCTGTCGACCATGGTCAGAAATCGCGAAAGGCTCGCGCCGAATGGCACGATTTGGCTGGCACCGCATGCCAGCAGCAACTGCTCGTCCTGATAGCGGAGGGTGGGGGCCACTTCACGCACCACCAGCTTGAGTGCATTACCACGCAGTTGTCGCAAGGTGTGAAGCTGCAGGGCCAGCACATCAAGACGCTGCCCACCGTCCATGGCAAAAATCACAGTTGCCGAGACAGCCCGGCTCGCCTTGGCCCCTAACTCGCTGATGCTGTCGAACACCTGCCAATGCTCGGACAGTGCTGGCGCCCCTTCAAGCACTTGGCTCTGTGCCAGGCATTCCAACTCATCACCGCCCGCATCGGTCAACGGCACAGCACGACCGGCAAATACCAAGCCATCAGCGTGGCGCGCCAGTTCGAAATCCTGTGGGCCGGCTACGCCCAGCCTGTTGCTCCAGAAATGTTGCAGATAGCGGACGCTGCCCTGCCCACGGTAAAGCTGGGCGAGCCCGTCGATAGACTGATTGAATGCTCGGAGACGCTCGACCAGCGAAGCACTCTGCCCCTCACTGATGACCACGATCAGCGCACCGGCAGCCAGTGCCGCTTGGCGCAGGGTTTGACACCAGTGCTCGACCTTGCCGCTTTCCCAGGCAGACGTCGGCACGAGCGCCATCAGCACGCGGCCAGGCAGGTCTATGCGAGGCAGATCATGCATGAGGTGCAGGACGGCTCGCGTGTCACTTTCGTACAGTGCCAGTTCGACCGGGCCGCAATTCGAATCCAGCCCACCAAGCGTCTCACGCAACGCGCGCGCATCGCCCAGCAACGCCGCCCGGGTTTGTTCAGGCATGCTGGCGATCAATTGACGGCAGAGTGTAGAGGCGTTTTCTGTGGTGTCACAGGCCAACCAATACAGGCCTTGCTCATGAAACTGGCTATGCTCGGCACTCAAACCGGGAATAGCCAACAACGGAATACTTTTCGTCAAAACGATGACTCTGAATTCGATATCGAAGCTGATTCTTGGCGAGAGGGCCTTGCACGCAGGGAAGGCTTTTTTGACGTGCCTTGGCGTCAAAAAGTCGACTAGCACAGTCGCGCATTGATATAAATCGTCAATTCTACAGCACCAAGGCAAAATAGTGTCAAGATGATGTTTTCACCGCTTGTCGCAAATCCCTCCCAGCGCGACTGGCAGGCGCAATAGCGCAACATTGCCTATGCTGGCCTGAGCCGGCAATCAATGGCCAGGTGAGGAGGATGGATGCCATGTTCTACGTGCAACGCGACAACAAGGGGCAACTGCAGCGGGTGGAAGCTGCACCCTACGCCGAATACACGCAAATCCTGCCGGACGACCATGCAGACATCCAGGCATGGTTTGCTGACGACGTGGTCGAGACCAGCCTGCAGCAACTCAAGCAGAGCGACCTGGACATGATCCGGGTGCTTGAAGACGTGATCGAGGTGCTCACCGCCAAAGGCGTGTTCAGCATCACCGACCTGCCGCCAGGGGCTCAGGCCAAGTTGCTCAGCCGCTCCACCGCACGTAAGGCACTGGGCAGCTTGAACAACCTGATCGGCGAAGAAGATGGCGGATTGATCTGACCCCCTTGCGCGGTCAACGCCAGGGCGCAGGTTCACCGACCAGCTGCCCCTGAATCCCTTCAACCCCCATTTGCGCCAGCACAAGGCGCTCCCCTTCCGTCTCGACCCGTTCGGCTATCAACGGCAAGTCGATACTGTGGGCCGCGCGTTGAATCGCCTCGATGAACAGGCGTTTATCCTGTTCGTGGTCAATGTTGCGAACGTAACTGCCGTCGATCTTCAGGTAGGCCAAACCCAGGTGCACCAGGTTGCCAATCCTGTTGAAACGCCCGCCAAAACGCTGCAACGCCAGCCCGAAGCCAAGCCCGTGCAGGCGCCGGGCCAGGTGTTCGAGTACAGCCTGCTCGGGGAGCTGCTCTTCGCCGATTTCCAGGACCAAGCGCGGCCCCAGCGCGATGTGTTGGCCCAGCAGTTCGTAAACCCGTTGCAACGCCTTGGGGTCAGCCAGGGTTGCGGCCGACAGATTCAGCGCAAGCACCTGATCATGACCCTGCAGATGCGTCAGCACTTTTTCCAGCACCAGGACATCTAGCCGCGGCATCCAGCCGAAACGCTCCAGCCAAGGCAGGAAGCGGCCAGCCGGCAGAGCCTCGCCCTGGCCGTCGTGCAAGCGTGAAATGACTTTGTGGTGGCGCACGCGTTGCGGTGCCTTGCAATCCACCACCGGCTGGAAGAACAGTTCGAACTGGTCTTTGAGGAAGGCCTGATCCAGCCGCGCTCGCCAGTCATGATGGCTTTCGCCAGCGATCGCCTGAGCCCCCTGCTCCAGGCACATCCAACCTGGCGCCAGCTGGCTCTCGGCGCGCGCCAGGGCCTCATCGGCAAGATGCAAGAGCGCCTGCGGTGCGTCGCCGGGGCGAAAGGGTACAAGGCCAATAAAGGCAACCGGATCAACGTCGGTGGCACCGGTCTGGTGCAGGCTCTGCAAGGCCGCTTCTAGCGCCTGGGCAAGGTGCACGGCATCTTCCTGCACCATGCCCGGTGCCAGCACCGCAAACTCGCCGCCCCGACTGCGAGCGATCAGGTTTCTGGTTGCCGGGTAGGCGTCACAGGTACGGCACAGCTGTTCGCCCACCGCTTGCAGCAGCTGGTCGGTACGTTGGCCCCCCAGGCGGGTGTTGAGCCCTGACAGGTCGCGCACGCGCAGCAACAGCAAGTAGCCTGCTCGCCCTTCCTCCCGGTGGCTTACGCAGGCATCGAGCTGCATGTCGAAGTAGCGGCGGTTGGCAAGCCCGGTCAAGCTGTCCTGATAAGACTCGGCACGCAGCCGCTCGCTGCGTTCGGCCTGTTCGTTGAACAGGGCCTTGAGCTTCTCGACCATCTGGTTCATCGCCTGGACCACACGGCGCAGCTCGGGCGTGCGGGGCAACTCGGGCAGGCTGAGGAACTCACGGCGGGCAATGGCACGGGATTGTTCGACCAGGTAGTCCAGCGGACGCAACTGGCGTCGCAGCAACAAGGCTCCCAGCACCGCACTCGCCCCGCCGCAGAGCAGCAGCCAGCCCAGGCTGCCCAATGCACTCTGCCAGAGCTTGGCGATGGCGAACATCGGATGGCTGATTACCTCGACTCGGGCGGCCTGTTGCCAGCCACGGCTGACGATCGCATCACCGCCGGCCGCTTGCAGTCCGATCAAATGGACGAACCAGGCTGGCACACCGCCGGGGTCTGGCTCGGCGTGGCGCTCGACCAGTACCGCGTTGGATGCCTGATCGATGACTTTGATGCTCGTGTAATAGCCACTGTCGAAGATCGAACTGACCATGAGCTCGACCATGGCTGGGTCGTCGATGTTCGGCGTCAGCGCCAGCGCCAACGCGGTGGCTGCGTCCTGGGCGTGGGAGCGCAACTGATTGACGTACTGGCTGCGCGAGCTTTCCAGGCTGACCATGAAGCTGCCGCTGAACGCGACCACCAGGAACAGGCAAATGGCCAACAGCAATTGTTTGAACAGTGACATTGGCGCTCCTTCAGTAAACCGGCTCGGCCGGGAACCCTTCGGCCTGCATTTTTTTCAGCACGTCCTGCCAGCGTGACAGGCGCTTGGTGTCACCGACTTTCCTGTTGCCCGTGGCCCCGGCGAGCCACAGGCCTTCACCATTGAAGGCGTAGACCGGCAACAGGTCGGTACGTTGGCTGGCTGGCTTGATCGCATCCATCAGGCTGTCGAGCACCAGTGGCTGTGCTTGTGGGCTTGAATAATAGGTCAGCACCATATGCGCGCGATTCTGGCGCAAGGCCTTGACGTAGGTAATACGCAGCTTCTCGCTGGAAATGCCCATGCGCCGCAGGCTGAAATACTTGGCGATGGCATAGTCTTCGCAATCACCGGCACCCTTGATCAGCGACTGGATCGGTGTGGCCCAGTAATCGACCTCGTGCCACAGGTCGATGTCTTCGACATAGCGCAGCTGCTGGTTGAAAAACAGATTGACCACCTCCAGGCGCTGAAGCTCGGTGCGTTGGCTTTGCGTGGCCATCAACGTTTGCCAGGCATCGATGCGGCTTTTGCCGGCACCCAGCGGGCCATACAACGCCTGTGACTTGCGACTGATCTCGGCAAAATCCCAGTCTGCGTGCAAACCGCCCAGTGGCAAGCCCGCCAGCAGCAGCGCCAGGCCGATTCGTTGTATGGCAGCGTTGAGCGTCCCGGGTATCGCCACGGCGAAGACCTGTTCAGACCTTTTTGAATGCAGCGATGGTGGGGCCTGACCATTTAAAAGACAATGGCACCCTGCAATCACGGCACCGGTTGTCGGGCTGACCCTACTTTATGGTTATCACTTTGTGTGTTCGCTTCCTTTGGCTCGCGTCTTCATCCACCATACTTGAAGTATTGATTCACCCCCCTCAACGCATCCGGGTTTGACAACCGGTCTTGCCTGTCACTAGTTTCATTGGATCCAACTTTCGTCATCGAGGCAGACTCCGCGTGGCCGAGAAAATCAAATTGAGCAACGTGTTGGTAAGCGAACAGGTGCCCGCCCACCTAGCCCGTGGCGTGATCGAAGAACGCTTGCGCAGTGCCATCCTCGACGGCCGCCTGCCACCGGGTACTGCCGTGCGTCAGCAAGAGCTCGCCACCCTGTATGGCGTCAGCCGTATGCCGGTGCGTGAAGCCCTGCGCCAACTGGAGGCGCAATCGCTGCTGAAAGTGGAAATGCACAAAGGCGCGGTTGTCGCGCCCTTGATCGGCGAAGATGCGGTCGACACCTACGCCCTGCGGGTGTTGCTCGAGTCCGAAGCGCTGCGCCAATCCATTCCTCTGCTAGAGGCCGAAGACATCGCCCGCGCGCGTGGTTACATCCGGCAATTGGAAACTGAAACCCGGCACGCGGAAATCGGCCGCCTCAACCGCCTGCTCCACATGGCGCTGTACGGCAAGGCGCAGAACCAGAAGCTGCTGCGCCTGATCGAGAACGAGCTCAATGAAGAGGAGCGATTTCTACGATTCCATCTGTCTTCGATGGGGCTGGGCAAGCTGACCCAGGACGATCACAACGCGCTGGTGAATGCGGCCAGCGACAAGCGGGTGGATGAGGCGATCAGGGTGCTGGAGCAACATCTGAACAATGGGGCGCGCGTGATCAGGAATTACTTGGACAAGCAGGCGGCCCAGTAGCAGGGCAAAACAGCAAATCACGGTTGCAAACGTCCGCGCCCCGGCAAACAATGAGACTAATTATCATTTATGCCGACAGCCCGTCATGCCTTCCAACAATTCCGTGCACACACTCTACAGTGATCATCACAACTGGCTGAATACATGGCTGCGCAGCAAGCTGGGCAACGCTGCCGATGCCGCAGACCTGGCACAGGACACGTTCGTACGCTTGCTGCAACGCCAGGAGCACATGCAACTGAACGCGCCACGAGCCTTCCTGCGGACCATCGCCCGTGGCCTGGTGATCGATCACTGGCGGCGTGAAGCGTTGCACCGCGCCTATCTCGATGCCTTGGCGCAGCTGCCTGAGGCGCAAGTACCGTCTGCCGAAACCCGCGAGCTGCTGCTGGAGTTGCTCGAACGCATCGCACGGATGCTCGATGGCCTCAAGCCCAAGGTTCGCCGGGCGTTTCTGCTGGCCCAGTGCGAGGGGCTGAGCCACAAGGCAATCGCCGAGCAGATGGGAATATCGCTCCGTTCGGTCGAGCGCCATGTGGCCGACGCGCTCTACCATTGCTATCTGTTGCGCTACGAAGAGGCGCATTGAGTGGTGCCCTCCGCCAAGGCCGTGAAGCAGGCCATTGAGTGGATGCTTTGCCTGCGTGAGCGTGGAAACGACCCCAGGCTGTTGCAGCAATGCGAGCAATGGCGCAACGCCGGACCGGAACATGAACTGGCCTGGCAAAGGGTGCTGGCGCTTCATCACGACCTCGACCTGCGCGCCGTTCCAGGGGCCAGTGTTGCCCTGCAGACGCTGGAAACCAGCCAGCGGCGGCTGCGACGTCGCCAGGCCCTCAAGCTGCTGGGTGGAGTGGCCCTGGTGGGCACGGCTACCTGGCTGACGAAAGACCTCGACAGCGTCAGCGCATGGACCTCCGACTACGCCACCGCAACCGGCGAGCAACGCAGCGTCGGGCTGCCCGATGGCTCGTTGTTGCAACTCAATACCCGCAGCGCCGTGGACCTGGCCTTCACGGCCCAGCAGCGCATGATCCACCTCAAGCACGGTGAATTGATGCTTACCTGTAGCCAGGCAGCCGACCAGGCACGACCGCTATTGGTACAAACGCGTGATGCCCTCCTCGAGGGTTTCGAGGGGCGCTTCACTGTCCGACAGGACGATGACTGCACAAGGGTCAGCGTCAGCCAAGGCACCGTTGCGATACATCGTCCCAGCGATGGCAACCTGCAGTGGATCGGCAGTGGGCAGGACTGGCGGCTGGACTCAGCGGGTGCCCAGCGCCTCGAACAGGTGGACATGGACGCCGCAGCCTGGACGCAAGGGCTGATCGTCACCCGTGACATGCGCCTGGCCGATTTCCTCGCGCAGGTGAGCCGTTATCGTCATGGCTACCTGAGCTGCACTGGCGACATCGCAGACCTGCGTTTGTCGGGCGTATTCCGCCTGGAGGACCCGGAACGGCTGCTGCAATTGCTACCGCAGACGCTGCCAGTGCACTTGCGCCAACGCACACGCTGGTGGATTCGGCTGGAGCATGTTGCCTGATTTCAATATTCGGTAAATATTTTGGCGGGTGTTACGTAGGCATCCGGCTAGGACAGTAAGCGACGCTTTCTGCCCTTAACGATCCGACGGACTTCCCCATGCCCATTGCTTCACGCTCAGCACGTGCCACAACCGAGAATGATTTTCGACCTGTCTTGAATTCAGCCATGCTTGGCAAAGCAGTCCGCGCCGCGCTATTCGGCACCGCGCTTGTCATAACCGCTGCGCCAATGCTGGCACAGGCAGCCGAACCGACGCCGCTCGGCCAACAATATGCGATTCCCGCTGGCCAATTGAATGACGTGCTCAACCAGTTTGCCCGTCAGGCTGGCATCACACTGTCGAGCACGCCGCAATTGACAGGTGAACTGAAGTCCAATGGCTTGCAGGGCCACTATGCGACCGACCAAGCGTTACGCCAGTTGCTCCATGGCACCGGGCTTGAGGCCGTCAGCCAGGATGGGCACAGCTACGTCCTACGTGCACAGCCACAAGAGGCCGCCCTCGCACTCCCGGACACCGATGTTCGCAGCTTCACCCTGGGTAACGCGTTAGGCAGCATGGAGGGCTACAACGCGACCCACAGCCAGGTCGCGACCAAGACCAGCACGCCGCTGGTGGAAACCTCGCAGTCAGTGTCGGTGGTGACCCGTCAGCAAATCGATGACCAGGGGTCGCAGACTGTCGCCCAGGCCATGCGCTACACCCCGGGTGTGCTGACCAACCCCTATGGCGCCACCCATCGCTATGACTATGTGGCGATGCGTGGCTTCAACGATGGCTCGGTGGACAACATCTACGTCGATGGCCTCAAGTCCATGGGCGACAACGGCACCTACAGCACCATGCAGGTAGACCCTTACTTCCTGGAGCGTATCGACATCCTCAAGGGCCCCTCCTCGGTTCTCTATGGCCGCAGCTCCCCTGGTGGCCTGGTGGCACTGACCACCAAGAAGCCTCTGTTCGAGGCCTACCACCAGGTACAAGCTACCGTGGGAACGCAAGGGCAACGTGGCATGGGCTTCGACTTCAGCGGCCCGCTGGATGATGACAAACGCATTGCTTATCGCCTGACTGGCCTTGCAGATGCTTCCGACACGCAGTTCAACCACACCAAGGAAGAACGCTACGCCATTGCCCCGTCGATGAGTATCGACTTCACCGAAGATACGTCGCTTACTCTCCAGGCTTACCTGCAGCACGACCCCAATGGGGGCTATCACGGTGGTAACCCGGCAGACGGCATGCTGCACAAGCGTAACGGGCAGCGGCTGTCCGACCACTTCTTCGAAGGCGAGCCGGGGATCGACAATTACGAACGGACCCAGCAATCGTTCAGCTACCAGTTCGAGCATCGCTTCAACGACGTCTTCACTGCACGGCAGAACTTCCGCTACCAGGATTCCGATGTGTCGATGGACCAGGTGTACTCAGCGGGCTGGGCCGATGCCGACAGCAATATCCTCAACCGCGCCTATACCGGTGGTGACGAGCGTCTGCATTCGTTCATCATCGATAACATGCTGCAGGCGGAGTTCTTCACCGGCACAGCGAAACACACGCTGCTGCTGGGCACCGACTACCAACGGCGCAAGGCCGATGTAGAGTGGCGCTACGGTACGGTCGACCCGCTCGATGCCGGGAATCCGCATTATGGTAATGGCAACCTTCATGTACTGGGCGAAAACCGCTACCAACGTCGCTTGCAGCAGACCGGGGTGTATCTGCAGGACCTGGTCGAACTGGACCAATGGCGCTTCTCGCTGGGGCTGCGTCAGGACTGGGTGAAGGTCTCGGAAGAGAACCGTGACAGCGACAGCAAGGTCAGCGACCAACGCTCCAAGTTCACCACGCGCGCCGGTGTGTTGTATCTGTTCGAGAACGGTATTGCGCCCTACGTCAGCTATTCGGAATCGTTCAATCCCAATACGGTTTCCGACCAGGACGGCCGCCCGCTGGCACCAACCGAGGGCACTCAGTGGGAAGCCGGTATCAAGTACCAGCCACCGGGTAGCGACAACCTGTTCACTGCATCGGTGTTCCGCATCGAGCAGGAGAACCTGGCATCCAAGCAGCCGAACGAAGACTTCTATCGCCCAGTAGGTGAAGTGCGCTCCCAAGGCCTGGAGCTGGAAGCCCATGTGCAGGTGACGGATAACCTCAAGCTGTTGGGTGGTTACACCTTCACCGATATCGAGTACTCCAAGTCGATGCCGAGCCTGGTGGCAGGCAACCTCGACAACAGGGGTAACTCGCCGACCCAGGCACCGAAGCAGATGTTCTCGCTGTGGGCCGATTACAACTTCCGCCAGGGCCCGCTCGACGGTCTGCGTCTGGGTGGGGGGGTACGGTACGTGGGATACAGCTGGGTGGATGCGGAAAACAGCATGAAGGTGCCCTCCTACACCTTGTTTGACGCCTCGGTCGGCTACGACCTTGGCAAAGTCGGGCTCAAGGGTGTGGATGTACGCCTGAATGCCAACAACCTGACCAACGAGACCTACATCACTTCGTGCGCCAGCCTGAATTACTGCTACATGGGTGAGGAGCGCAATGTCAGCGCTACGGTCAGCTATCAGTTCTGAGCCTGCCTGCCTTCGCTACGAAGCCAGCGCCTGATACCAGGTGCTGGCTTTTTCGTTTCTGGTGATTTTGGGAGTTTGCTCAGATGCGCCAATTGTATGTCTTGCTGCACCGCTACCTGGGCCTGGTGATTGCCGCGTTTCTTGCCCTTGCCGGGCTCACCGGCAGCCTGCTGGCGTTTCATCATGAACTGGATGAATGGCTGAACCCAGGCTTTTACGAGGCGCCATCCGAGGGTGTGGTCCAGCAGCCGGGTGCGCTTGTGGATAAGTTGCAGGCGGAACATCCGCGCTTGCAAGTCTGGTACATGGAGTATCCGCAGGAGGCAGGCCATTCCGCCTTGCTGGCAATGGTCCCGCGTAATGACCCGCAGTCGGGCGAGCCCTATGCCGAGAAGAACACCGTGTTCTACCTTGACCCCGTCACTGGGCAGACCCTGGGCCAGCGTTATTGGGGTGAGTGCTGTTTCTCGCGGGAGAACTTGATGCCGTTCATCCTGGAGCTGCACTACAGCCTGGCCTTGCCGGGCAATTGGGGCCTGCTGCTGATGGGCGTGGTGGCCATCCTGTGGGTTGTGGATTGTTTCATTGCGCTAGTGCTGACGCTACCCAGAGGGCGCCCGTTCTGGCGCAAGTGGGGGACGGCGTGGAAGATCAAGGGCGGCCACGCCTATCGGCTTAACATGGATATCCACAGGGCTAGCGGACTGTGGCTTTGGTTATTGCTGTTGCCCATCGCCATCAGCAGCGTTGCGATGAACCTGCCGGCGCAGGTCTTCAAACCGGCGGTGTCGTTGTTCTCACCGGTTGAGCCGAGTGTGTATGAGGCGCGTGGCGCGTTGCCGAAGGAGGCCCTTGGGGTAACCAGGCTTAACTACCAACAGGCCTATCAGCGGGCACAGGAGGAAGGCTCGCGGCTAGGGCTGATGGCCCCAATCGGGGAGCTGTACTACAGCTTCGAATACAACTTCTATGGTGCCGGGTTTGGTCAGCATGACACCGATGCCCATGGCAAGTCCTGGCTGTTCTTCCATGGCACCGATGGCCGCTTGCTAGGCCAGGAAATCGCCGGGCAAGGCACGCTGGGTGAACAGTTCTACCGACTGCAACTGCCCATACACGGCGGTCGGATCATCGGCATGACCGGGCAGATCCTTATCGCGATACTGGGTGTTGTGATTGCAGTGCTTTCCTTTACCGGCGTGTACATCTGGTGGCGCAAGCTGCAGGCACGACGGATGGGCAAAGCACGCAAGGTCGCAATGCAATAACCCAGAAAGGACAAAGCCCCTGTCTGCAGCGCAGACAGGGGCTTTGGGTTTGAATCTTGACGATGACCTACTCTCACATGGGGAAACCCCACACTACCATCGGCGATGCATCGTTTCACTGCTGAGTTCGGGATGGGATCAGGTGGTTCCAATGCTCTATGGTCGTCAAGAAATTCTGTGTGCCGGCCCGTCCTGCGGACGTACCCGCGAATCTCTGTAGTTCC
>NZ_BCBH01000021.1:0-99951 GCF_001320525.1 Pseudomonas sp. NBRC 111131 | reverse complement strand
TAAGCAGAAGGGGCCTTTCGGCCCCTTCGTTACTTTAGTTGTTGAGCATGCTCTCCAGCTTTTCGATCAGGAAGTCCAGCGGGCTGCGCCCCTCCAACCGTTTCTCGAAGACCTCATTACGGTGATAGGCGACCCAGGTATCGAGCGCCTGGCGGTTGTTCTTCTCGTAGCCGGAGCCAAGGATGCAGACCAGTTCATTGCCGTTGGGGCTCTCGAGGTAGTGGCTCATGGCAGAAGCCAAATGCTTCAAGTACTGGTGTTCACGAGCCTCCATCGCCGGATGCAGGTACGTGACGTTGCTGCGGTTGATCAATTTCATGTGAGTACTCCTCAGTCCTTCAAATTGGCTTGGATCAGATTGTCGAAGGCGCTTCCGTCACGTCGGGTCAAGTTAGGCACGTAGCGCGAGTAGACGCGGAACAGCATCTCTGTAGTTGTGTGGCCCATCTGCCGGGCAATCCACTCCGGGTTTTCGCCTGCAGCCAGCCAAAGGGTCGCAGCCGTATGGCGGGTCTGGTAAGGGCGTCGCTGGCGCAGCCCCAGATGACGCAGCAGCGGAAACCAAACCCTGTTGTTGATGTTGCGGTACGAAAAAGGCGTACCTTCCCGAGAACAGAAGACGAACTGACCACTCCCCGTCTTCTTCTGCTGATCGAGCAGGGCCTTGTACACCGGGCCAGACATGTCGATTTCGCGTTGCGAGCCGTCATTCTTCGTGTAGTCGAGCCGGCCACCGACCCAAGTTTCGCGGATAAGGATTTGCCGCCTCTGAAAGTCGACGAATTTCCACTGCAGGCCGTCGACTTCTCCCGTGCGCATCCCGGTGAAGAAGCGCACCGTGTAGTAGTTGCGGAAGTCCTCGCGCACGGCACCGAGAATCTGCAGCACTTCATCCAGAGTGAACGGCTCCACATCGGTCTTGGGAACCTTCAGCGATTTGATGTTGAGGTACGGTGAAGTAAACTCAAACCGGTCAGCCGCCTCACTAAGGATCATGCGCAATGGCGTCATGATGTGGTTGATTCGCGTCGCTGACAGAGCCTGCCCCTTCAGCCCGGGAACTTTGCCGAGTGCCGAGCGGAAGGACAGGATTTCTGCCTTGGTGATGGCGCTGACTTCTTGTCTGCCGAATGTTGGTAGCAGGTATTTATCAAGGGTCTGACGTACCGTCGTTGTATGTGTGTCGCGCCACTCCACACGCTTTTCGTCGAACCAGCGTTCGGCGAAGTCCCTAAATGGTGGAGTCTTCAATATCGCGCAGCCAGCCCGCAGTCTTGCGAACTCCTGAACCTTGCTGCTTTGCGGAAAGTAAGTGGCATAGTCGAAGCTTCCCAGCGTGATTTCTGCCTCAATACGCTCAAGGATTTTCTCCAGCTTTTTTCGATTGGCCGGCGTATCAGGCAACGTGGTTTGCTCACGGCAGCGTTTGTCCAGATAAGTGAAGTCGAAGAACAACTTCTCGTTGTCGGCACGGGCACGAATCTTACCCATGGCAAATGCCTCCGCCGGCCATAGGTATCAAACTGGAGGTGCGGGAATGCTTCTGCATGTCCTTTTCGATGGCCTCCCAAATGAACAGGATCTTTCGACCACCAAACGGGCGGAAGTAATGGATGCCTTCGAGCAGTACCGAGTCCTTCAGGCGGTTACGGATGGTGCGCACGTCGTACTTCATACGAGTGGCCAGCTCCTCGGTGGTCAGATAGGTGTGAGACATAGCAATGCCCTCTCTGCTAAATTGAACGACAGCGGATTCTTATGAGCTCCTGATAGCTCATAATGATCTCCTGAAGATCAATATAACGCTCATTTTGGGCTTTGCAAGTACAAAATGATCTCTAGAAGATCATTTTTTGGAGATTGAGATGGTCAAGTGCCATTTATCTCGCCTACTCGGTGAGCGGAAATTGAAGATAAGTGACGTGGTTAGGGACACGGGGATCAACCGCGGAACCCTCACGCGGCTCTATCACGAGACCGCGCAACGGGTGGAGCTCAAGGACCTGGAGACGATCTGCCAGTACCTGAACTGTGAGGTGGGTGAGTTGCTGGAACTGCAGGATGATCCGGAGGGCTGAATGCCCTCCGGACTTGGTCAGGCACGGAAATGCCAGTCGATGGAAGCCATCAGCATCAGGTAGCGCAGGGCGGCGCCGGAGTGATGGTTCTGCCTTGCCTCACCCTTCAGCTCAAGCTTCGCCCTTATACCCAAATGTAGATTCGCTACATCGTTACTCTCCGGCGCGTGCTGACTGAACGACCGGCGAGTGCTCCCGAGCTGCTGACGCCAGTAGGACTTGGTCGTCTTCGGCTTGTTAGCGTCGTAGACGATCAGCTCGATAGATCGAGCCGGAATACCTATAGCACTCAGCAGCCACAGATAGTCCTGTGCATGGTCCTCGTCACGGTTACGCTGGAATCGCAGCGTGGTTTCAGTCATCCAACAGCGCTCAACAAAATCATCAATCACGCGCTGGGCGCGTTCGCTGTCGGGGCCTTCGAGCAGGTCGTAGAGGCGCTGCGCATACTCGGCCACAGCCTCACGCCCACCATGCTTTGGAGGCGAGGGCAACAGCGACAGATACGACGAACCTTCTGCATACAGAGCAGGTTGCAGCCTGTGTTTAGGGCTTGAGCTGCTTGCTCCCGGTCGCTGTTGCATATCGCGGATACAGCGTGCCCGCTCAAGCATCATTTCACGCGCCTCGGCAGAAAACTCGACCCAGTCGAGATTGACCGCTCGACCTGTCTGCTCGGCATATGAGGCATACGCCAGCATCGACTCGATAGCCAGAATTCGCCCAATCGCCCAGTTCTGCTCCACCTGTTCAGCCTGGCCTCGACTCGCCTTCTTCCGAGCACGCTTACGCTCCTTCAGGGGTCTAATGCGACCGATGATGTCGAGTAGCACGCCGCACTCAGCTGAAATGCCTCCACGGGGCTCAGTGCTCATGGTGGGTTGGCTTACCTCGGCTATCTTGGCGACGTTTGCGGCGTTGAATATCCAGTTCTGGGGATTCCATTGCCACATCATTGCCATGATCTGAGGCAGGCTATGGACGTAGTGCAACAGTGTGGTTTTTGGGCTGCCATGCCCGAGGATGGCACTGACAATATGGACGATTCGCCGGGTGGGGCCCTCTACAGGCAACATCGCCTTACGCAACCTGAGGTCATCTCTGAGCCAGCGAGTGGTAAGGGGCAGATCTTTGAAAACCAGCTCTGGTGATAGCGCATTCTGCGCACCCATCAACTTGAGCAAAAACCACGTGGCGCAGGAATGGCGCAGGTGATGGTAATGCAGGAACTCGGAACCCGTGACTGCTCGCATGCAGTCATGTAGAGCTGGGAACAGGCAGCTCTCGCTGACCCACTGAGTTCTCAGCTGTGGGATGCAGAACAGGAATTCCGACGTTGAATTTTGGCTTTCTTCCTGCTGCCGCTCTCGATACCAGTCGATCAGCAATGTGAGCTCATCGGGCTCAAGCAGCTCACGCAGCGGCAAACTCCGAACCGCATTCTGGGTTTTCAACCCACGCTGTGCATGGGGGCGAATGAGCAGGTCAACGGGCAGCTCTATTCTGGCCTGTTCATCTTTAGATAGCCTGCGCATATGCGATTGCCGAGCTTGAATATGCGCGCACTCCGCTGCTGAAAATTCGGGCAGATGCAAATCACGTAGGCGAAGCTTTAGAGCCTCGTTACGCCGCAATCCCAACCGGAACCCCAAGATCAACAAAAGCCTCGCAGCCGTCACCAGACGTGGCGTTCGCAGCTCAAGCCCGCATGTGCCGAGCGCCTGCATAACCAATTGGTACTGCTCCTCGCTGATAATGCGAGCATCTACCCTGGTCACACCTTTGCCGATGCCTAGGATTGAGTAGGGGCTGATTGTCGGGTAGTTGTAACGACGCTGCAGAAACGTGTGAAACTCCTGGACTGCCTTGGCCAGGGTGCGCCGTTTGCTATCTGTGGCCTGAGCATCCAGTGCGGATTCATACACAAGTTCGAGCGCGTCAATTTCGAGCTCGAAGATGCTTATGCCATCTAACCGAGAGGAAAGTGCTGCGCCTAGTACTTGGGTATATCGCTTTATCGTGCTTCGCCCAATACTGTGGCCGTATGCGGAGGCGCCACCCAGCATGTAGGCAAGCCAACTCTGGATTAGGCCGGGAAGTTCTCCATGAGACTCCGCTTGCAAAGGGCTCTCTATGGGCAGGTTGTCCCGGATCCGATCGCGCAGTTCCTCCAGCCATGCGGGTGGGTCAGGGTTATCCTCAGTTACATCCGAAACAGATTCATCGTCATAAGTCCCCGCAGGGTCCTCGAGATCATCTAGGCCGAGAATATTGCCCCAAGATGAGGGGCGCAGTGACTGCGAGACAAAACCCTTGCGGCATGCAAAATTCACCAGCACCTGCGGCAGCCGCAACTGCATTTGCATCCTTAGAAAATCAAACAGGTCGCTGGGATTCTCTGGATGATACTGTTCAGGTACCTCAACCTTCTTCAGGAATGCACAGACACAGCGCATGTGCCAATTTCTACGCTTTAGTTTGCCGGTGCTTTTTTGAACATCATCCACGCAGCGTATCAACAGAGCCAGCGTTGCCGGATCAGGGAACCACTGCCGAAATTCAGCGACGGCATTGCCGCGGATCGATAGCGGCAGACGTATCTCGGGAATTCCCGCTACCCACTCGATGCTGTCTGGCGTCGTACTGAGCATGGCATTCAGCTGAGCCACATCGAGCAATCCGCCGTTGTAGGCCGCACTCATTAGTAGCAGACCAATGCGCTCATCCGTGCTGAGCGCATCGATATCCAGTTTCAGACCCTGCTGCAGGGCGTGAATCAGTTGGCTGCTGCGTTGAATTCGCTCAGCCGTGTAGACGTCAGGATTGATCGGGTTTGCTGCACGCCTGACGGCAATGGCTATTCGTGCCAGCGGAAATCCCGGGATTTGGTCCCGAACTCGCTGAGTGATGCTGCGCAGTACGTTGCGCAACGTGTGATTTTTGCCGAGCTGTGCCTCCAGTTCGCGGACGTGTGTCGTCGAGATCCCGTATATGGCACATTCACCCAACAGCCATTTGCCGAACGCCGTACCGGACTTCTCGGCAATCGACTTCAGAAGCGCTCGCATCTCGGGCATCCATTCCGGCTCATGAGGCCGAGCCGACCAGATAACACTGCCCTGTTGATTGTTTAGACGGGGCAGGTTCATTCTGTCACCCACTGGCTGCTCAGAGCCGACCAGCCAAGCTCCCTGAGTAGTGGGGTAATCCACTCATCTAGAACCTTGGCGTATACCGCAGGGCAGAACGTCGAATAGGCGTCCTGAGGCTCCTCACCCCTGAGCCAGTGCCCCATGAACGCAGCCAGCGCTTCTGAAGGACAGCCCCGCTCCGTGAGTTCCGTGCGGGTGAATTTCCGGTGGGCATTGACTCGATGCGTGGTGTAACCAGAGACCAGCTCCATCTGGTCGTAGATATTGCTCGGGGCAATCTCAACGCGGCGTATTCCAGCCTGGTTAATCTGTAGGAAAAACCCTCGCGACCACTGATGATCCTCCTCATCCTGTGGCAGATAACCAATCAATTGTCGGCTGATAGACGCGCAATGCGCGAAGTAGCTTGTTATTTGCCGCCTCAACATCGGCGGCATGCAAATCAGCCGACTCATATGACGATCGTCAGAATCCTTGTCTGACAGCGCGCCCATGCCCAACACAGAATCAAATTCGTCGATGAGCATCAGAGGGTTGCGGACCGCCCTACAGGACGTGACCAACATAAACATCTGCACTGTCCAGAGGGTGAAACAGTTGTGCCAAGCGACCATCTCGCTGAGACGCCCGTTCGCTTTCCTCCTCAAGACCCTGGCCATTGCACTGATATTGCTCGCAATGGTTGCAGGCAGCAGGCAATGAGTTGCACCCACCCCACCCTGTTGGTCCGGATTTAGGTCGACATATTCATATGCGAGACCAGCACAGGCATAAACCTGCGTCAGCACTCTCACCAGTGAGGTGGTGTAAATTTTGCGAAGGTGACAGGCATCGAGCTGCAAGTAGTAGCGCGGGGTTTGCGCCGAGGGGATTTCAACGCCAGACAGCATGGATGCTGCTGCTACATCCTGAGTATCAGCGACTATCTGGTGGAACAAATAACTGCGCAATTTGGTTCGCGTATAGCGGCGATCCCCCCCACCCAATTCCAGCAGCAGTGCCCTGATCTCGGCGTCCAGCTGCTCAGTTTGATAAGTGAACACCTGGTTGGCTGAGTGAGGAAATGTCCTGATCAGTTGCTTTACCAACTGGGCACTACCGGCTAGATCGGGCAATAGAATTCGCAGCAACGATAGTCGGACACCAGAAGAGGCCTGCCAACGATCGTCGCCAGCCAAATCTGGGCGCTTAACTACCATACTGAACTGCGCCGAATCCCCTAGGATCAATGCCAGACCATCGGCGTCATCTGTCTCGTCATCAACGATGGATAACTGGATAATCTGCGTCGTCGACTGCCCCAACCACAGACTGATATGCAGAGCAACAATCGCCTCCATTCGGAGCTGGATCGGAGTTGGGTCTTTTGTGTAGGAAAGCTCTTGCAGATACGAGTGGAATAGGTCGCTGGCACCAAACAATAAATTCCGCAACTCCATTAGCGTGAGCTGGTTATATGAAAATGGCAGGAACTGTCGGCTACGGACAATATGCGCCTCGACATTTTGTTGGCCTAGCAGATCAGCAACATATGGCCGCTCACAGCCCTCATCGTCCAGTACCCAAATTTCGGTTGCTGGACTCATTTCTCCGGGGGCCAGATCACCCCCAGCAGTATCGGTATGTCCAACGATGACGTCGTAATGACCTGGCAGCTGATCAGGATCATCGGGATCCCCCAGCACAAACCCTCGAACATCCTCACTGATATAGTGGTTCAGCTCAGGCAAACTCTGCCTTTTACGCTTACCTCTATGACCGCCTCCGCCGCCACCCACGCGTGGCAACTCGCCGTTGCAGTAACGAACAAATCTGGCGATAGCAGCAAAACTATCGGCATTCTCTGATCTTGACTTACTATGTAAAAAACCTCTGCAACTCGCCACGAACTCCTCAGTACTCCCCCAAATATTTAGTTCGGAAGCGATTGAGACGGTTTGCAGCTTGCATAGATGGCCGATGGCCTTGTAAACATCATAACGCTGGTCTAGCAAGCGATTAGTAGCGGTTTTCTGAGATGCAACAAGCAACTGTGCGAGCAGTCGCTCATAGTTCTGTTTATTTCCGTGGTCTCTGAATATGTGCAGGAACGTGGCGTATGGAAATCCGAATATTTTTACGCCTTTATGTAAAACAGGATTGTTCGCCGACCCTTTATCTCCTAGCCAAAATTGCTCACCTAGACGCTCTCGGATATTTGGTTGACGGGCCAGGGAAACGATCCATCCGCACGCCTCACGCCACACGACCACATCAGAATTCTCGAAACCAATCGGCATGCCAACATTGCATGCGCGGAGCACTCGTAGAAGCTGATCAATGGCGCGTGGCAGGTCAATGAGCCCAGGATGAGCGCCTAGCAGATTGAGGATTTCGCCAATAATTCGTGGTGACTGCCTCTGCTCCGAGGCGAGGAGCAACAGAGCCGAGTGCTTACTCATTTTTCGCCCTCCCGCCCCTTGAGCGTTTTTACCCCAACCAGCCGAGATAGGTGGGCGTGACTGCGATACTCGTGAGGCCACTGCTCTGCGGCATATCCTATATGCGTAAATAAATCACGTACCTGTTGTGGCGTAATTTGAGCTAGGGCAGGCGCAACTAGGCGCTCAATCAGAACAAGCTGGTAGGCACAATCCTTGATTCGCCCCCCCGTCCATTCAATGCACAGCACCGGCGTTTCTGGATCCATATATGTTTTTAGCCATCGATACAGCGTCGTTTGGCCGATACAGAGCGCATCCGGCCTACTGATGACCAACGGGTAGAGCATATTGATGCGCAAGGCCATAGCCCTGGGGATCAGAGCCTGATCTGGAACCCCTACAGGAGCTAGATCCAGATCTCGCTCAATACGAGAAAATTCGGGATGCACTCCTTGGATGTCGCGTAATTTGATCGTCAACATGACGCCTCTCTCTAGTGATATGACTACTAGACAATGCGAGGCGCGAGCCCCCGATTAAGGGGAGTGAATTGGACTGTGACGAAATTTTTTGTTCGCTAATTGACGTGGTGACTGACCTCTTTGCCAACGGCCGCTTTTGCTAATTCCGCGCATGCGCGGAAAATCGCCGAACACACTGCAACGATGCCATCAAAGAAAGCACTGAAATTTCCGCGCATGCGCGGGTTTAACTAGCAAATGGGCTTCGCTGAGCCCGTAATCAGAAGGGCGCCGTACACGCCGAAGAAATGGAGCGATATCAAATCCCGACTGCATCAACCTGAAAATCAGGGGTAGCCCGACCGCACTCTGAATACGAGGTCAGGCAAAACTGTCTGGCTACATCTCGTTTTAGGAGCACGCATATGGGTGATTGGAAGGCATGCATCGGAAAGATGAGCGACCGCGAAGTAGCGCGGCGCTTTGGCCTTGGAGCGAGCACTGTCCGGCGTTACCGCCACTCAATTGGCATTCCTGAGTTTCACCCAGAAGACATTGAGCTGCCGACTGAGCTGATTGAGCAACTCGCTACAAGAACGAACTATCAACTGGCACAAGAATTCGGAGTTTCCATCAAGCGCATCAAGCGAAAGCGAGGTGAGCTGAGAATCCAGGAGCCCAAGACTGCCCGCGAACGCTTCAAACCCCTTGAGGACATCTGGACCAATGAAGCCATTGCCATGCTCGGGAAGATGCCGGATACCGAGGTCGCTGATCGTCTGGATATCAGCAACTTTCCAGTCAAAAAGAAACGTCACGAGCTTGGAATACAGGCATACAAACGTCCGTTACCAAAAATAACACCTGAAATTGCATCTGCGTTTGGTGTCGTTTCCGACGCCGAGCTTGCACGCCAGCTGGGTGTATCAGTGAATTACATCCGCAAAGCGCGGATCAAGGCGAGCCAGCAATAAAACGCAGACTCGCTTCAAAGCAGATAACACGGGCAGTCAGATCAGATGGCTGACTGCCAACTAACCACGAAGTTAGACTTTAAACCGAGTACGGACGGCCTCACCACCTGATGCGCAGGGCTCATTCAGCTAGCGCCACGCGCATCCATTTGGGCATATTGCAGTACAACAAGGTGGCCAGCTCTCCGGGGTGGAGTGCTGCTTTAATCGCATCGATGCACTCCTGAGTAGCGCCATCTTTTCCGAGATAATAAAGAGCACTGATAGCCATCCCGACCCTTGTTCCGGAGCACTGCATAACCATCGGAGCAGCATGCACGAGCCTGATCTCGGCCTTCTCTATAAACAGAGATCGACTGGGGCCGCTGGTGTAATAGATAGGTATGACGGGCACCTGTGTGCTCAGCCCGAATTGCCTCACTGCATCAGCACCGTGAATCTGCAGCTTCCAGCGACTCTGCCTGGCAATCAGACTCAGCAAGTCCCAAGGCCCAGGACGACGAACCCGGCCGGTGTATTGGCTGGTTTTCGGCCGCATGTAGATGCCACGGTACACACGCACAAGCTCACCGCCACGAACTAGCTGGGCGACTGCCTTGGAGATGGCCGAGCTCGAACCAAGCTCAGCAAGACACCTGATGCTGAAAGGCCTCCCCCTGCGCAGACGCTTAACACGCTGCGTGACGAGGTGAGATACCGACTGTTCAGAATGGGAGCGGGGCATCGCTATTGTGTCGAATCCAGCGAAGAGCAGAGCAATGGCTGGTGGAAGGCGATCACTCGTTGTCGGTATTCGACTTCAAGCGCTTCATTCACCAGGCATTCCTCAAGGCGTCCCAGCGAGAAAACCTGGGCCGCAGAGGGATAGTGCCTGAGCAGGCTTTTCGCATAGCTGCGGATATCCTGCGGTAATCCCGTATGACGGGATAGCTCACGCAGGAATTCCTCGGTTTTGACAATGGCGCGGGTTCTTTCATAAGGAAGGGTCAATCTCGCTATCTCCTGGCCATAAACGTAAAGTCCCGGGCCGCTGGCTCGCCAGCGCCCGCCACCTAGCGCGCAGTTAGGGTGCAATGCCAACCAGTGTTTGCCGAGCAGGAAGCTGCAAAGCCTGCAGTCTTGGGAGATCCCATGCAGACCAATCCGGGTCAGTGTGCACGATCATGGCTGCGCTCCGTCTTGGCCTCCTGCCGTTCCATCCACTTGGCCAGGCCCCATATCGTGGTTCCCAGCGCCAGCAGCAGCCAAAGCAACCATTGCGGTACTTGATATTGGGCGCTTAGCAAGAGACCTGCACCACCGCAAAGCATCACCACGAAAAACCATCTCATCAGCGTGCGCTCCCAATTACTTACGAGGCACACGTTAACTCGATGTTTCGCTGCGCTAACGCAGATGCTGCAAATTTCGTCAGATCCCAGACTGGGAAATGAGGACGGCACGCTTGCGAGTATGGCGCTGCTTTGCGTGCCCCGAGTCAGCTCGCTGTGGGTGAGGGGGATCGGGCCGCACGCTAACGGCTAGGTCAGACGAGGCGACGGCAAAAGCGGAAAGAAGAGGACGCACCGCTGACCCCAAGCAAGAACTCCATAGAGATCCTACTGCATAAAAATATTGACGGCAGCAGCAAGCTAGGCGATATTGATCTCGCCTCACCTCAGTACGAGCTGTACGGAGATAAAAATGAGGTGCGGCAGGTGGCAGCCTGCCGCGATTGCAATAACTGACCCGTTAGGAGAGCTAAAGCTATGAAACTGTACCAAATCGCCTATGACCTGCGTAAGCAGCGTAACTACCAAGCCCTGTATGACCGCATCAAAGCCTATGGCACCTGGTGTCGGCCGCTGGAGTCCACTTGGATTGTTGCCACGAGCCAGAGCGCCACTCAGGTAAGGGATAACCTCAAAGCAGCAATGGATGCTGATGACGGCTTACTGGTAACCCGGCTGCAGGGAGACGCCGCCTGGTTTGGGCTGGACGCCGAAAAAACTCAGTGGTTACAAAATCAGTATCAGCGTTGCGAAGCCTGATGAACGCCTGCGCCAAGGATGGCGCTTCTACCCAGAGTTACTTATGCCAAACCCGTCATTCAAATTGAGCGATGTGGCCGATGTCCGTTCTGGATACACCTTCCGCGGCGCGTTGGAGCATGACCCTGCTGGTGATATCCGTGTTCTACAGATCAAGGATCTGCGTCAAAGCTCGGCCATTGAGCCGGACACGCTAACGGCCATCAGCTGGGATGCGCGCACCTCACCGCCGCTGCTCCAATCAGGCGACATCGCGGTGATCGCCCGTGGCGACAACAACAAGGCTGCTCTCTTCACGGGGCAGCAACCGGTTGTTGCCACCAGCCAGTTCTTTATTGTCAGCACAAAAAAACAGGATGTCTTACCCGAATACCTGTGCTGGCTCATCAATCTGCCTCAAAGCCAGCGAAGCCTTGAGCGCAGCGGCAGTGCGATTCAGGCCATCAGCAAAGCGTCCTTGCTGGATATGAGGATTCCCCTTCCGCCACTCGCCACTCAGCAGAAGCTGATTGCTCTGCAAGCGCTATGGGACGAAGAGGATGAGCTGATCGCACGCCTGCAAACCAACAGAGAGCAAATGCTGCAAGGCATTTACCAGCACCTTATTAAGGATTGAACCATGAGCGACAAAGTAAACCAGGACGACATCAACAAGGCGCTGTGGGCTGCCTGCGATACCTTCCGCGGCACCATCAGTGCGGACACCTATAAAGATTTCATCCTCACCATGCTGTTCCTCAAGTACATCAGCGATGTCTGGCAGGACCACTACGACAGCTACAGGATGGAATACGGCGATGAGCCGGAACTGATCGAGGAGATGCTCAAGAACGAGCGTTTCGTGTTACCGCGCAATGCCAACTTCTATGCCCTTTACGATCGACGTTATGAGCCGGGCAATGGCGAGCGCATCGATCAGGCACTGCATGCCATCGAGGAAGCTAATGGCACCAAGCTCAAGGATGCCGGCAAGAGCGTGTTCCAGGACATCTCCTTCAACACCGACAAGCTGGGCGAGGAGAAGCAGAAGAACACCATCCTGCGCCACCTGCTCGAAGACTTCGCCCGTGAAGAGCTCGACCTCAAACCATCCCGCGTCGGCAGCCTGGACGTGATTGGCAACGCCTACGAGTACCTGATCAAAAACTTCGCCGCCAGCGGCGGGCAGAAAGCTGGTGAGTTCTACACCCCACCGGAAGTTTCCGAGCTGATCGCCGAACTGCTCGACCCGCAACCGGGCGACAGCATCTGCGACCCGGCCTGCGGCTCGGCCTCGCTGCTGATGAAGTGCGGGCGCAAGGTGCGCGAGCACCACAACAGCAAGCAATACGCCCTCTATGGCCAGGAAGCGATCGGCTCCACCTGGTCGCTGGCCAAGATGAACATGTTTCTCCATGGCGAGGACAACCACAAGATTGAGTGGGGCGACACCCTGCGCAACCCCAAGCTGCTCGATACCAATGGGCAATTGCTGAAGTTCGATATCGTCACCGCTAACCCGCCGTTCTCGCTGGACAAGTGGGGCCATGACGAAGCCGAGCACGATCAGTTTGGGCGCTTCAAACGCGGTATTCCGCCGAAAACCAAAGGTGACTTCGCCTTTATCCTGCACATGGTCGAAACCCTGAAAGCCAAGACCGGGCGCATGGCGGTGATCGTGCCTCACGGTGTGCTGTTCCGCGGCTCCAGCGAAGGCAAGATTCGCCAGCAGTTGATCGAGGAAAACCTTCTGGATGCCGTGATCGGCCTACCGGAGAAGCTTTTCTACGGCACCGGCATCCCCGCTGCAATCTTGGTCTTCAGCAAAGCCAAGACCGATGAAACCGTACTGTTTATCGACGCGAGCCGAGACTTCAAGTCAGGTAAAAACCAGAACGTGCTGGGGGATGAGCAGATCAAAAACATCCTAGTAACTTATCGCCACCGCATTAACTCGGATAAGTACAGCCACCGTGCCAGCCTGCAGGAAATTCGCGACAACGATTACAATCTAAATATCCCTCGCTATGTGGATACCTTTGAAGAAGAGGAAACAGTCGACTTGCTGCTTGTGCGCAAAGAGCGGGAGAAGCTGAAGGCGAAGCTGGCTGAGCTGGAAGTGCAGATGGATGTGTACTTAAAGGAGCTAGGCTATGGTGCGTAGCGCTCAAGAAAGCAACATACCTACTGACTGGAAGTATGACCTCCTCGATAATTTTACTGTTCGCGGCAGTGGCCATACGCCTAACAAAGAGAAATCCAATTATTGGAACGGGGGCATAAAATGGGTTTCGCTTGCCGACTCTTTTAATTTAGACAAAGGACTCATTTTTAATACTGATAAGGAGATCTCAGAAGAAGGCATCCAGAACTCATCTGCTGTTCTGCACCCAGCAGGAACCGTAATTTTGTCCCGTGATGCGGGTGTTGGAAAAAGTGCCATTCTGGCTAGCCCTATGGCAGTCAGCCAGCATTTTATCGCATGGCGCTGTGACAATAGCCAAAAAATGAATAGCTGGTTTCTATATAACTGGCTACAAATGATGAAACCAGAGTTTGAGCGTCAGGCGGTGGGCTCAACCATAAAAACCATTGGCCTGCCATATTTCAAAAAACTAAAAATTGCCGTACCACCCCATCACGAGCAAGAAAAAATCGCCAAGATTCTCTCCACTTGGGATCAGGCCATCGCTACTGCCGAGCAACTTCTGGAAAACAGCCTGCAGCAGAAAAAGGCTTTGATGCAGCAGCTGCTTGGCAGTCATGAAAGCGCTGAGGAAGATGGGGAGCAGGACTTCAAGCGTATATCCGAAATTGCAGAGCGCATTCAAAGAAAGTCTGATGGCGGCGATCACCCAGTGCTTACCATATCATCCCTCAGCGGATTTGTTCGGCAGGATGAAAAATATAATCGCTTTATGGCTGGCAAGAGCGTCGAGAGCTATATCCTGCTCAAGCGTGGCGAGTTTGCTTACAACAAAGGAAACTCCAAGACCTATGAATTTGGCTGCATATTTGATCTAGATTCTTTTGACGCCGGCCTAGTGCCTCATGTTTATGTCTGCTTTAAGCTAAAGCCGGGTCTTAGTCACCGCTATTTCAAGTATCTATTTGAGGCTGACTACCTGAAGCCTCAGCTTGGCCAGCTGGTCAATACTGGTGTTCGCAACAATGGCCTGCTCAACATCAAGCCTAGTGAGTTCATGAACACTAAGGTTCCGGTGCCTTCTCTGGAGGAACAAGAGCGGATTGCAGATATCCTGCATGTCGCCAGCAAGCAGGTTATTGCGCTAGAGCAGAAGCTCGCTTGCCTAAAGCAGGAGAAAAAAGCCCTGATGCAGCAGCTACTTACCGGCAAGCGTAGAGTCACTGTTGATGCCAAGGGGGCTATGTGAAGGATCGCACTATTAATTTTCGGCTGACCGATTGCGCTGGGCATGTAACGAATTTTCTAAGCTTGCGTTCCTTTCTGACGTTCTGTGAGGCAGAAGCAAGCTTTTGGAAGGAGCGTAAACAGATAGTCCAGACCGATAGAAATAGCGCTAACCATACACATCTGAATGCAGGCGATGTATTCACCCGAGCGGCAGATACGATTCAGGGTTGGAAGGACAACATAGAGGTCTGGAGCGACGATGATCTAAGCCGTCAGCTACAGCAGCTTCAGCAAAGCTATTTTCAGCGATTACAGCGAGACTGGCTTTGGCGTGGTCATCCTTTTGTTGAACCATTCGTCCAGTGCCTCAAAGAACATGGCGATAATACAGCTAATGCATTCTTGGACTTTTCGATTCGAAAATCCGTACAGAATATTAGCAATATCGAGCATTTCAAAGGCTACATGTATGCTTATGAATTTGCCAATCAGGACTCTCAAATAGTAAAGCGCCGCCATGGTGAGAAATTGTCTCTTGGGCATCTGCGCACGCAGTTCGCCGACGCCCAAGACAAACTATTCACTGAGTTTGGCGAGCTGAAATCTGAAATTACAGATTGGGATACACAGAATAGGGCTTCTAGCAGCAAACTTGCTAAAGTACAAAAAGCATTAGGCCGCCGAAAGATAAAGTCGCAATCCAATGCATTTGAACGACAATTAGCCGAATGGACTGAGAAAGTCACGACCCTTGAAAGCACTTATGAAGAAAAGCTGAAACTGAAAAAACCTGCCGAATATTGGGCAAAATCGGCGCGTAAGTATGGAATACAAGGCGGGCTTTGGACGCTAGCTATTGTTGCTTTGGTTATCGTCGCAGCGATAAATTTTCAAGAAATCTTTGTCACGTGGCTGCAAGGCCGCGAGACTCCCGTTCAGCTCAACACGATACAAGGGGTTATCCTTTTCGGTTCCCTTGCGGGTGTGTATGCGTTCTTGCTGAGGGTATTGTCGAGGCTGGCGTTTAGTTCGTTCCACCTTATGCGCGATGCCGAAGAGCGTGAGCAGCTAACCTACCTATATTTGTCACTCACTAACGAAGCAGAGATCGACAAGGAATCGAGAGATATTGTCTTGCAGGCCCTATTCAGCCGCAGCGAAACCGGCTTACTGGCGCAGGAGCATGGACCGACCATGCCCGGAGCATCAGAGATGCTGCGCTCAACGCTAAGAGGTAGAGGCCAATAACATGGATGCTAATGACCTGATCCTTTACACCAGTGACGACGGCGAAGCTCAACTAGTGCTCCGCGTACTGGATGGCCAAGTATGGCTGACGCAACTAGAAATGGCCGAGCTGTACCAAACCAGCAAACAGAACATCAGCTTGCATGTGCAGAACGTCCTCGCTGAGGGCGAGTTGACAGAGGAGGCAACCGTCAAGGAAAACTTGACAGTTCAAGCCGAGGGCTCGCGCCAAGTCAGGCGCAACCTAGCGTACTACGCTCTGCCGATGATCATCGCCGTGGGCTACCGGGTGCGCTCAACTCGTGGCACCCAGTTTCGTCAGTGGGCCACCCGCACCTTGGGTGAGTACCTGCAGAAGGGCTTCGTGATGGACGACGCCCGCTTGAAGGAGCCCCGCTGGGACTACTTCGATGAGCTGCTCAAGCGCATCCGTGACATACGGGCCTCGGAGAAGCGCTTCTACCAAAAGGTACGTGATCTCTTCACTCTGGCCGAGGATTACCGCGCCAATGAGCAGGACACCGCCCGCTTGTTTGCCGAAGTGCAGAACAAGCTGTTCTTCGCCGTTACCGGCCACACCGCCGCCGAGCTGATAGTGCAGCGCGCCGATGCCAGCGCACCCAATATGAACCTGCTTAGTTTCAAGGGCGACCGGGTGCGCAAAGCCGATGTTGTGGTGGCCAAGAACTACCTGAATGCCGAGGAACTAGACCAGCTCAATCGCCTGGTCGGCATGTTCCTCGACTTCGCTGAGCTACGCGCCGAGCAGCGTAAGCACTTGATGCTCGCCGATTGGCGGCAATACATCGACAGCTTTATGGCCTTCAACGAGCAACCGCTGCTACGCACTGCCGGCAGCATCAGCCACGAGCAGATGAAGCAGGTGGCACATGAGCGTTATGAGACGTTTGACCAACACCGCCGCAGCGCCGAGGCTTTGGCCGCCGATGCTCAAGAGCTGGCAGAGCTTGAACGTCTGGAAAAGCGCCTGAGTGCAAAGAAGAAATCCAAGTGACCGAATTGCCCGCTCACTCGATCAGGGAGTTACACCATGGATTTGGAACAACTGCGCGCACTGCTGGCGAAGGCCGAGCGCTTTTATCAGCCTGAGCGAGAGCCGAGCATTTTTGCCTTGGGTGGGCGCGGCTATTACGAAAACCCCACCACGGATTTGCTGGCGTTCTTCCTCAACCCAGCGCAGGTGCATGGATTGGAGGAGTGCTTCCTCACTGCGCTGCTGAATTGCCTGCCCAATACCTCAACGCTGACGCCTAGTTTGCGAGCGGCACCCCAGCGCGAGGTGGTCACCCACAACAGCAACCGAATCGACCTAGTGCTCCCCGGTGATGGATGGGATCTGCTCTTGGAAAACAAGATTTTCCACGGACAAGTGAACCCCTTTGCCGACTATGAAGCCTTCGCTCAGCGCAAACTCAACGATGGTGAGCGCCCGCTGTTTTATGCCGTGCTCTCACCATCAGGCAAAAGCGTGCGGGCCGCATGGCATGGCCTGAGTTATGCGAAATTTATTGACGCTGCACGTCAGCAACTGGCTCAGCGCATGCTGACTCATCCTGTAGATAAGTGGCAGGTGTTTGCCCGCGACTTCCTGCTGCATCTGGAAAACATCACTGTGGAGAAGGCCATGGACGCCAAAGCCGTCAACTTTGTTATCGAGCACCTGCATCAAATCAACAAGCTGACGCGCCTCAAGGACCAGGTCATTGATGCCCTCGACGCTAAGGTGCTCGACAAGCTCGATGCCGAGGTGCCCGGCTATGCGCGTTATACCCGGCGGCACAATTGGAAGAATGGCCCCGCACTGCGTTATGCCTCCGACAACTGGAAAACGTGGTCTGACGTTGTGCTCTACCTGAGCGGTGCCAACAGCACGATGAAGCCATCGGTACGGGTATACCTGTGTGATGTTGATGAGACGCTGCAAGAGCAGGGCCGAAAGCTCTTCACGGGAAACGAAACCAAGGTATGGAGTGAGGGGAAGAACAACAGCATCCTGGGTTTTAGCTGGGTGCTGGATCACTTTGATGAAGAGGAAGTGCTTGGCCTGATCGTTGAGAAAATGAAGCTGCTGATGACTTTCGAAAACGGAATACGTGCGCAAGTCGGTCAGCACACTGAGGCTTAGTTACATTGTCTGTCAGATTACCTGGCGGCTTTTGACCATGTGGTAGCCATGAGGGCTGCCGAGTGATTGCAAGGAGTTGGATGTGGGTTTGCAAAAGCGTATCGGGGATTTGGTCGCCAGCGTAAGCGCGGGCATGTTTGAGCGTGAAGAGATCATCGCGGTATCCCTGCTGGGAGCACTCTGCGGGCAGAATACATTTTTATACGGGCCACCCGGCACGGCCAAGAGTCTGATTTCTCGCCGTATAGCCTGCGCCTTTGAGCAGCCAACCTATTTCGAATACCTGATGAACCGCTTCAGCACACCTGAAGAGGTGTTTGGCCCTGTGTCCATAAAAGCGCTGAAAGAAGATCGCTACATTCGCAAAACAGATAGTTATCTGCCCAAGGCCGATTTCGCCTTCCTTGATGAAATCTGGAAGTCCAGCCCAGCTATTTTGAATACCCTGCTGACGTTGATTAACGAGCATGTGTTCCGTAATGGTGAAGCCATTGAGAAAGCCCCACTCAAGGCCCTGATTGCTGCATCCAACGAAACGCCAGATGCCAATCAAGGCCTAGAAGCCTTGTATGACCGCTTTATTGTGAGGCTGATGGTGGGGCCCATTCGTGAAGCCCAGCACTTCGATCAGCTACTTAATAGCAAACCGACCGAAGCCAAAATCGATATCCCCTCGGCTCAACAGGTGAAGTCCAGCGAATGGGCTGAGTGGATGGCGCAATTGCATCAGGTCAAGCTGTCTGCTGAGACGCTAACCATCATTCACTTGATCCGCGAACAGCTGGAGCAGCAATACGAAACGCTCAAGGTTTATGTCTCCGACCGCCGCTGGCAGCGCGCAGCGATGCTTATGAAGGCAGCAGCCTTTTTTAATGATCGCAAGGAAACCAACCATAGTGACGCCTTGCTGCTGCAGCACTGCCTGTGGACTCATGAAGAAAATCGTCAGGCTGTCTGGGATATCGTTGCGGAGGCGGTAAAGGCCTGTGGGTTTGATAGTGGTATAGATTTGGCTGCACTGGATAAAGAGAAAGACGCACTAGACAAGGAGATAAAGAAGGAGCTTTTCCATTCTGCTGATATTTACAAAACGGTAAAGCTCTCCAACAAGGATTTCTTTCAATGCAAAGGCACCTTCAAGCCCAAAAACAGCTACTACAGCAACTACGAAAAAGCATTTGAGATATTCATCGCAAAAGATAGACTCAAGACAAAAGACGAGTTCCACCCGCTAGACAGTAAAGGTAATGAACAGAAAAGTGTTAAGTGCAAATTTGACGGACAAGGAACCTGTCAGATCACCTTATCTAACGGCCACGTGGATTACCTGAGCATTAAGTTCACGCCTGAAGTTCTTTTTCACAAAGGCGACAGAAAGGAGGATATTAATATACGATTAATCACCTCCCTTTCCTCTTCGGTGAGTGAAATTCGCGAGAAGCTCTCTTTCACTCTGAAAAAAGTAGAGAAAAAATTTAAAGCCTACGAGACTAAGCTGAGCTCGCCTTTTGTGCCGGCAGATAAGATTTCTCTAGCAATTTCGGGAATAGCACTACAAATCGAAGGTTTGCAACTTCGTATCAAAGACTGCGAACGGCTGGAAGAATTATGCCGCTAGATCTACTGGCTAGTGCTGCCAAGGATGTTAGCGATAATGCTCAGCGTATCTTCGCGTCGCTATTAAGAGACTCTGATTCGATTGCAGGTCACGTAGCAGAGAGGATTCGGCTGTGGCAGCTGGCCTCGGCTGAAGAGCTGAAAGCTGAGTTCCCCTTTGCGCTATATGAGCAGCAGCTATCGAACTGGAAAACCCGGAACCAGTCTTCCCCTGTTTCGAGTGCAGAACTGGCAGCAGCTGTTGCGGAGTATGTTGCGCTCTGTCGTGTAGCCAAACTGCCGGACAATCAATCTTTTTGGCAGCGTGAGCTAGCAGCGGTGACGGCCTCTCAAACAGTTACCAAAAAACGTCAGGCCGATAGCACCGTAAGTGCCCGCCTTTTGCGAGATGAATGGCAAAAGGCGCTAGATAAAGCGCGGGCCGAGTGGGAGCTTGAGCGCATATCCATGCTGCGCCGGCAGTTCATGGAGGAGCTCGAGGTATTTCTGCAGTTACTGCAACAGCTTCAACAGCAGTTGGAAATGCTGGGGTTGGACCCGGGTATATTCCTTGACCTGTCCAAAGGCAATTTCTCTGCACAAGAGATCGAGCGCTTTAAGCGGTGGGCTAACTACTTGGCCAATGATCCGGGTGTTCGGTCGCTATGTGATTTGCTGGGCAAGCTACGCCAGCTGGAGTTATCCGAGCGTATCGAGCGAGCCCAGGTGCGCTATACGCAAGACATTGAGTTACCGGATATCAATTCGCGAGAAGAGATCATCGGCATTCGCCTAGGGCGTGACATCGAGCATGTGCTGCCCAGCGAGTTGGCACTTCTGGCTGACCCCGAAACGTCCATTCTTTTCGACCTCAAGTATGTCGAGTCACGCCTGATGTGTTTTGACATGCAGGGCATTCAGCGCGTGCAGCAACATCACCAAAAAGAAGAGCTGCGTAGCGTTGAAGAGGCAGCTAAACAAGGGCCAATGGTGATCTGTGTCGACACCAGCGGCTCTATGAGCGGTATGCCTGAGACGGTTGCCAAAGCCGTGGCGCTCTTCATTGCAGGCAAGGCCAGGCAGCAAAAGCGAGCATGCTATTTGATTAATTTTTCCACCGGCATCGAGACGCTTGATCTTGGCGACGACTTTGGTATGGAGGCATTGATCAAGTTTCTGGGCATGTCCTTTCACGGCGGTACGGATGCGATCCCGGCATTGGATCATGCGTTGGGTGTGATGAAAAGCGAAGCCTATGAACGAGCAGACCTGTTGATGATTTCAGACTTCATCATGGCTAGCTTGCCAGAGCATTTACGCCAGCAAATTGAGCAGCAGCGTACTCATGGCAACCGCTTCTATTCCCTGGTCGTAGGCGATTGCTTTATGACTCAGCGTTTAACCAGCCTTTTTGATCATGAATGGGTCTATGACCCACACAGCAGCCAGATTCATGAGCTGATTGGTTTTCAGCGAAAACTGGATGGCCGCCCGGAGAATCACAGCGCATGACACCAACACCGAAATTTCAGGAGGAGTACAGCGCAAAGCTTCCTGCTCTGGCGCTGCTCTGCAACCTCGGCTGGGAATTCATGTCACCCGAGCACGCTCTGGCTGCGCGGGCCGGTAAGAGCGATGACGTGGTGCTGCGTGATGTGCTGCGTGAGCAGCTGAGTAAGCGGCGCTTCCTGTTTGGAGGCGGTGAGTACCCGCTTTCCGCAAAAGCTATCGACAACCTGATCAGTGAAGTGTGCAGCCCTGCACTCAATGAAGGATTGATGGCTGCAAACGAACGGCTCTATAACCATCTGCTGTATGGCATCTCGGTGACGGAGTTCGTGGATGGTAAAAAGGCCAGCCCAACCGTGGCGCTGATCGACTGGCACAATCCAGCCAACAACAGTTTTATCTTCACTGAAGAATTTCGCGTGCTCCGCAGCGGCGGTGTGGAAGCGCGCAGGCCGGATATCGTTTGCTTCGTCAATGGCATTCCTCTGGTCGTAATCGAGGCCAAGCGCCCGGATGGCAATGCACAAAAAGGCCCGACAATCGACGAAGGCGTTTCGCAAAGCCTGCGCAACCAGCGCCATGACGAAATTCCCAAACTGTTCGCCTATAGCCAGCTACTGCTGTCGATCAATGGCAGCGATGGGCGCTATGCCACCTGCGGCACGCCAGCTAAGTTCTGGGCGGCCTGGCGCGAAGAGGATATCTCTACCTCTGAGTTGTACACGCTAAAGAATCGCCAACTGACTGGTGTGCAGAAGGCGGCAATTTTCAGCCATCGCCCAGCGGCTGATCTGCACTGGTACGAAAACCTGATCGCTGGCGGCGAGCTCGCACTGACAGGCCAAGATCAGTTGCTCATTAGCCTATTGTCCCCAGCCAGGCTGCTGGAGATGACTCGTTTCTTCACCTTGTTCGACAAGAAGGCCGGCAAGATCGTCGCGCGTTACCAACAGGTTTTCGGCATCAAACGGCTGATTGAACGGATCAATCAGAAACGCAAAGACGGCGGTCGTGAAGGTGGTGTCATCTGGCATACAACCGGCTCGGGCAAATCATTCACCATGGTTTTTCTGAGCAAGGCGCTGATCCTGCATGACTCTCTCAAGCAGTGCCGCATTGTGATGGTCACCGACCGGGTTGACCTGGAAAGCCAGCTGAGCAAAACGTTTGCCTCGGGCGGCGAACTGGCTGGCAAGAAGGATCGCGAGGCTGCCATGGCCACTTCCGGCACGCGCTTGGCTGAGCAAATCGGTAAGGGCAACGAGCGCATCATTTTCTCGCTGATCCAGAAGTTCAACAGCGCTACCAAGCTGCCACAGTGCGTGAACACCAGTGCCAACATCATCGTGCTTATCGATGAGGGTCACCGTAGCCAAGGTGGTGAAAACCATATCCGCATGAAGCAGGCACTGCCCAATGCGGCCTTTGTCGCGTTTACCGGCACACCGCTGCTCAAGGACGATAAGACGACGAACAAGTTTGGCCCCATCGTGCATGCCTACACCATGCAGCGCGCAGTGGAGGATCAGGCTGTGACACCGTTGCTCTATGAAGAGCGCATACCTGATCTGGATGTAAATGCGCGCGCCATCGACAGTTGGTTTGAGCGAATCACTGAAGGGCTAAACGAGCAGCAGAAAGCCGACCTCAAGCGCAAGTTCGCCAAGAAGGGGCAAATCTATAGCGCGGATGACCGTATTCGCCTGATAGCTCTAGATATTGCTAACCACTTCGTGAAGAACATCGACGAGGGGCTGAAGGGTCAATTGGCCTGCGACAGCAAGGCCTCGGCAATCAAATACAAGCAGTATCTGGATGAGGCAGGCTTGTTCGAGAGCGCCGTTGTGATGAGCCCGCCGGATAGCCGTGAGGGCAACACCGATGTGGATGAATCGGCCTCACCCGAGGTAACCCAGTGGTGGAAGAAAAACGTCGGCAGTACGGATGAGCAGATCTACACCAAGCAATTGATCGAGCGATTCGACAAGGATGACTCTCTCAAGCTCCTGATAGTGGTGGACAAGCTGCTGACGGGATTCGATGAGCCGAAAAATACCGTGCTCTACATCGACAAGCCACTTAAGGAGCACAACCTGATCCAGGCGATTGCTCGGGTAAACCGCCTGCACCCACTGAAGAAGTTCGGCCTGCTGATCGACTACAGGGGCATCCTTTCCGAGCTGGATACCACGATCCAAAAGTATCAGGATCTGGCCTCCCGCACTCAGGGCGGCTATGACATCAATGACATCGCTGGCCTCTACAACCAGATGAGCAGCGAGTACAAACGGCTACCCCAGCTGCATAAGAACCTCTGGGCGATCTTCTCCGATGTGAAAAACAAAGGTGATATCGAACAGCTACGCCAAGTGCTGGTGCCCAGGATTCAAGAGCGCGATGGGGAGCTGGTTGATGTGAATCTCAAGGTACGCGACGACTTCTACGAAGCGCTGACCGAGTTCGCTACCTGCCTAAAGGTCGCTTTGCAGTCAGCATCCTTCTTCGAGGACACCAGCTTCAGCAATGCCGACCGCGCTCATTACAAGGAAACCCTTAAACAGTTCTCCAGTCTGCGCCAACTCGCCAAACAAGATGCCGGTGAAACGGTGAACTACGACCAGTATGCCGAGCAGGTACGTAAGCTGCTGGATAAGCATGTGGTAGGCGTCGAGGTGAAAGACCCCGGCGGAGTTTATGAAGTCGGCAAGATGGGGCAGCAAAAGCCTGAACAGTGGAGCGAGGAAAAGACACGCAACGAAACAGACATCATCAAGACCCGCGTCAGCAAGATGATTGAGCAGGAGTTGCGTGATGACCCCTACGCCCAAGAAGCGTTCTCCAAACTGCTGCGCCAGGCCATCGAAGAGGCAGCAAAGCTATTTGACCACCCGCTTAAGCAATACCTGCTATTCCACGAATTTGAGCAGAAGGTGCAGGCCCGCAAGCTCGATGAGCTGCCCGATGTGTTTGCGGGTAACCGGCATGCCCAGGCGTACTTCGGCATTTTCAAGAAGAGCCTTCCTGAGGCCTTGGTTTCAGCTGATGAACAGGCACAGGAGCACTGGGTAAAACTAGCTTTCAGCCTGGATGAAATGGTCACGACCTCAGTGGCTGAGCATTCAATCAACCCACAAAATATTGAGAGCGATATTCGCAAGAAGCTACTGCCGCTGCTCTTCAAGGAGTGCAAAGCGGTGGGCGCTGGCATGGATCAGGCGAAGGCCATGGTTGAGTGGGTGGTGCAAATCACGCGAGTAGGCTTGTCCGGCTTATGAGTGTACCCATCGTCATGAGCGCTCCACCTGCCTCCGCAGTGTCGAGCTGGCTGAGCTTCCACTATGCCGATGAGTTGATACAGGTTGAAAGGACGCGAAGGGCTCGCGATGTTTCACGCATTCTGATCAAAGTCGATCCGGACTGCCGCGTGCGCGTCAGTGCGCCGGATGGGGCCAGCGATGAACAGGTATTGGCCGCGCTGAAACGACGCGGTCGCTGGATCTATGAGCAGCTTCGTGAGTTCCGTGCTCAGCTAACCCACGTTCGCCCGCGGCAGTACGTCAGCGGGGAAAGCCACTACTACTTAGGCAAGCAGTATGTGCTCAAGGTGATTGAGGCGCCTGATGAGCTACAGCAGGTGCGTTTGTTGCGGGGCAAGCTGGAGGTTTCTGTTCGGGTCAAGTCGGCAGACAAGATCCGCGCACTCCTTTACGCCTGGTACAAAGCTCGCGCCCGTGAGGTGTTTGATCGACGTCTAGACGCTGTCTTGCAACAAGCCCTTTGGGTTGCAGCCAAGCCGCCACTGCGCATCCTAAGCATGCAGACACAGTGGGGCAGTTGTTCACCTGCGGGCCGTATCACGCTCAATCCCCACTTGGTTAAAGCATCCCGCGAGTGCATCGACTATGTGATCTTGCATGAGCTTTGCCACATCGCCGAACACAACCACAGTGAGCGGTTCTACCGCCTTATGCAGCAGGTCATGCCGCAATGGGAAAAGACAAAAAAACGACTGGACGGTATGGCGGCTGCCTTGCTGAACGGAGGCTGAGCATCTCTTGATTCACGTGCATCCATCAATGCACTTCATCTCCAGCCCCCACAAGCCGGATGAATCCGTCGCCTTGTTTTAAGACTGAAAAAAGGACACGATCCAAGGACAGCCTTTGAGGCAGCTCACTCGTTCACAAAAAAGGAATTATGTGTGCCGCTTGTCCAATGGATTTCAGATTTTTTATCTAGGCGTGGACTGCAAGAGCCGGATGGTCGTCCCCTATTCGCCTATAAGACCTCATCAGAAGAATTCGAGACACTGCGCCAGCTCTTGCATGGGCTCAACCTAGGGCAACACGCGCACCCCGAATATGCTCAGGCCTGGCTACTTTTTGCGGCCGAATGGTGGAAGCGCGAATATCCAGGGGGAGCATGGCGCTGGGGACCACTGTGCGAGGCAGCCGGCCAGAGAAAGGTAGCTCATGAGAAGACCCGCAGCCTGGTAATTGATGGGCGTCGTCAGTGGCGTCTGCAAACCACTATAAAAAGTGAAGGCAAACGTTTCATCGGCCTGGTCGCGGTGAATGGCGGCCTGCCCATGCGCCTTGTCGAGTCGGCACAGGGCGGGTTATCCCGCCTGCTACGCATGGTCACTGAGCAGGCACTGGAATACCGCCTGCAGGATGAGCATCTGCGCCAGGCCATCGAGGCCCAGGCCGAGCTTTTGCCCGCCTGCTACCAGCAGGCGCCGGTCTACGAACTGCTCGACAGCTTGGTCAAGGCGGTGCTGCACATCCGCAAGGCCTATGCCCTGCAGGGCGCCCAAGACCCAATCGCCCGGCTGCAGGAAGAGTGCCCTCACTGGGAAGAGCTCTTCCCCATCGCCCTCGATTCCCAGGCCGCCGCCAGCCTGATCAAGGGTCTGGTCCGGGATACAGTCAGCATCACGCCCCAGTCGCGGCGGCCTCCTTTCCAGATCCAGCGCGGCCTGCGCTTCAGTTCCGATGGCTCCATACCCGTCTACGAGCAGTCCTTCGTGATGCAGGCTCAGGCCAGGCGCGATCAGGTTGCCGAGGCGCTGGGGATGGCCGTGGATGCGCTGCCGCCACACTTCCAGCTCCTGCTGCGCATCGGCGAGCGGGAATACCTGGTCGGCGAAGCCCTGCTTAGAGACGAGGAATACCAGCTGATCGCCAGGCCGCTGCCGGCCATCCACAGCCTGCACAATGCCGCGCAGCTGATCGTCAGCCGCTGGGGCGCCACCCTGCACATTGCCAACCTACCGGGCGGCGAAGCCTTGAGCCATGACGAGCCGCTGATCTTCGAGAATACCTACCCCTTTGCCCGCCTGCTCGCCCAGGGCGATGCGCTGGTCAAGGGCGAGTCGGCACTGGCGGCCATGCCGGCAAGAACCATCGTGTATGCCGAAGAAGGCGAGGCTCGCGAGCTGCATGACTGCCTGGCCGACGGGCAAATGCTGATGGAACTTCCCGCCGGTACCACCCGGCTCACGTACAAACAACAGCCCTTCGTTGTCACCATCAGCGCCAGCGCTACCCGCCACCCGGAAGCCTACTGGCATGGCAACAGTCTGGAGGCGCTCTCCGTGCCGGGGCTGCTGTTCCGTGGCACGCCGCGCCTACGCATTGAGCAGGGAACGGGCTTTTCCAGCTATGCGCCCGCCCATGAGCTGTTTGTCCGCACGCAGGGCAAGGAGCTGCCGCTCGCCCAAGCCCGGGCGCCGGGGCTGTGCCGGCTGATCTGGCGCAAGGATGGCCAGCGCCTGCTGAACACCCGCGCCGTGCTTCTCCCGGACGAAGCCTCCATCACCTACGCGCCGGGCGCCACTACCCTCGAGGGCAGCATTCGCCTTCACCACTGGCCTGATGTGCCCGTGCGCTGCGAGAGCGAACAGATCGCGCTGGAGCGCCGCCATGATGGAACAGGCCTGGCCCTGCGGCTGAAGAGCACCGGCAGCCGGCCGGCCACCACGGTTCCGCTGTGCCTGCAGTGGCCCGACGGCGAGCAGAAGCTCACTCTGCCCTTCCCCGGCTATGGCGTCACGCTGCTGCGCAACGACACTCCTCTCAAGCTGAATCAGGCCCTGACCATCGAAGAGCTGATCGGATGCCGTGCGGTATTGATGTCGACACAGGGCGCCGAGAACTGGCAGATTCGCCTGACCTCCGGCGGCACCGACTCACGCTCCACCCTGTCGCAGGAAATTCGCTACACCGGGATCCGCGAAATCCGTCTGTTCGAGCTGATTCCGGCAATCCAGCAGATGATGTCCTGCCACCCCGGACTCGATCATACCGTGCAGCTGGAGCTGATCCACGCCCACCAGACCCACGCCCGCCTGCAGGTGGGCCGCTACTCGACGCGCATCCGCCTGCACAGCCAAAAAGAAATGGCCTCCCTGAGCGATGGCGCTCGTGATCTCCTGCCCGAGCAGTCCCAGGCCGAGGGCCTGATACTGGCCCTGCCTCTGGCCGAGCCGGAACATGACCCAGTCAGCCTGCCGCTGCATTTCTCCGAGCAGGTGTTCACCGGCAACTGGCTGGTCAGCCTGCCGACCGATGCGGTTGGTCCCTGGCTGCTGTACACCCCCGACGACTCCAAACTGCACAGCCGTCCGACCGTCGTGCCGCCGACCGTGAGACAACTGTCGAAGCCCCTGACCCCGCTGCGCGACGCGCTCTGCGAAGCCGATGGTGAAGAGCGCATGCGCCTGCTCCGAGCCGCGCTGCGCGCCATGGCCGCGGATCCGGAAGCCGAGGACTGGCAGACGCTGGAGCTGCTGCTGGACCGGCTGCACCATCTGCCGCTGGCCAGCCTGGATATCTGCCAGGCACTGATCCGCGAGCCGCAAGCGCTGGCCATGGCCACCCTGCGGCTGGACGATTTCTCCAGCCGCCTGGCCGAGCGCCTGCCCTGCGAGCTGCCCTTCGAGTGGCTGCTGATTGCCCCGGAGCACTGGTTCGACACCTTTGCGACATTGCGCCAACAGCTGGCCGTCGACAATCCCCGGCTACTGTCGCTGATCCGCACCGACATCCAGAGTAAGAGCCAGTTCCTGTCTCGCTGGCAGCCCGCGCTGCGCTTTATCTTCGATCAGGGCCTGCACCACTCCTTCGATCTGCAAAGCCCGGATGTGGGGTTCTTCCTGAAAAACCCGGCGATGCTCACCGCCTCCTGGCAGTCGCACCTGTTTGATGGCGAGCACTCGGCCATGCAGCAGATGTTCCGGCGGAACCCTGCCGAAACCCATCAATACCCCGGCAGCGGCAATACGGATATAGGAGCCTTCCTGAAAACGCCCCACGGGCAAATGCTCCTCCGCTGCAGCAAGCTCCCTGCCAACGACTTCAAGTTGGCCACGGTCATGCTGCCCTTCATGGCCGCCTTCGATACCTACGCTGGCCGCGGGCAGCAATGGCAAGCCGACCCGGCACGCCTGTTCAGCCTCAGAAATGCTCGCCAGTTCGATAGCGTCTGGTTTGACTCGGCCTATCAACTCGGCCTGGCCATGGCGCAAGCCGCCTCGATGCAGAAGTGAATCCCATGCTCTATCAGAAGAACTATTTCTCCGCCCTCACCGGCAACCTGAGCACCCGCAGCGAGCGGGCCGCCCAGGGCCTGCTCAGCCTCGGCAATCCGCAGCTGCGGCAGTTCCTGCATGATCAGCTGACCGCTGCCCCCGGCACTCCGGGCGCCTGGCTGGCCGACCCAGTCTTCGAGCCGACCTTCGGCTGGCAGGAAAGCTCTGAAACCATGAGTTCGCTGGCCGGCGGTAACCTACTACACCGACGCCTTGCCGAAGCCATGGCGGCCCCGCCCAAGGAGCCCCATGATCTTGCAGAGGAATATGCCTTCCCCAGCAATCGCCATCCTTTCACCCACCAGTTGGCGGCCTGGGAGATTCTCAACCGTCCCGAGCCGCAATCACTGGTGGTGACCAGCGGCACCGGCTCGGGCAAAACCGAGTGTTTCCTGGTACCGGTCCTCAGCCAGCTGGCCAAGGAAATCGACGCTGGCGAAGACCCGGAGGGTGTCCGCGCCCTGTTCATCTACCCTTTAAACGCCCTGATCAACTCGCAACAGAACCGCCTGGATGCCTGGACCCACGGATTCGGCGGACAGATTCGCCATTGTCTATACACCGGTGCCCTGGAGAACGAACGCAGGAATAGAGACCAGCAGTACGATGGCCAGGTGATCGACCGCAAGAGCCTGCGCGCCAGCCCGCCGCAACTGCTGGTGACCAACGCGACCATGCTGGAGTACATGCTCATCCGCAAGGATGACGAGCCGATCCTGCAGAAGTCGGCCGGCAAGCTGCGCTGGATCAGTCTGGACGAGGCGCACACCCACATCGGCTCCCAGGCCGCGGAGATGGCGCTGCTGCTGCGCCGGGTGATGCTGGCCTTCCAGGTCAAGCCGCAGGATGTGCGCTTCGTGGCAACCTCGGCCACCTTCGGCTCGGATACCCAGACCATCGAGAGCCTGCGCACCTTCCTCGCCGATATCGGCGGAGTGGATCCGCAGCAGGTGCATGTCGTGCAGGGACATCGGGATATCCCGGCGCTGCTGAACGCCACCCTGGTTGCCGAGCAGGACACCCCTGAAGCCATCGGCGCCATCGAGGCGGACCAGGAACAGTCGGCGCTGCGCTACCAGCGTCTGGAGGCCAGCCCCACCGCTCGGCGGCTGCGCGCCCTGTTCATGCCTAATGGCCAGGTGAAACCACAAAGCCTGCAAGGGCTGATCCGTGAGTCCGGTCTACCCTCGGCGCAGGTGCTCGCCTGGCTGGATCTGCTGTCCGGCACCAAGAGTGCCGAAGGGCTGTCCTTCCTGCCGCTGCGCGCACACCTGTTCCATAACGTGATTCCGGCAATCCGCGCCTGCGTGGACCGCAACTGCAGCCACAAGGCCGGCACCGCGCTGGCACATGCCGACTGGCCGTTCGGCATGGTCTATCTGGAGGAGCGGACTCACTGCCGCTGCGGCGCGCCGCTGATGCCACTGGTGTCCTGCGAGGAGTGCAACGAGAGCTTCCTGCAGGCGGCCACCAAAAGCAGTAGCAGTGCTCTGGTCGATCCGACACAGCAACAGGACGACGAGTTCGCTCTCGAAGATGAAGCCACGGAGGCCGATGATCAGACCAAGGATAAGGATACTGTGTCATCCATCCAGATCCTGATCACCAATCGCGCCGTCAAGAAAGGCAGTGCCGACTTCCTCGATCGCGCCACTCACCGACTGACGCCCAATCGTCCGGCGGATGGTGGCATCGAGCTGCAGCTCTTCCGCACTGCCAAGAACGAATGCCCCTGCTGTGGCGCCAATATCCAGGGCCGCAGCCTGCTGCGCCCCGCGCGCATCGGTACGCCCTTCACCCTCAGCACGGTGATCGGCACCCTGCTGGAGTTCTGCCCGCCGGATCCGATGCCGACCGGCAAGCCGTTCCAGGGCCGCAAGCTGATCTCCTTCACCGACAGCCGCCAGGGCACCGCACGGATTGCCGTCAAGCTGCAGCAGGACTCCGAGCGCAACCGGATTCGCGGGCTGATCTATCAGCGCCTGCTGCAGGCACAACCCGTCAATGGACTGTCCGCAGAGGACTTGCAGGACCTGCAAGACCTTCAAACAGCAGAGCGATTGAGTCGTATCGAGCAAAAGCACTTGCAATCCTTGCTGGACATGCAAGCTGAAGCGGCCAAAGGCGCGGAAATCAGCTGGACCGACATGGCCAACCATCTGGGCGGCACGCCGGAGCTGCAGATGGGTATGCTCGACTACTACAACAACCTCGCACCGAACACCTTCGGCCCGCAGGGTAGTGTCGCCCTGGCCAACATGCTGCTGGCCCGCGAGTTCTATCGCCGCCCGAAGCGTGCCAACAGCCTGGAAACCCTCGGCCTGGTACAGGTCTGCTATCCCAAGCTGGACAGCATCACCAGCAAGCCCATGGCCTGGCCCAAACATCTGGATGTCGACACTTGGCGCACCTACCTGAAGGTGCTGCTGGACTTCTTCGTCCGCGAAAACACCCTCCTGAACATCGACAAACGCTGGCAGTCGCTGATCGGCGCACGCATCAGCCCCAAATGGGTCGTGGCGCCGGTCCTGGGGGAAAAGCCTGAAAAGCTGCAAAGTCGCTTTGCCCGCTGGCCATCCGTCAATACCGTCAGCAGCCTCCAGTCACGGGCCATCCTGCTGCTCTGCAAGGCATTCAACTGGTCAACCGCGGCCCATCAGGACCAGATCGACTCGATCCTGAGCGAAGCCTGGCGGGTACTGACCCAGCAGGCAAAGCTGCTGATTTCGTCAGGCGACGGCTATCAGCTCGACCTCAAGGACCTGAGCTTCCGGCTGCCCGAAACGGTCTACCTGTGCCCGGTATCGCGGCGCTTCATCAACACCCCGTTCGAGCAGCTCAGTCCCTATACGCCACGTACCGACCGCGAGATGGTCGTCAAGGTGACGCCCTACACCCTGCCGCGTCCGCCCGAGGCGCTCCTGCATGTGCCGGGTGATGAGGGCCTGCTGGCGATCCGCGCTTGGCTGAACAGCGAGCCGCAGATCCAGCAGCTGCGCAAGGACGCGCTCTGGTCGGACGTCATGGACCGGATCATCGAGGGGGGCCACTACTTCCGTGCCGCCGAGCACTCGGCACAGCAGCCGAAGAGCAAGCTGGACAGCTACGAAGGCCTGTTCAAGACCGGCAGGCTGAACCTGCTGAGCTGCTCGACCACCATGGAAATGGGCGTGGACATCGGCGGCATCAGCGTGGTGGCGATGAACAACGTGCCCCCGCACCCGGCCAACTATCTGCAGCGTGCCGGCCGTGCCGGGCGCCGCCGCGAGGGACGCTCGCTGGCCCTGGCCGTCTGCAAGAACACCCCGCACGACCAGAGCGTGTTCAACAACCCGCTCTGGCCGTTCAACACGCCCATGCGCATGCCCAAGGTGTCCCTGCAGAGCCCCGATCTGGTACAGCGCCACGTCAATGCCTGGCTGCTGTCGCACTGGCTCAAGCACGTGGTCGCCGCCCAGGAAATCAAGTCGATGACCGCCGGTGCCTTCTTCCTCGACGGCGAACTGCCTATGTCGCTGGCCGCGCGATTCTGCCTGTGGTGCGACAACCAGGCGGTCGATACCGAAACGCTGGTGGGACAGGCCCTCAAGGACATCACCCGCCGCAGCTTCCTCGATACCACCCCGCAGCCCGAGCTGTTCAAGCACGCCAGCCGCCGCATGAAAGAGATCATGCAGGCATGGCAGCAGGAATACTCGGCCAGCGAAGCCCAACTGCAGCAGATTGCCGACAAGAAGGCCGCTGCCTACCGAGCCATGGAGGCACAGCTCAGCCGCATCGAGAAGGAGTACCTGCTGAGCGAGCTGGCCGACCGGCGCTTCCTGCCTGGCTACGGCTTCCCGACCGATATCGTCAGCTTCGACAACCGCTGCATGCAGACCCTGAAGCAGGAGGAAGGCGACAAGCGCGAGGACAACCGTGCACGCTACCGCTCGCTGGCTTCCCGCGACCGTATCACCGGCCTGCGCGAATATGCGCCGGGCGCCGAACTGGTCATGGATGGGCTGGTCTACAAGTCCTCCGGCATCACCCTGAACTGGCACGCTCCCGCCTCTGCCGAAAACGTCAAGGAGCTGCAGCTGTTCAAGAAAGCTTGGCACTGCAATAAGTGCGGTGCCAGCAACACGGCCATCAACCCCGGACGGGAGATCAACTGCCAGGCGTGCGGTGAGCCGATCAAAGATGAAAATATTCGCGAATATCTGGTGCCCTCCGGCTTTGCCGTGGACTTCTTCGACGAGCCGCACAACGACATCAGCCGCCTGCAGTATGTGCCGGTCAATGCGCCCTGGCTGAACGTACCGGCCAGCTGGGTCTGCCTGGCCAACCCGGCACTCGGCCAGTTCCGCGCCAGCCAGCAGGCGCAGCTGTTCAACTACACATCGGGCGCCAACCAGAAGGGCTTTGCCATCTGCCTGGAGTGCGGCAAGGCCGAGCCGATGCTCAGCCACCCTGACGGCTCTGCGCCAGCGAATGAACAATATCTGCCGGCTGCCTTCCGCCAGAAGGCGCAGCACCGCCGCCTGCGTGGCGGCAGGAGCGACGACAGGGACAACATCTGCCCCGGCAGCCACAACAGCTGGAAGATCAAGCAGAACGTCCACTTGGGCCATGACAGCCTGACCGATGCGCTGGAACTGGTGCTGCGCAACCCTTCCAGCGGCGAACTGCTCAACGACGACGTCACCGCCTATTCGATTGCCGTGGCGCTGCGCGAAGCGATTGCCGCCGATCTGGGCATACAGAGCGAGGAGCTGGGCTGCGACAGCCACCCGATCAAGGTCGATGGCCAGCCAACCCGCGCCATCCGGGTGTTCGACCTGCGCAGCGGTGGCTACACCACCCAGGCCGCGGAGCGGCTGAATGAAGCCAGCCTGTGGCGAAAGGTCATCGCCCGTCTGGACAGCTGCAACTGCTCGCATGCCTGCCAGAACTGCCTGCTCAGCTTCGATACCCGCTTCGAGGCCGAGCGCCTCAATCGTCATGTCGCGCTGGAGTGGATCAATCAGACTTGGCTTGCCGGCCTGGCGCTGCCCGCCGAGCTCGCTGTCTTTGGTCCGAAAAGCCAGGCAGAAATCGCCACTCTACAGGAAGCGGTCGAAAGAGCGATTACTAGGGACGACAACGCGAAGACCGTAGCCATTTACTTCACTGCACCCGCCGAAGAGTGGGATCTTGCTGTCGCACGCCGCCTGAGGCATCAACTGCATAGTTGGGAAAGCGTCGGACACCTAGTGCAATTACATTTACTGGAAAGTACCGTTTCCAGCCTGCCAAGAGACCAAAAGGAATGGTTGGCAAAGCTAGCCTTCAACGGAGTACAGATATGCCTACACAATTCCATACCGGATCTCGGGGCGCTGGCACTCAATGTCTCACTGCAAGGCCCACAAGGCTGCATTGCCTGGGCTAGCGACAATACGAACCTGGCCGCACCTGGCCACACATGGGATCTAGCGGAGGCCGGTGCACGGATCATCCGAGGCACCCCCTCCGACCTCAAGGCAGAGCGCATCTTGAATGCTGCCGATCTCATGCCGGCCCCACCCCCTGGCTTGATCAAGATCGAGATCGGCAATCAGCTGGATGGCTCGCTCGACAACTTTGCTCGTCGGTTCTGGGAGCACCTAGGTACTGAGGCCAATGGCCTGATTAATGATGCCCTCACAGGCAAGGATCCAATTACAGAACTGGTTTACAGCGACCGTTACGTATGCAGCCCGCTAGTTGTGAATCTGCTGGTCAGCGTGATCCACGAGCTCGGACGGCTGAGTGATGCAGATTTCTCTATCCGAATCCTAGGCCGACAATATCAGCGGGAAGACAATCGCTCGCCTTGGCAGTGCCGGCATGACTGGCACTCAGCTCGCGAGCGCGATGAGGCCCTCCGCCAGGCTCTGGCGTACTGCGGCCGCGAGGGAGAGGTGCTAAGCCTGCCTACCTTGCCGCACTACCGCCGGCTACAGCTTAAGCTGCGCTCCGGTAATCAACTGACCATCCAGTTTGATCAGGGGCTTTCGTATTGGGAAGCCGAGCGCAGCGAAAAGTCTTACCAGCTCAGGTTCGACTTTACATCACGCGAGCTTGGAGAAGAAATCATGGAGCGCATCAGGTGTAAAGTTTCGGCGGCTGGGGAGGAAAACACTCAGATATTCCTCTCTTCCTCTTGAAAGCGGCTCAACTGGTATAAGTATCGGAGGCAATTGCCCAAATTTCAGAACTCCGATACGCACAGTAGCGAAATAAGCCCCTGTTCAATGCAAATTTGGACAGGGTCTCTTACGATTTACGGATTACCAGCCATCTGTCGAGCGTAATGGCGATCGCTTAGGTCTTTCTTGTGGTCAGCCTTGACCCAGCGCTCAGGCCTATTGCAGTTAGCGCAGGTCAATATCTGCTTATCAGGGCTGAGGTTGTATAGGCGGCTCTCAGAGCCAACTTTGACCTTCAATCCAACATCTGAGACCTCGAACCCTGGTACTTCCTGTCCTATGCGATCCATGGATTCAAATCGGAACGACCAGCGTTTAATCTGACTTTTGCGCCAGATAGTCATGATGATCAAGGGGTCTTGTTTCGTTGTCCTCTGATAAACCCAATCCCCTTCATAGGGACCTAGTTTGGCGGCTTCTTCGTCTCGCTTGGCCTGCTCATAAATTTGCTCCTGCATCTTGAGCAGTTCGGCATTTAATGCTTCTTCATCCTTGAGTGCTTGGTCTTTCAGCATCTGCTCTACGTCATAGGGCCCTTGAGGGTCATACTTCCAAACCGATGCGTCATTGATGCCAAGCACCTTGCAGTTGAGACAATCGACACTCTGCTCATCTACATTTCGCGTGAGGGCCAAGCGCTCGGAACTATTAACATCATCAAGGAGTAACTTTTTATTTTTTACTGAAATATTCATTTTAACCAGCGGCTTGATGCGACCGTCGTTCACATCCTCTCCAAATATCTCGGCCTCATCACCGTGAACGTTGAGAACCATTACCCTCTCGCTACCGGGTATCTTATAACGATACGCACCTGTGAAATCCTCACTGCCGCAACCAGCAAGAATAGAGCCAGCAAGAGCTAATGAAACAAACCTAGGAAAGTTCCGCATAAAATCCTTTACGGTAAATCACATAATCAATTACGTACGCCTAGACTGACGACTGTGGGAAAGCTAATCAGCCACATTGCCCTGCTATTAATCGAACCTTAATGCTGTAGTCCATATGGCGTTCAGTTTCATGTAGATCCTTTGGCTTAAAGTCTCGTCGAGAAAAATTAACAATCTCCGAATCAGTGAACCCATACTCCTGCATTCTTTCCAACGTGCACGAACAGAGCGCAGGTGAGGACCCGCGAGCCTTGGAAGCAGCCTCGCATCTTTTAACAAGTTGCTGAACCCCAGTTTCGCCAGCGAAGGCTCCTGATTGCAAAAAAAATGCAAATGACACATAAGCAGCTATGCCAATAATCCTCATATACTTTTAACATCCTTCTATTTAACTGCTTATTTATCGAAAATTAATTGTTTGCACTGAATTACAGCCGATTACGAAGACGGCATGTAGGAAGGCAGCCCTGCAGTTCGCTGGGGTGACGTCATGCCATGAGGTCACGTTTTACCAAATTCACAATATACTGTGAAGACCAGAGATGGCGCCGCCCAGATAGTCCTCCCTTTTGGGGAGTCATCTGTGGAAGTCGGATTGGCGTTCGGAAAGGTCCTGCGCAGACGGCGTGTCGAAGCAGGATTAACCCAGGAGCAATTGGCCCATGAGGCGGAATTGCAGCGTAACTACGTCAGCCTGATGGAACGGGGCATCAACCAGCCAACGATCACCACCCTGATCAAGCTAGCTAACCCCCTGGGCTGCACCGCAGCAGAGATCGTCGCCGAGGTAGAACAACTCGTTGTCCCAGCCAGGGACATGAGCCAAAAGCCATCCGTCCAGCATCGGCAGGTCACGCCAAGCGCCAGAGTTTTCCACCAGCAAGACCGCTCGCAAGGGACCTTCCAAGGTGAGGCCATCCAGGAAGGCCCGCTCCGGGATCGGTGCTTCACCAAGAAAACGGGCAAGCTTCCATAGATCCAGGACACCCTGCTCGGTCTGTGCCACCAATCCACGCGGTGGCCGCAAGCGTAACAATCCGTCGTGGGCATTGATCAGCGTGGCATCGACGATCGTGCCTTGGCGCAGCGACAGCCCTCGGTCGCCCAGATAGCCATTGATGACAGCCAAGATGCCGGCGGCTAGTTCGTGCTTCTCCAGCAAACGACGGAAGTTGAGGATGGTGGTTTCATCGGGGATACGCTCCAAGCTCAGCCCCGCGAACTGGCGCAGGATGGTGGTCTCGTACAGCGCCTCTTCCATCGCTGGATCGCTGTAACCGAACCAGTTTTGCATCAGGTGCACGCGCAGCATCGCCATCAGCGGATAGGCCGGACGACCGCCTTCACCCTTGGGATAATGCGGCTCGATCAAGGCAATCAAACCCTTCCACGGCACCACCCGATCCATCTCGATCAGGAACAACTCTTTGCGGGTTTGTTTGCGCTTACCGGCGTACTCGGCGTCAGCGAAGGTCATCTGCTTCATGGGGAAACTCAGCGGGTGGAATCCGGGTCTTTTGCCAAAATCTGGAAGTCTTCTTCAGAGTTTCCCTAGCATTAAGCTGGGCGCGACAACAGACGTCTAGTTGGGCGGCACCTGAAGGTTTCGACCAGCCACATAACGGCCTAGGTCAATCGACGGGCAAGAATAGAATGTCTCCTATAGTCCGCTAGTGTGCGCTCTCTTGCTTGGATGGCATTACGTTCTGGCCCAACGTTACTGTAGCGAATCCGCAGCAGTATCAATCAAAGCCTCCTGTATCCCGCGTGAAGAAAGACGCTACGTTGCGCCCGTTCTTCCACGGCTTCGCTTGCCGCCCCGCTACGGCAGATTCGAAGTATTCATCGAAATGTCATCCTTTAGAAGCAGTGCGTTAACAAGGAATTTCTACCCTTTGCATCGCGAACCGCAATTGTGCGGCCAGCAATATTGCGAAAGGTGATCAAATGACGCCCCATCCGATACAGGACGCCGTGCTGCGGGTCGACCGGTTGAGCGTCGTCTATCCAGGCGGCGTGACAGCCCTACGCGATACCTCGATTGCATTTCGGCGTGGTGAGTTCACCGTGCTGCTTGGTCTCTCGGGCGCAGGCAAGTCGACCTTGCTCCGTAGTCTCAATCGACTCGTCACGCCCACTGGCGGCAGTGTCACCAGCGAACTCGGTGAGCTCGGCAGCGGCTCGGCCTTGCGTCAGCATCGTCGGCGTACCGCCATGATCTTTCAGCACCACCAGCTAATCGAACGTCAAAGCGCACTGGCTAATGTGCTTACCGGTCGGCTGGCCTTTCACAACACGCTCCGCTCGCTGTTTCCTCTGCCGCGTGCCGATCAGGAGATTGCGCTCAGTTGCCTCGCTCGGGTCGGTCTGGCAGACAAGGCGCTAAGCCGGGTGGACAAACTGTCCGGTGGCCAGCAGCAGCGGGTAGGCATCGCGCGTGCGCTAGCGCAACAGCCGGCGATCATTCTGGCCGATGAGCCGGTAGCCAGTCTCGACCCGGCCACTTCGGTCCGTGTTCTCGGATTGCTGCGCGACATCTGCAAGGAAGACGGCATCACCGCCATCGTTTCGCTGCATCAACTCGAATATGCCCGCCGCTTCGCCGATCGCGTCGTCGGGCTGGCCGATTCTCAGATCGTTTTCGATGCCGCGCCCTCGGAACTCACCGATGCGCAGCTTGAGCGCATCTATGCAGGCCGCTCTACGACTCAGCCAGCGAATGCTCCGGCTGAACCACCTGTCATGCTCGAATCTTCACTGGAGATGTCCCGATGAAACGCTTATCCGCGCTCTTATTGACTTGCTTGCTGTCCGCTGTTTCAAGTTTGTCCGCCCTAGCGGCCGATGCCGATCCGGATGTGCTAAAGGTTGCCCTGCTTCCGGACGAAAACGCCTCCGAGCTGATCAAGCGTAACCAGCCGCTGAAGGATTATCTGGAAGAGCATCTGGACAAGAAGGTGCAGCTGATCGTAACCACCGACTATTCCTCGATGATTGAGGCGATGCGCTTTGGCCGTATCGACCTGGCGTATTTCGGTCCGCTGTCCTACGTCATGGCCAAAAGCAAAAGCGACATCGAGCCCTTCGCTGCCATGGTCATCGACGGCAAGCCGACCTATCGCTCGGTGATTATCGCCAATGTGGCGTCAGGCGTGAATGAGTATGCCGACCTTAAGGGCAAGAAGATGGCCTATGGTGACCGGGCATCGACGTCCAGCCATTTGATTCCCAAAACCGTGCTTCTTGAGACGGCCGATTTGACGGGTGGGCAGGACTACGAACAACATTTTGTGGGCACGCATGACGCCGTTGCCGTCAACGTGGCGAACGGCAACGCCGATGCGGGTGGGCTGTCGGAGGTAATTTTCAATCACGTAGCCGAAAGTGGCCTAATCGATCCGAGCAAGGTGAAAGTACTTGGTTACAGCGGCGAATACCCCCAGTACCCCTGGGCGATGCGCTCGAACCTGAGCCCCGAGCTGAAAACCAAGGTGCGGGATGTATTCGTCGGTATCGACGATCCCGAAGTGCTGCGCAACTTCAAGGCCGAGGCCTTCGCGCCAATCACCGACGCCGACTACGATGTGATCCGCAACATGGGATCGCTGCTCGGCCTCGACTTCGCCACGATGTGAGCACCGATATGTCTACTCATTACGACGTGCAGGCGCTGCCTGCAGAGCAACGCGAGCACATCCTTCGAGGCTTCGGCCTCGGTTGGTGGCGCCAGCTGGGGCAGGTGGCGATTGTATTCGGAGTGGTGCTGTTGGCCTGCTGGTACGTGGGGCTGCTCGATGCCACCACGCTGCTGAACGGGCTGCCCTCCATCGCGACCCTGGCAGGCGAGGCCATGCCGCCAGACTTTTCGGGCTATCGAAGCTGGATTCGCCCCTTGATCGACACCTTGGCGATGAGCATCGCCGGTACGGCCATCGCAGTGGTGTTCTCGCTGGTGGTGGCCTTCGTTGCAGCGCGCAATACGGCGCCGCACCCCCTTGTGTTCGGTGTTGCCCGGGTGCTGCTCAATGCCCTGCGGTCGGTGCCGGAGCTGATCATGGGCATCATCTTCGTTGCAGCCGTAGGGTTCGGCGCCTTGCCGGGCGTGCTTGCCCTGGGTCTGCATTCGGTCGGCATGGTCGGCAAGTTCTTCGCCGAGGCCATCGAGCACGTCGACGAAGCGCCGGTGGAAGCCGCTCGGGCGGCGGGGGCTACGCCGATGCAAGTGCTGCTGCACGCGGTTTTGCCACAGGTGACGCCGCAGTTCGCCGACGTGGCGATCTACCGCTGGGAATACAACTTTCGCGCCTCCACCGTGATGGGCATGGTTGGCGCTGGCGGTATCGGCTTCGAACTCATGGGCTCGCTGCGCATCATGCAGTACCAGGAGGTTGCAGCAATCCTGCTGGTCATCCTGGCCATGGTCACGCTAGTAGACGCCTTCAGTGGCGTGCTGCGCAAACGTTTCAAATAGGACAAACCATGCTGCCGAAACTCGTTATAACTCACCGAGTACACGATGAGATCCTGCAACTGCTGGCGCCACATTGCGAGCTGATGACCAACCAGACCGACAGCACGCTGACGCGCGAGGAAATTCTGCGCCGCTGCCGCGATGCTCAGGCGATGATGGCGTTCATGCCCGATCGGGTCGATGCAGACTTTCTTCAAGCCTGCCCTGAGCTGCGTGTAGTCGGCTGCGCGCTCAAGGGCTTCGACAATTTCGATGTGGACGCCTGTACTGCCCGCGGGGTCTGGCTGACCTTCGTGCCTGATCTGTTGACGGTCCCGACTGCCGAGCTGGCGATCGGACTGGCGGTGGGGCTGGGGCGGCATCTGCGGGCAGCAGATGCGTTCGTCCGCTCTGGCGAGTTCCAGGGCTGGCAACCACAGTTCTACGGCACGGGGCTGGATAACGCTACGGTCGGCATCCTTGGCATGGGCGCCATCGGACTGGCCATGGCTGATCGCTTGCAGGGATGGGGCGCGACCCTGCAGTACCACGAGGCGAAGGCTCTGGATACACAAACCGAGCAACGGCTCGGCCTGCGCCAGGTGGCGTGCAGCGAACTCTTCGCCAGCTCGGACTTCATCCTGCTGGCGCTTCCCTTGAATGCCGATACCCAGCATCTGGTCAACGCCGAGCTGCTTGCCCTCGTACGGCCGGGCGCTCTGCTTGTAAACCCCTGTCGTGGTTCGGTAGTGGATGAAGCCGCCGTGCTCGCGGCGCTTGAGCGAGGCCAGCTCGGAGGGTATGCGGCGGATGTATTCGAAATGGAAGACTGGGCTCGCGCGGACCGGCCGCGGCTGATCGATCCTGCGCTGCTCGCGCATCCGAATACGCTGTTCACTCCGCACATAGGGTCGGCAGTGCGCGCGGTGCGCCTGGAGATTGAACGTTGTGCAGCGCAGAACATCATCCAGGTATTGGCAGGTGCGCGCCCAATCAACGCTGCGAACCGTCTGCCCAAGGCCGAGCCTGCCGCATGTTGAATCCGGTCTGGCTGAAGAGCCTGGTAGCGATCGTTCAAACAGGCAGTTTTCAGAGCGCGGCGAGGGCGTTGGGGCTGGCCCAGCCGACGGTGTCGCAGCACTTGCAGAAGCTTGAAGAGCAGGTCGGCGTAACGCTGGTGCAGCGCAGTCGTAGCGGCTGCCAGCCTACCACACGGGCGCTGGCCTTCATGCCGCATGCGACCGCCTTGCTCGACATGCACGCCCGGGCGCTAGAAGCCCTGCATGGCAATCGTGAGCGCGTCGGGGCCAGCTCCAACATCGGCACCTACCTTCTCCAGCCATTCGTGCGCAACTATCTGACGACCGCAAATGAGAGGGGCGAGGTGGATCTGCGCATCGCCGCCAACCCGGATGTGGCCGACCAGCTACTGGCGGGCCAGCTCGACGCCGCGATCATGGAATGGTGGCTACCTCACCCCGACTTCGAACACCGCCTCTGGCGGGTCGAGCCGCTGGTGCTTATCGTCAGCCCCGACCATGCGCTGGCTGAAGCAGGGTGCATAGAACGTGATCGTCTGGTGGACCTGCCGATGCTGGGAGGTGAACCGGGTAGCGGTACCGGACGGCTTCTGACCGAATACTTTGGCGAACTGGGCGTGCCTCGCAGCGGTATGCAGCTAGGCAGCACCGAGGCAGTCAAACAAGCAGTGAGGGCGGGACTCGGCGTGTCGTTGGTGATGGCTTCCGCAGTACAAGACGAAGTTCGCAGTGGCGCGCTGGTAGCTCTTCCCATCCCGGGGCTTGAAAAGCGTCTCCAACTGATCTGGCGCAAACCTCCCGGAAATCTGCACCCGCCGGGATTTGTGCGGCACTTATTGGAGGAGGCAGATCTAGCTGGATAAGGTGATGGATGGTTGCGATCCAGCGCTTGGCTTGTCAGCCTAGGGAAACTCTGAAAAAGACTTTCTGATTTGGCAAAATACCGCGACCCCACCCACCGAGTTTCCCGATGAAGCAGATGACCTTCGCCGACGCCGAGTACGCTGGCAAGCGCAAGCAAACCCGCAAGGAGTTGTTCCTGATCGAGATGGATCGGGTGGTGCCGTGGAAGGGCTTGATTGCTTTGATCGAGCCACATTATCCGAAGGGTGAAGGTGGCCGTCCGGCCTACCCGTTGATGGCGATGCTGCGTGTGCATCTGCTGCAGAACTGGTTCGGCTACAGCGATCCAGCGATGGAGGAAGCGCTGTACGAAACCACGATCCTGCGCCAGTTTGCCGGGCTGAACCTGGAGCGCATCCCCGACGAAACCACCATTTGTTGGCGCGAAACGGCAACAGACCCTAGCAGCCTGTTGAAATTCGCCGCGATGATTACGTCCACTGCTTCTGGCAGCAGCGGTCGCGCTCGTTTACTTCCCGTTTAGGGCGCCAATCGATGGAAATAGCCCGATTTGGTGTGCTCCAGGCGCACCTTCCCCGTCAACGCGCTCATGCCATTGAGCCTGTAGCCAGCAACTTCGGCAGACGCACCAGGTTGCTTGCCGCCATGGCCAGCTGGAACAGCGCGTCGACACGCTCAAGTCCGCGTTGCTTCACCTGGCGCAGGCCTGCCGCCGCCTTGAGCCAGCCGAAGTGGGTTTCGATCCAGGCGCGAATCTTCAGGCTCAGACCATAGCCGGCGTGGCGCGTGGTACGGCCATCGATGGCGCTGCGACGACCATTGGTGTTCTGCGCAACATGGGGTGTCACGCCGAGGGCACGACAGGCGGCCACGAAGTCTGCCGTGTCGTAAGCCTTGTCCGCAGCCAAGGTGCGTCGACGGCGACCACCCAGCTTGCTCAGCATCGCCAGCGCGGCTTCGCGTTCGCCACGACCACCGGCCAGAGTCACATGAGCACTGCGCACCAGGCCACTGCGGTGTTCCATCAGCACATGCCCCATGTAACTCAGCTGCGCGCCGGTGTTGTGGCTCTTGCGGTACAGCCGGGCATCCGGATCGCTGGTCGAGGCGTGGGTGTCGTTGCTGCGCTTGTGCCCCTTGAAGTCCGGCTGGGCATTGCGCGGGCCGGGGCCCGGGTCGTCTGGCGTATCGTCCTTGGGACGGAAACTCTTCTGAGAGGCCCAGGCTTGCAGCAATGTGCCGTCGACCGAGAAGTGCTCATCCGAGATCAGCCCCTGCTTCTCCGCCAGGCGTACCACCTCGCTCAGAAACTCGGCGGCCACTGCCTGGGCATTGAGGCGGTCACGATTCTTCGAGAAGACCGAGTGATCCCACACCGGATCATCAATGGCCAGGCCGACGAACCAGCGGAACCGCAGGTTGTAGCCCAGCTGTTCCATCAGCATCCGCTCGCTGCGCAGCGAGTAGAACAACTGCAGCAACTGCGCCCGCATCAGCTTCTCGGGGGCGATCGAGGCGCGGCCGGTGTCGGCATACAATGTGTCGAACAGGGCGCTCATCCGCTGCAGAGCGGTGTCTGCCAGCTTGCGGATGGCGCGCAGGGGGTGAGTCGCTGGCACGAAGTCATCGAGCTTGGCGACAGTGAACAAGGATTCCTGAGTGATATCGGCGCCACGCATGGAAATCGGGGCTCCCGGCAGATTGGAGCCGATATCGTAAACCTTACACGGCAAAGTCAGACAGACCGTAGGCGAATTTCAATGCGCTGCGCGAAGCGGTGCTTGCCCAGCGCGTGATCCATGCCGACGAAACCCCGGTTTCGATGCTCGCGCCCGGCGAGAAGAAGACCCACCGTGCCTACGTCTGGGCCTACAGCACCACGCCCTTCGCCGATCTGAAGGCCGTGGTCTACGACTTCAGCCCCAGCCGTGCCGGCGAGCATGCGCGCAATTTTCTTGGCCAGTGGAATGGCAAGCTGGTCTGCGACGACTTCGCTGGCTACAAGGCCAGCTTCGAGCAAGGCATCACCGAAATCGGCTGCATGGCTCACGCCCGCCGCAAGTTCTTCGATCTGCACGCGGCGAACAAAAGCCAACTGGCCGAACAGGCGCTGCACTCTATCGCTGGGCTGTACGAAGTCGAACGCCAAGTGCGCGACATGAGCAATGAAGAACGCTGGCGAATACGGCAGGAAAAGGCTTCACTGCTCCTCGACGCACTACATGACTGGATGCTGGCCCAGCGTGATCTTGTGCCCAACGGCTCAGCCACGGCGAAAGCTTTGGATTACAGCCTCAAACGCTGGGTAGCGCTGACGCGCTATCTGGACGACGGCGCCGTGCCCATCGACAACAACCAAGTCGAGAACCAGATCCGCCCGTGGGCTCTAGGTCGCTCCAATTGGCTGTTTGCCGGGTCGCTACGCAGCGGCAAACGGGCGGCGGCAATCATGAGCCTGATCCAGTCGGCGCGGATGAATGGGCATGATCCGTATGCCTATCTCAAGGATGTGCTAACGCGACTGCCGACACAGAAGGCCAGCGCTCTGGCCGAGCTGCTGCCGCACAACTGGGTATCCGTCGGCAAGGTGTAATGCCCGTTCGCTTACAAAGCGCAAAAGCCGAAATCTAAGCCACTGCCTGAGTAATCAGGCGATTAACCAAATACACATCCAAGCCTTCACTGCCGCCTTCACGCCCGTAACCGCTTTCACCCACACCGCCAAAAGGTGTTTCAGCAAAGGCCAACGCAAAGTGATTAATGGCAAGCATGCCGGTGATGAGCTCGTCGCTTAGCCGATGACAGACTGCGAGGTTGTGGCTAAAGGCGTAGGCAGCAAGACCAAAGGTTGTGTTGTTGGCCAGCTCAATTGCCTCATCCACCGAGTTAAACGGCGCCAGCAGCGCTAGTGGACCAAAAGGTTCTTCCATCCACGCGCGGGCGTTTTCTGGAACGTTGGTTAACACGGTTGGCGCAAAAAAATAGCCGGAGTCTCTTAGCGGCCCTCCACCGGTTAGGACGGTAGCGCCTTTGACCTTGGCATCGGCGACTAAGTCGGCGATTTGCGCGCAGCGCCGTTGGTTGATTAGTGGGCCCATTTGTGTGGTTGGCTCTTGGGCTGCGCCAATGGTTATACGTTGTACGGCCTCGACAAATGCCTGGGTGAATTCGGCAAAAACACTTTGCTGGATATAAAAGCGGGTAGGCGAGACGCATACCTGCCCTGCGTTACGGAACTTGGCCTGTGCCAGCTTTTGTGCGCAGTCGAGGATATCCACATCCTCGAATACCAGAACCGGAGCATGTCCGCCGAGTTCTAGAGTGCAGGGTTTGACGTTCTGTGCCGCTTGGGTGGCGATCAGCTTGCCAACCGGCACGGAGCCTGTGAACGAGACTTTGCGAATAATCGGTGAGGCAATCAAATGCGCAGAAATCTCAGCCGGCCGGCCAAACACCAACGCCAGCACTCCGTCAGGCAGGCCGGCGTCTACCAGTGCCTGCACCACCCCAATCAGCGCGCCCGGCGCTTCTTCTGGCCCTTTCAAGATAATCGAACAGCCAGCCGCGAGGGCCGGCGCGAGTTTGCGTACAGCTTGCGAGGCTGGAAAGTTCCACGGCGAAAATGCGGCCACCGGCCCTACCGGATCACGCCGAACCATGTTGATCACTTTGCTGTCGCGTGCCGGCACCAGACGACCACAAGCGCGTCGCCCTTCTTCGGCGTACCACTGTAAAAGCTCGGCGCAGGAATTTATTTCCATGCGTGCCTCAGGCAGGGGTTTTCCTTGCTCAAGGCTTAAGGTCTGCGCTAGCGACTCAAGGCGCTCACGGATCAGTCGCGCCGCCTCAAGCAGTACATCCGCGCGCTTTATTGCGGGAGTTTTGCGCCAAACGGAAAAGCCCCTGGCGCAGGCGTTTAGGGCTATATCCAAGTCTTCGATTTCGGCAACAGCCACTTCATTTACCGTTTGGCTGGTTGCGGGGTTATCCACTGCCAGCCATGCATCTTTTTGGCCTGAGCACCAATGGCCGTCAATAAACAAAAGATGCTTGTGCGAAGACTCAGGCATAGCAGCTACTCCTTGGGTACGTTTATCGCGTTAGAGCGGTTCAGGGCGTAATCCATACGCACCCCAGAGATATGGTGGCGCAGTAGGTCGGCTACGGTTTGCGCATCGCGCATGGCGAGAGCATCCAGAATGGCTTCGTGTTCGCGCTGGAACACCAGCCAGCGCTCGCGGTTAAAACGATGAGCTTTAAGACGCAGCCAGGCCGGGTTGTTGCGCATGCGCGCAACCTTGCGTCCGGACTCGATGAACATGGCGTTTTGTGTGGCGCTGTAGAGCATTAGGTGGAAGTCGCGGTCGATCCTTTCCACTTCATCCCAGCTGGTGGCATGTCGGCCTGCTAACAGCTCACCGCGAATCCTGTCAATTTCAGCATCGCTCAATTTGAGCACCAGCAAATCAGCCAGGGCCGGTTCCACTGTCAGCCGAAACTCAATCAGCTCAGCGGGCGTAACCAGGGATTCGTTCCCCGGCTCTCCAAGCGGCTCATGCCCGGGAAGGGCGATCAGAAAAGTACCGCGTCCGACGCGCCGCTCTAGCAGCCCTTGCTTCTCAAGGGTGTTAAGGACATCGCGCACGGTGGACCGCGAAAGGGTTGAAAATTCAGCCAGGTCACGCTCATTTAAAAGCCTGTCTCCGACTTTTAATCTGCCGGTGCGCATCGCCCCCAAAAGCTGGCTCAGCAGCTGCTCTTTGGAGTTGACTGCGGTGATGCCTAAGACATTGTTTCCACCTGAACCATTTGCACCAATTAAGATTTCAGGCAAACCATTCATACCAATGTGCTCTTGTGAATTTTTTCAGTGGAGCCAGCATATAAGTGGTTGCCAGCAAGAGCAAGGCAAGGCAAGATCAAATCCAGGTCTAAATGCTGAATAAAAAAACAAACCAATAAGACCAATTGATTGCCTTAACGCTGCCCAATCGTCTTCATGCTTATCCTGACTTTGGAGAATGCTTATGTTGAAACGACTGGCTCTGAGTTCTTTGGCCGCTCTTCCCTTGATCAGTACGCAGGTGGCTGCTGAGGAAGTTAAAATTGGCTTTACCGCAGCCCTGTCAGGGGATTTTGCGGCATTTGGTTTGAACATCCGCAAGGGGCTAGAGATTGCCCTGACTGAACTCAATCAGACTTCGGACACCACCTTCAGTCTGACTTCGGCTGATGACCGTGGTGAGGCTCGCGAAGGTGTTTTGATTGCACAACGCTTTTGCTCGGATGAGTCCATTGATGTAGTGATGGGCTACTCGTTCAGCTCTATTGCACTGGCTGCAGTTCCGGTGTTTGACCGCTGCAAATTGCCGGTGCTGGCCTCTGCTGTCACCAGTCCTGATTTAACTGGTGCCAGTGCGTACTTCCGCCGCAACGTGATGACCGATGCAACCCAAGGGCAAACCATGGGGCGTTACGCCACGGAAAAGCTGGGCTTTAAGCGCGTTTATATCCTCAACCAGCAAGATGACTATGGTATCGGCCTATCAAGCGCCTTCAGTGATGCTGCGGCGAAAAACGCTGAGATTGTTGGTCAGGAAAGCTACCTGCTGGGCACCAAAGACTTTAAAACCCTGCTGATCAAGGCGCGTGCTGCCAAGCCGGACGCGATCTTTATCGGTGGTTTTTATTCTGAAGCAGCAAAAATTGCCGAACAGGCACGCGCCTTGGGAATCAAGGTTCAGCTCCTAGGCAGTGACGGATCGCTCAACCCTGATTTGATCAGTCTGGGCCGCAGCGCGGTGGAGGGCATGATCACCTACGGAATGTTTGATCCGTCGGTTTCCACCGAGACCACGGCCCCCTTTATCGACGCCTACCAAAGCGCCTATGGCGAGCAGCCCAATGCTTGGGCGGCCCTTGGCTATGACGCCGGTAAAACTCTGGCCGCAGCGGTGACTCAAGCCAAGAGCCAGGGCGCACTCACCCGTGAGTCGCTTAATGAGGCCTTCTCCACCATCAAAGATATTCCGGGCGTTACTGGTCCAACGACCTTTGAGGCTAGCGGCGATCGCGTGGGGTCTTTGTACTTCTTGCAAGTCAAAGACGGCGCGTTTCGCTTAGCCGACACCCAGTAAACCTCAGGGCGGTCTAGCCGCCCCATTTGCCGTGCGGCTGCGCCGCTGCTTTCGTGCAACACAGATGGGTTTGCCATGGAATACTTTGCTCAGCTTTTGCTTAACGGCCTGACCATTGGTGCGATATACGCACTGGCGGCCGTAGCCTTCAGTCTCGTCTACGGGGTGGTGCGCATGGTGAACTTCGCCTTTGGCGAGTTCTTCATGTTGGGCGCCTTTATTACCGTGAGCTTGATGCTCGACCAGATCAGCCTGTTTGGAGTTTCGGTGGCGATGCCGCACTTCGCGCTACCGTTGGCAGCTGCTTTCGGAATTGTTCTGGCTGGAATATTAGGCGTTGTGGTGGATCGTTTGGCCTACCGGCCACTGCGCAACGCCCCGCGGTTGGCGCCTTTAATTACCTCTATCGCAATCTCTGTGCTGCTGCAAAGCGGGGCGCAAAGTATCTGGGGTGCTGAAGAGCTGCGCTTCCCGGAAAACCCGCTTTCAGAGATGGAAGTGATCGTCTTGTTCAACTCGCTCTATCTCACTGTGCCAGAAGCATTAACCATTATCGTGGCGGTTGTGGCGATGCTGGGGTTGCACCAGTTCGTGGCGCGCAGCCGCCTTGGTCGGGCGATGCGGGCTACGGCTGACAACAGCACGGCTTCAACCTTAATTGGCATCCCGGTAAACCGCATTATCGCCATCGCCTTTTTACTTGGCTCAGGTTTTGCCGCTCTGGCGGGGATTCTTTACGCGCAAACCTACGGCTTTGCCCACGCCACTATGGGCTTTATACCTGCGCTTAAAGCGCTGACCGCAGCGGTTTTGGGCGGCATTGGCAGCATTCCGGGTGCTGCGTTGGGCGGGTTGTTGCTGGGGATGATGGAAACCTTGGGTGGTGGTTACTTGCCGAACGGCAACGCCTGGAAAGACGCCATCAGTTTCAGTGTGCTGATTTTGCTCCTGTACTTCCGCCCGCAAGGCCTGCTCGGCCGGCCGGAAACCGTTGCTGGTGAGCGTGGAAGTTTGTTGGGCAACAGCCCGCAAAGCGGCTGGTTGATGGCTCGCGTTGAGCACCTGCTAGGTAAATTCGCCAGCCCAAGTCCTTGGCTGATGATCGCTCTGGTGGCTGTTGCAGCTAGTCTTGCCTTCGTCGTGACCAGCGACTACTGGCTGCGGATTTTAATCTTCGTGCTGATCTACGGGATGCTCGCCAGCGGTCTGAACGTGGTGGTGGGCTTTGCCGGTTTGCTGGATCTGGGCTATGTCGCCTTCTGGGCGGTGGGCTCCTATTTCACCTCAATCATCTTCATTCTGGTGATGCGCCAGGGCTTCGGCATTGAATCTGCTGAGGTTTGGTGGCTGATGTACGCCAACTTCATCGTCGGCGGTGTACTCGCAGCGCTGGCTGCAATGTGTATCGGCTACCCGACGCTAAAGCTGCGCGGCGATTACCTGGCCATCATGACCCTGGGCTTTGGCGAGATTATTCGCATCGTGGCTATCAACTGGGTGGATCTGACCCGGGGGCCGATGGGCATTCGCGATATCCCGTTGCCAAACCTGTTTGGTTACGAGTTGGCCAGCGCTCAGGCCCAATACCTTTATGCGTTGGCGCTGGCGGCCTTGGTGGTGTTCGTGATTGCTCGCATTGTGCGCTCCCATGTTGGTCGGGCATGGGTGGCCATACGTGAAGATGAAGACGCTGCCGAAGCCATGGGCATCCCGACCTCGCGCTACAAGCTATATGCCTACGCCTTCGGTGGCTTTATTGGTGGACTGGTTGGCACCTTTTATGCCCACAGCCAGCAGTACATCAGCCCTTTCAACTTCAGTCTGTTTGAAAACATTCTGCTGCTGATGCTGGTTGTTCTGGGCGGGTTGGGTACTTTGATTGGTCCCTTTATCGGCGCGTTGATTTGGGTGGTGTTCCTGCAGCTGGCGCTGGATTTGCCCTTTGTTGAAGCCTTCCCTGAAGCGCGTTTTGCCCTTCTGGGCCTGTTGTTGATCCTTTTGATGCTGTACCGACCTCAAGGACTTGCCGCCAAAGCGCGGGTCAAGCTGGTGGCGCAATGAACGCCCTGCTAAATGCTCAAGGTTTAAGCGTGACATTTGGTGGCTTGAAGGCGGTGGACGGGCTGGATATCAGTATCCGGGAGGGCCATATACATGCGCTTATCGGTCCCAATGGTGCGGGTAAAAGCACTGTGGTCAATGCCCTGTCTGGTTTCGTTAAACCGACAGCGGGGTCATTGACCATCAGCGGGAGTGAAGTCTGTGGGCGTGAAGCCCATGTGATCGCCCAGGCAGGGCTGGCCCGCACCTTTCAAAACATCCGTTTGTTTGGTGCGATGAGTGTCTTGGAAACCGTGTTGGTCGGTGCCCACCGGCACTTTGACGCAAACCTCTGGCACCTGCTGTTTTTACGTCGGGCGCTGCGCGTGCATGAGGCACAGATGGTTGAGCAAGCCAAAGCACTTCTGCGCTTTGTCGGTCTGGATGAAAGCTTTGATGAGCGTGCCCCCACCACCCTTGCCTACGGCCATCAGCGCCGGGTAGAGATTGCCCGCGCGCTGATCTCACGCCCCCGTCTTCTGCTGCTGGATGAGCCCTTGGCGGGTATGAACCTGGCCGAAAAGGAAGAGCTGTCGGCCCTGATTAAACGCATCCGTGACGACGGCACCAGTGTTCTTTTGGTCGAACACGATATGAGCATCATCCATGGTCTAGCCGACCGGATCACGGTGCTCTACCACGGGCAAAAACTGGCTGAAGGCAGCGTGACCGAAGTCTTCGCCAATGAAGCCGTGCAAAGCGCCTACTTCGGCAAACAAAAGGTGAAAGGAGGCAAAGCATGACTGCGCCATTAATTCAGGTCGATAACCTGTGCGTGCGTTATGGCGCCGTTGAAGCGTTGACCGATATCAGTCTGGCGGTGATGCCCGGTACGATCACCAGTCTGGTCGGCAGTAATGGTGCAGGTAAAAGCACCACTCTGAAAGCCATTTCAGGGCTGGTGAAACCGGTCAGCGGCAGCATCCGCTATATCACTCACGACCTTTTGAAGTTACGCGCTGAAAGCCGCTCCGAACTGGGCATTGCCCATGTACCGGAAGGCCGGCTGGTGTTTGCCAGCATGACGGTCACCGAGAACTTACTGCTGGGCGCCTACATTCAGCGCGACAAGCGCGCCATCGACCGTGATATCGACGAGCTGCACGAGCTGTTTCCGATCCTGAAAACCCGCGCCAAACAACTCGCCGGCACCCTCTCCGGAGGAGAGCAGCAAATGCTTGCGATTGGCCGGGCGCTAATGTCGCGCCCGCAATGCCTGATCCTGGACGAGCCAACCATGGGGCTGGCGCCGCAGATGATTGACCGGGTGCTGGAAGCGGTAGCCAGTATTCGCGACAAGGGCATCACGGTGCTGATGGTTGAGCAGAACGCCCTTGAAGCAATTGCCATTGCTGACAGCGCGTACGTGCTGCGGCAGGGCCGTCTTGTCTACCAAGGCTCCGGTGCAAGTCTGGATGCCGACCTTTTAAAACAACTGTATCTGGGCGGCGGTGCCGCTACACCTGTGACTGGAGTTGCATGATGACGATCCACTCTGCGAAGTACCTCTGGAGCGGCACTGAACTGGGCGAGGCCCGTGCTCTTGCACCGCACTACTACACCAGTGAAGAAATCTTCAAACAGGAAGTGGAGCATATCCATTTAAAGAACTGGTTCTTTGCCGCGCGTACCGATGAGCTTGCCAGCTCGGGCGACTACCGCTCCATTGATACCGTGGGCGGGCCGGTGCTGCTGACCCGTGATGAGCAAGGCGAGCTGCACGCCTTTGCCAACTTTTGCCGTCACCGTGGCTCGATTCTGCTGGAAGGCTGCGGTAACCGTCGCAACATCCTCTGCCCCTATCACGCCTGGAGCTACAAGTTGGATGGCAGCATGATGCGGGCGCCCGGGATGGCTGATGTTCCGGGCTTTGATCCGGAACATAACGCGCTGGTGCCGATTCGCATGAGCGTGTGGCGCGGCAATATCTTTTTAAATTTCGACGACAACGCGCCGGATTTAATGACCCATCTAGGTGACTTTGATGAGCTGGTCGGGACCAACAAATTAGAGGATATGGTCTGCGTTTGGCGCAAAGACATCATCGCCGAATGCAACTGGAAGCTGCTTTTGGAAAACGCAATGGAGACCTATCACACCGGGATCGTCCATGCCAAAACCGTAGGCGCGCAAAATAGCCTGACCTTTGCAGCCAAAGGCGAATGGCACGCCATTCAAGTGCAGTCGTTGATGACGAGCGCAGTCCTCGACAAAACCCAGGACGCGCCTTTTCCGCAAATTGAAGGCCTGAGCGAACAGGCTAAACAAGGCACTTTCTTCACTCTGGTCGAGCCCACTACCCAATTCTGCTGCGCTCAAGATTGCATGTGGTGGCTGGTAGTAAGGCCGATTGCGGTGGATCGTACGCACTTGTCGGTGGGCGGCTGCTTCCCCAAACACTTGCTGGAGCTGCCCGACTTTGAAGAGCGCGCTCAGCCTTACTACCACCGCTGGGGCACAGTAGCTCTGGAAGATGTTGGCATCCTGGAAAAACAGCAAAAAGGCCTGAGTTCGGTTCGTTATACCCCGGGGCACTTGTCGTGGCGTGATGATGTGGTGCATGACATGAACAACTGGCTGTTGCGTCATCTGCCAATTGCCAAGGGATAAAGATGAATATCCTGATTACCCATAACCGCGACTTATTGAAAAACTTCTTCAGTGCCCGCGCGGTAACTACCCTGCAGGGGCTTGGCAATGTACGGCTAAACGATAGTGACGAGCCCTTGCGGGGCGATGCGCTAGTAGCAGCAGCCAAAGATTGTCAGGTGATTATTTCTGATCGCCTGGCGCCGGGCGAGGCCTTGGTGTTTGCGGGTCTGCCGAACCTGCTGGCTTTTTTGCGCTGCGCGGTGGATGCGCGCAATGTCGATGTGTCAGCAGCCAGTGCTGCAGGCATCTTGGCGGTGCGTTGCAGCGCAGGTTACGCCGAGGCCTGTAGTGAGCTGGCCTTGGGTTTGATGATTGATCTGGGCCGCGGTATTACCCAGGCTGCCACACTTTATCATCAGGGCGTGCATCAGCAGCCGATGGTCTTTGGTCGCCAGCTTTATGGAGCCAGTGTAGGCATTGTCGGCTATGGCGCGATTGGTAAGCGCATCGCGGCCCTTTGTCTGTGTGCGGGCATGCAGGTGTCAGTCTATGACCCTTACGCAGAGATCACCGAACAGGGCATTGAAAAGGTGCGTTTTGAGGAGCTGCTGGCCTCCTCTGATTATGTGGTTGCCGCAGCCTACGCCACGCCCGAAACCATAGAGATGTTTAACGCTAGGGCGTTTGGCCAAATGCGCAAAGACAGCTTTTTTATCAATATCGCCCGAGGCATTCTGGTTGATGAGGAAGCGCTTTATCACGCACTCACCCGCGGTCAGATTCAAGGCGCAGGCCTTGATGTGGGGCGCGGCCTTGATGAGCAGCCGAATCCAAAAATTGCCGTGCTCGCCAATGTTATTGCTACCCCTCATGTTGCCGGGCTGACACCCGAGGCCAGTGATTACCAAGCCATGGAATGTGTGGCACAAGTCCAGGACTTGTTAGCCGGGCGTGTCCCTGCCTTGGCCTTAAATCCAGAACATGCCAGCCGTTTGCGGAGTTTTCACCATGCGTAACTTACATCTACCTGGCCGTTCCCCGGTACGTGCCCAGCGCGGCATGATTTCCACTTCTCACCCGCTGGCCAGCCAAGCCGGCCTGGATATTTTGCGCCGTGGGGGCAGTGCGATGGATGCTGCCGTAGCCGCTGCTGCGGTATTGGCGGTGGTTGAGCCGCAAGCCACCGGTATTGGCGGTGACTGCTTTGTGCTGTTGGCAGGTAAAGATCAAAAGGTGCGCGCCTTTAACGGCTCGGGCCGCTCGCCAAAGGCCGCCACCCTTGATTGGTATCTGCAGCAGGGCCTTGATGCCATTCCCGGTCGCGGTGCGCATAGCGTGACGGTGCCGGGTGCGATTGATGCCTGGTGTCAGCTTTTGGATGAGCACGGCGTTCTGGCACGTGAAGAAGTCCTTAAAGACGCGATCTTCTTCGCCCGCGAAGGTTATGTGGTGGCCGACAGAGTGGCGGGAGACTGGGCGCAAAACGAGCCGTGGCTGAAAGAAATCGACAATGCGCGTCGGGTGTTTTTACCTGAAGGCCGCGCCCCCAAGGCTGGCGAAATTCATCGTCAGCCCGAACTAGCCAATACCTTGGAGGCGATTGCCAAATTTGGTCGCGATGCCTTCTACACCGGCGCTATCGCCGAGGATATGGTGGAGGCGCTGCAAGCTGGTGGCGGGCTGCACACGCTGGCAGATTTTGCCGAGTGCCGGGGCAATTATGTCGACCCTATTAAAGGTAGTTACCGTGGCTTTGATTTGTATCAGGTGCCACCCAATAACCAAGGCTTAACAGCCCTACTGATGCTGAATACCCTGAGCCACTTCGATTTGAAAGAGTTGCATCCTGAGAGTGCCGCACGCCTTCATTTGGAAGTTGAAGCCTCGCGTCTGGCCTACCGTGAGCGTGATCTGCGCCTTGCCGATCAGGCGTCTATGAACACATCGGTGGAGCAACTGCTGGCGCCTGAAGTGGGCGAAAAAATGGCCCGGGGTATTAACCTTAAAGCGACAGGCGAGCTGCCTGACTCGGTGCTGGATCACTCGGATACGGTGTATCTGTGTGTGGTGGATGAAAACCGCAACGTGGTGAGTTTTATCAATTCAATCTACAACGAGTTTGGAAGTGGTGTGGTTGCTCCAAAATCCGGTGTGCTGTTGCAAAACCGTGGCAAAAGTTTTCGCCTGAGTCCTGAACATCCGAACGTTATCGCCCCGACTAAACGGCCCATGCATACCATTATGCCGGGTATGCTCTGTAAGGACGGTCAGGTGATTGCACCACTTGGCGTGATGGGTGGAGACTACCAGCCGGTGGGGCAGGTACATGTTCTGACCAACATCATCGACTACGGCATGGATGCGCAAGAGGCAATCGATGCGCCACGAGTGTTCTTCGAGAACGGTGTGGTACAGGTGGAGGCGGGAGTCAGTGCTGATACCCGTCAGGGCCTTGAGGCGCTTGGGCATAAGCTGGTCGATTCACCCAGCTATAAGCCGCTGGGCGGCGGTCAAATTATTCTCATCGATCCTCAAACCGGCACCCTGACTGCCGGTTCTGATCCGCGTAAAGATGGTTCTGCCATCGGCTACTAGCAGTAGTGACTCACGGTGGGCTACCCCGCACTATTAACCCGGCAATCAAATACACCAAATCATGCCGCGTAGGCGATACGTGGATGCCGGAAATAAGAACGGATTCTTTGGGGGTGTAATTGCAATCGTCTCATGACCGAGCGAACACGCCCTTCCAGTTCGTCCTGATTACGCGCTGGCAAGCCCGTACGGTGTTTCCATCAACCGAATCAAGCGTGCGAGAGCGGAGCTGAAGATCCCAGAGTCAAAGATCAGTCGTGAGCGTTTCAAACCACTGGAGGACATTTGGACCAGCGAAGCCATAGCTCTACTGGGGATGATGCCGGATACAGAAGTCGCTGACCGTTTAGGCGTCAGTAATTTTCCGGTCAAAAAAATGCGTAGGGAGCTTGGAATACAAGCGTACAAGCGACCGTTGCCCGAAATGACACCCGAAATTATCTCGGAGTTCGGGGGCCTTTCCGACGCCGAGATCGCCCGCCGGCTCAGCGTGTCGGTGAGCTATATCCGCAGAGCGCGGATAAATATGCAGAAGGGCAGCCAGCAATAGATGCAGGTCCGACTCTGATAGAGGGATAGGCAGCCAAACGGAGTGTCTGGCTGCTTCTTACCGGCTCATGTTGTCTCCAGCGCTGCGCGCATCCATTTCGGCATTCTGCAGGCCACTATTTTGCTCAGGTCTTCAGGGCTGAGAGCTTTTTTCATTACAGCAACACACTCCGGCGTAGTACCACCTTTGCCGAGATAAAACAGAGCGCTGATGGTCATCCCCACTTTGGTTCCTGCGCACTGCATCACCATCGGAGCGGCATGCACGAGCCTGATCTCGGCCTTCCCCACGAATAGAGATCGACTGGAGCCGCTCGTGTAATAGATCGGGATGACCGGCATCTGTGTACTCAGCCCGAAATGTCTCACGGCATCAGCGCCGTGGATCTGCAGCTTCCAACGGTTCTGCCTGGCAATCAGATTCACCAAGTCCCAAGGCCCAGGACGATGAACCCGACCAGTGTACTGACTGTATTTCGGCCGCATGTAGATGCCACGATACACACGCTCAAGCTCGCCACGGCGAACAAGCTGGGCGACTGCCTTGGAGATGGCCGAGCTCGAACCAAGCCCTGCAAGACACCTGATGCTGAAAGGCCTCCCCTTGCGCAGAAACTTAACCCGCTGCCTGACGAGGTGAGACACCGGCGGCTCAGAATGAGGGCAGGACATTGCTATCGTGTCGACTCCAGCGACGAGCAGAGCAACGGCTGGTGGAAGGCGATTACCCGCCGTCGGTATTCATCTTCAAGCGCTTCGTTTACCAGACATTCCTCAAGGCGCCCCAGCGAGAAAATTTGATCGGCAGATGGATAGTGCCTGAGCAGGCTTTTCGCATAGCTGCGGATATCCTGCGGTAACCCCGAATGACGGGAGAGTTCACGCAGGAACTCCTCTGTTTTGAGGATGGCGCGTGTTCTTTCGTAAGGGAGGGTCAATCTCGTTATCTCCTGGTCATGAACTCAAAGCCCCGGGTAGCTGGCTCGCCAGCGCCCGCCACCCAGCGCGCAGTTAAGCGCCGCGGCCATTGAGGCGAACGTACCAGCACGCCCTTGATTAGCTCCAGAGGGTAGAACAGCAGTCCATCAACCTGGAATTCCTGCAGGCCTTCCCGCCCACTGTGAAACCGCTCCAGATAAGGTGCAATGCCAACTAGTGTTTGCCGTGCAGAAAGCTGCAAAGCCTGCAGTATTGGGCATGCAGACCAACCCGGATCTGTGTGCTCAATCATGACTGCACTCCGTCTTGGCCTCCTGCCGCTCCATCCACTTGGCCAGGCCCCACATCGTGGTTCCCAGCGCCAGCAGGAGCCAAAGCAACCATTGAGGAACTTGATATTGGGCGCTTAGCCAGAGACCTGCCCCACCGCAAAGCATCACCACGAAAAACCATCTCATCAGCGTGCGCTCCCGATTACTTACGAGACACACGGTAACTCGATGGTCCGCTGCGCTAACGTAGATGCCGCAAATTTCGTCAGCTCCCAGATTAGGAAATGAGGGTTCATTTGACTATTTCGGCGAAGGTGTTCCTGTGATCCAAGGCGCTCGGCAAATTCCGGTGGATGCAAAACTGGGGCGAGCGCTGGACTCCCGTCGCCCTGTAAACCGCGCAGTAAGTGGTGAATTTCCCTGTGTCGCTGTCTGACCGGAATGCTGTGCGCAGGCAGTCAACCAGCCCCGACCATACGCTCCAGCGCAACCGGAAACAGCCGAGCGCTCTTGGTCGCGTCATCAGACCGGAATCTGGCGAGCGCGAGATCGGCTCGGCCATGGTGCAACTCAACTGACCGGAAATCCGTGAGCATCCCGGCCTCCGGCGCTTTAAGTCGACCGGAATCGTGAATCGCCCTTAGTCTCGTCGAGGAGGTGGAAAGGCTCGCTGCAGACCAACGCTGAAAACCGGCCGCCTAAAGCGATCAACGTTGGCAATTTCAGAGAAGGAATATCTGAAGATTGTGGTTTAAGGGTAGGCGGTCTAAGGATTACAGGGCTATTGAGCCCACCGCCAGCCGCTCTATACAGGGATCTTTCGAGCCCACTGCTCGATAGCGCGCTCAACTTGTTCCTTTGGCAGGTACTCCTGCTCAAGACGTCCTCGTTCTTGCACCAGCAGATACCGATAGAAGTCCGCTTCGTCAGCCAGCAAACCAGGTGGGGCCGAATCCAGAGCTTTGGTCGGCTCGAGGACTGCGCTCACCGGTGAGTGTTGCTCGAACAGCTCCCGTTCCATCAATAGTGCTTCGACCGTAGGTTGATGAAGTCTCGCTCGCGCCAACATAAGCAAGCCCCAAGTATCCATATCGCCCCAGTAAGCGATATGTTTACCGGCCAGGTGCGCGGACGCTAGCCACTGCAAATCGAGTCCTGAGCCCAGCACAGCCAGGGTGTCCGGTAAGTTCTCAGGCAGCAAGTGAATGCATTGCTCATTTTCCACCACGAGCAATCGCGAACCGGGAAGTGGGGTTTCGGCCAGTTCCGCAGTGGTGAGTCTGAGCCGCTTGAAGGGCAACAGTTCAGGCTGAAGGGGAACGACCAGAACCCAGTGGCTGCTTTCTTCAAAGGCATCCAGAAAAGTCGTCAGGCCTTGCTCGGATGCCGCGCCTCCGAAGCGCTCGTCGAGGAGCCAGGTCAGCAAACTGGCGTTGCGCTCGAAAAACTTGGTGTCGACGCCGTGCTCGGCAAGCAGGCGCAGCGGACGGCCTCGGGCACAGCCTGGCGACAACCGGGTGGCGAGTCGCGCCGTGGCGACGACTTCTTCGGACGGCTTCGTCAACCACAAGCTCCGTTGTGCTACCAGCAGCGCATGAAAGGCACTGTCTACCTGCTCAACCAGATACTCGAGTTGAGCGTATTCCTGGCTGACCGCTGGATCATTGGTCGCGGCAATCCATTCGGAAGGGCTACGCAAGTGCCAGCGCATCGGTAAGGAAATGGGGGACAGCCCTGCTCGGTAGCTGACGGGCTCCCAGTCGACTGTACCCACGTTCACGCTCCGCCAGTTCTCCACATGCCGGAGTACCGCCTGGATGTTGTCAGTGAATAGACGTGCCGAAGGCTTGCCGATGTTGAGGCTTTGCGGCCAGCTAGCGGGATTGAGCAAGCGTTCCAAGCGTACGCTGGAGCGCTGCCATTGTCTGGCCAGGCTGCGACTGATGTCAGTGGGCGACTTCATGCATGGCCTTGATGCGCTGTTGATGATGCTCATCCAAAGCTTCCCAGCTCAGGGAAACCAGACTGGATTCCACGCCGCGCCGATGAACGACGACTGCCGAACGCGTATGGTGGCGCAGCAGGCGCATTTCCTTGTTGGGCGTGATGAAGACAGCGTGCAGGCCGAACTCTCTCAACGCTGCAATGATCCGACCGGCAACCGCATGGGAGCTGCGCGAGAACGCCTCGTCGAGAACGATGGTGCCGAACAACGGCCGGCTGCTGCCGTCGGGACAAAGCGCATAGCTGAGTGATGCGGTCAGCACATAGGAGGCGATGATCTCCTTCTCACCACCACTACCGCCCTGAGAGCCTGTTCGGGTTTCGATGACACTCTTGCTTTCTCGATCGATCACTGAGACCGCGAACTCCAGGCGGAAGCGCGGATCCAGAAGCGCTTTGGCGCCCTGATTCCTGCTGTGCTCGCAGGCATCTTTGAGCAGCCCAACGAGCGCCTGCAATGCCTTGTAGTGACTCTCGCCTTCATCATCGATGAAGCGCGCCGAGTTCAGTTGGCGCTGAGCCTGTTGCAAGGTGCGCAGGCTTTCATGGATAACCTTCTTCGCCACCAGGCGCAGATAGCGTCCGGGCTGAAAGTCGACACGCTGCATCGTGCTATTCAGGTCATCCAGGCGCTCCTCGATCACCGAGACTTCATGGTCGATATAGCTGAGCAACTGGGTGACGCCGTCATCCGAGGAACGATTGAGGTATTCCAGGAAGCGCTTGAGTTTCTCGGGCAGGGCTTCCTCGGTCAGCACGCGAAGACGCTCCAGATACCTGGGTACGTCCACCAGTTCTCGCCCGACCTCCGCAAGCGCTCCGGTGTCCACCTTCAGAGCGTCAGACATACGTTTGGCAAGCTCTGTTTTCTGATCGCCGAGTTTATCGCCGAGCGCTTTGAGCTGCCCTTGCAGCTCACGCGTATGCTGGCGCTCCAGCTCGACAATATCGCCAAGGTCATCTGCCGTCAGGGTCGGGAAATGCGTTTGCGCTAGTTCACGCTGCGTATCGTTCAGCCCTTTTTCGGCACCACGATAGGCCTTACGGGTAGCGGATGCAGCCTGCTCGAACTGAAGTTTCAACTGACCGCACTGCTCGATGAGTTGTTGCCTCTGTCGATCCAGGGCGTCGAACAGCGCCTCAGCTTCATCCAACTCAGCCTTGATCATGGCAAGGTCGGTGTCGGGACGCGTCAGGGTTTCGAGCTGAGCATGCAGCGACGCAAGCTGACGCTCGGCGCCCGGCAAATCAATCTCCTCGAACTGCAGTTCTTCGACGCGCTGCAGCAGCGAAGCTTGATCCTCCAACTTGCGGGCATCGCCCCGGGCAGCGTCCAAGGCCAGCCTGGCAGGCGCGAGCAGTTCATTGACCTCGCCAATCTGCTCGGCCAGGAAGGCAAGACGGTCGCGGTTATCGAAGCCGGTCAGCCAGTCCTCATCGAGGCGCTTCTGATCCTGTTTGTCGAAGAAGCGTTCTTTACCCGACATCAGCCCCTGAGCCGTCATGGCGTGCGGGGTATGACGCAATTGCTCCGTGCTCTCCACGCAATGTCGGTCATTGTCCGCCAGTAGCGCCTTTATCGCTTCGCGGTACGGATGCTCCTTGAAGGTCAGCTTGCGGGTATAACCATCGTCGAAGAACACAGGGCGCGACGACGGTTCCTTGACCTCCAACAAGCGCACATGCAAGCGGTTGTGTCGTTGGTTCACCCAACGCAGTGCAGCCTCGGACGCACCCTGCGGCACCAGGATACGCAGGCGGTGGCTGCCGATTGCCCGCTCGATGGCCCCCCTCCAGGCCAGCTCCTCGGGCTTGACCTGCACCAGCTCGGCAACGAAAGGCAGGGCCGATTCATCGACGCCAAGCGTCTGCGCCAGCTCCCCTCGAAAAGCATGAAAATGCCCAGGCAGGTTCGAGCCTGGCCGTCGTTCGACCTCGGCACGCTCCTGCTGCAAGCTCTGCAGGCGGCCATCGAGTTCTTTCTGGACGATGCCGGCATCGAACGCCTTTTGCCGTGCCTCGGTAATATGCTCGCCCAGTATTTCCAGGCGTGCCGCGATCTGCTGCTGATTTTCCTCGAGTGCAGCAGCCGATAACTCATCCGCGAGTCCAAGCCCCTTGACCAAGCGTTGGTACTGCTCGGCTTTCAGGCGTCGCTTATCACGCTCCCTGGCACAATCCGCAATGCGCCCGCGTAGTTGATCTATCCCTGCGCCCCCTACACGTAGGTAGCGCTGACGATGTTGATCGACCACGCCCTTCTGGGTTTCAAGCTGCCCCCTGCATTGCGCCTGATCCAGTTCGGCCTGTTTGTACGCCGTCTCCAGCCTGTTGGTTTCGGCCAACCACAGGCGATAACCCTGCTCGGCGAACCAGACCGGAAGAATGCCTTCGAGCGCCTGTTTGTCCTGCAACTGGGCTTGCAAGACTCGGTAACGCTCCCAGCCATCGGCGACCGGCAGCAATGAGCGCTGCTGTTTTCTAGCAGTTTCCAGTTCTCGGTGAATATCGGTCAGATCATCGAAGCTGCTGGCGACTTCGGCAGCCCGCACGAAGGCGGAGCGGTCATCCAGTACCAACTCGCGAAAGATCTCATCGATGCTGTTGAGCTGCTTCAGGCCGGCAGCGCGGTTGAGCAAGGTGAAGGCGTTTTCACCCACCTCGAAGTAATCCCTGAGCCTGGCCAGGAAGGCTTTTTTACTGGGATACGGCCAGATACCCGTGCCATCCTTCTCCATCTGACGCAGCGCCCGCATGCCGCCTGCGTGATGTTGGCTGAGCCAATGCTCCAGCGTCTGCTCGGGGGACTCGCTTAACAGCCACAGTTTTTTCAGATCGGACGCCGAGGAGCTGGTGCCCTCGAACCAGAGTACAGCGCCCAGTCGCACCTGCGCACCGTCACGCTCGAGCGTGGCGGCAATGGCGGTGACCGTCTTACCCTGGCGCGCGATATGAGATTGCTCTACACCTCCGTCTCCAGGGCCGGTAACCCCGCGCACATAGGACACCAGATCACGGTCGCTTTCATGCCCACCTGTGGAAGCCAGGTTGTAGCGCGGGTTGGCGCACAGCAAGGTCATCAGAGCATCCACCAGCGTCGTTTTACCGCTACCCGTTGGGCCGATCACGGCGGTGCCTGAGGGATCGATCTCGGCACGGTGATATCCCTGAAAGCCGCCCCAGTTATAGAGTTCGATGCTGCTGAGAATGAGGGTCTCGCTGTCACGCCAGAGCAGTGCTTGCTTCACGCCTCGTCCTCCTCAGCAGCGGCAGCCGGGGTAGTCGCGCCCTCCACCTGCTCGCGCAGCCAAACCACCAGTGCCTGCAGGTTCTCCGGGTTGGCCAAGTGGGTAATGATGGGGCGGATGATGACGCGGTCATGGGCGTCCAGAGCCGACACCAAACCATGCCCCTTGAGCTGATCCAGCAGCGTGATGACGCGATTGCGCTCCTTCGCCTCACTGCCCAGCTCGCCCAGGTAAACCTGCAATTGCGGAATCAGCTCATCAACAGCTACCAGTGCCTGAGTGGCGCCCGTACCGCTTTCCTGTTCGTAGGCGATGAAATGCTGGCGCAGAATGGCGATCAGCAGGGACTGCTCCAGGTTCAGCCTTTGCCTGCGCACAAGGGGGTGCGACCAGTCATCCTGCTCGGCCACCTCGCCCTGACGAACGGTGACGAACACCAGCCCGCGAACCTCGTCGACCCCCATGGCCAGGTCGAGGGGTTCCAGGATTGTGTCGACCGCCTCGATATTGGCAAGCGCCGAGCGATACAGATTGGGCTTGTGACTTTCTTCCAGCAGCCCGTACTTGAGCATTTCCTGTACGGCCTCACGTACCCGTTGCGGCGTCCGGCGCTCATCGACCTGAACAGCGGCGCTCATAAGAGGCTGTTCATCATCCATGCCGTCATCCAACGTTATGGGCTCCACCGTCAGCTCCGTTTCGTCGGTGCCAGAGGCGCCTGCTATTCGATCGAAAATCCCTGCCATGCTCACAACTCCCAATCGATGTCCTTGAGTGCCTCGTGGTCGAGTCCGACATAAGGCAGATTGAAGCGCCAGCGTTGCTCATCCTCGTCAACTAGCTCCACGAGCTGACGCTCCTCTTTCAGCACCTCAATACCTGCCTCGCGTGCCATCGCCAACCAGAGCGCAAAGGTTTCTAGGTCGTGAGCAGGTGGAAGCAAAGACGCAAGCTCCCCGAGACTGACAGGGCGCCCCTGCTCCGCCAGCACAGCTAGGGTGTCCTGAATCAGCGCTTCACGATCCAGCCCGTCGAAGGCATCCCAGAAGTCATCATCAATCTGCTCCAACCCCGCAGGCTTCAAACTCAGATCCAGCTCGCCCGTATCATCGTCATCCAGGGTCTTGAAGCGGAGACGCTCGATTGCCGGGATACCGGTAATGGCTACGCCAACTGGTGGTAAACATGCAGGCTTACGGCGTTCTGACTGGCGTTGCCAGTCGACTCTGAGCGCTAGATTGAAGAGATCGTTGAGTAACTGTCCGACGCGATGATGCTCGGCGGCCAGCCCCGTCTTCATGAAGCCACGAACATCGCGCTCGCTTCGGGCGCGCGCTTGGAGCACAGCCTGCGACTCCCGAACCAGGCGTAACGCCAGCCAACGTAGCTCACGTTGCTGGGGACGATTCAGTGCCTTTGGAACCGCTGGATGACGAAGGATGGTGCGCAAACGCTCACGCATGGTTTCCAGCTCAGCGGACTGCCTCAGTTGCTGCTGGAAGCTTTCGAAGACACGCCCCTCGGGGGTGTTGAGTAGAGCATCTTGCCCGTCCAACAACCGATCGACGATTTCTCCACGGTGAGACTGCTCGCTGATGATCGAGTGTCGAAGGGCGCGATCCGCCTCGCGCCAAGAGTCTTCAACTCGTCGAAAGTCCGCGCGTAGGCTGGTGGCCAGGTTATATACCTCGCGTATGCCCTCTATCGCCTGCGCTTCATCAAGCACGATGACGTTGCCAGCTTCTACCTGCGCTAGCTCGTGCTCCAAATCCTGGATTCGGCGGCGCAGGCTGGCAATACGGCCAGTTGGGCTGGGGTTCAGACCCGTTTCCAGGTTTTCGATCTCGCGCTGAACCACCGAAAGGCGAGATGCTGTGGAAGTCATGATCCGACTATCCAGCGAATCTACGAACTGGATGGCTGACTCCAGCGCGTCGGTTGCATAGATACGGCCCTCTCGCTCTACGACGAGGCGCCGCTTGATCCATTCACGAAGTTCACGACCTGCTTGGAGATGCGTTGCATCTGGGTCGATTTCGTAAAGCTCCTGGCTGGCATAAGCAGCCAGCATTTCGGACAGCGCTTGCAGCGCATCCTCCATGGGGATCCCATCATGCGCCCGCTCGAATAGCGTGCGCAGGCAGCCCAATACGAGCGGAGCACGCCGCGAGGCGAGCAAAAGCCATGCTGGGTGCTGGCTGCGGGCGGATACATAGCGTTCTGAACGCTGTTGCGCGCTTTCTTCCATGACGGCCACATTGACAAAGGTTGTCTGAGAGCGAGCTTACCAAGCTAACCCGCTGCCTCATGATACGTATTTGTCCTGGCGGGTGGGCTTCGTTTAATGGTTCGCAGGAGCTGCGTCATACGAAATAGTGAGTGAAAGGCCAGGCCAGTCGAGGTTTAACGATTTATTCCGGGGGCGCACGCTGGATATTGGCGATTTGGCGGAGGGATCTGTCGTCACGAGGGTGTATTTGGCTAGTTCGGCGAAGAGATCCCTGTGAGAGTATGTGGCAGCTCAGTGGTTTTTGCGGGACTGCCACTGGCATCCTGCGGCAAGCCAGCGCAGCCACGGTGGCTATAGAGCGAAGTCTCGATGACCTATCAGTGAGCTGCTGGTGGATTAGCTGGGTGCGGCATGGGGATAGTGAATTTCTCCGGTGGTATTGCGGGACTTTCTGCCCATTAAGGGCGATGGTGCCTGGCAGGCCCGGAGCGAGTTCAAATGTCAGAAGCTGCGGCTGAGGTGAGGGGGGCGTCGTTACAACGCTCTGAGCCCGAGAGCTTTTTGCTATTCTGTCGACCTGCGCCGCGGGACTTCGTTGGCATCGGCTCGCCGTTGCCTCCCCCTGCGGACACTTCATTCAGCCGCTGCCTGAGGTCGAGATGCGGAATCATGTAGTGATTGAGGACTGGGACGGCGACGGTGCTATTCGCCTACCCGACGAAGTTCTGCAGGAGATGGGCGTCGACGTTGGGGACACGCTCTACCTCCTTGAGGAGTACGTGGGTACAACCCGCTGTCTGGTGCTCAGTAAGTCACCGCGCATTCCTGATCGCGTGGATGAGCTGGTTGGCCATTGGGAGTCGTTTGGCAAAGTCTCTGCCGATGTAAACGCCAAGGACGAGTGAGCTAGCTACGGTACTAATCTCGGCACATGTTGCACGGCCTTGGCCCATGCGAGGGCAGAGTCATCAGGCGAGGAAAAGCTCCTCGCTTGTGAGCTTGCCTTCGAACGCGAGACCGAAATATTTGGCATGATCAGATTTCAGCTGAGCCGCGCTCTGCTTGAGAAAGATCTCGTGGTTTGAAGCCTGAGCCGGGCGATCATGAGGTCGTATCTTATTTCCAAACCATCGTATTCCAAGCTGAACGGCTGACCATGCGATAGATCTGGTTAGTGGTCAAAGATCGAAGTTTAGAATTTCGTTTTTGTGCCCAAGGTGACAGCCCTTAAGTGCTCCCAAGAGTCATAGACTGTCGATTAGGTTTTAGGTCGGAAGCCTTGCCACACGGCACTTAGAGGCACTTAACAGGACTTGCCACCAACCAAGATTCCTGTACCGCATTGCCCTCCGAAGGCAGGGGTCGTGGGTTCGAATCCCGCCGAGTGCGCCATATCAAAAAAGCCCTGGGCCTGCGCCCGGGGCTTTTTCGTTTGTGCACTGCATCGCGTTTCTGGCACTCCCGTGCCATGGGTCATTGGTGTTAGCGTGGGCACCTTCCCGTTCTTGCAGCGGGCACCCTCTAATAAGATTCGCGAAGGAATGCGCCTACCCATGCACCTGAAAAAACTCACCGCCACCACCCTATTGCTGGCCAGCATCGGCTTATTCACCCAGCCTGCCCAGGCCAACCTGACGCAGCAGCAGTCCGCTGCCATCGTCAAGGCTTTCGACGGTCGCGAGCCAACCGATTTCAAGCAGTTCATCGGCACGCTCAAAGACAGCGAACAGGCCAAGGTCGATAACCTCGGCGCCACCCTGGACGCCTACCTGGCTGGCAAAACCCTCGGCGCCGATCAGCAAAACGAAATCAACCGCCTACTCGGCCTGTACACCCGCATCAAGTATGGCAAGGCGGCCACCGAAACCCTGCGTGAGCTGGTGGCCATCCCCACCTTCAGCGTCGAGGGCGTACCGCAGCACGAGAACCCCGAGTTCCTCAAGATCGCCGACAGGATCAAAGCCCTGGCCGATAGCTTTGGCCTGGCCTTTCGCAACATCGACAACCGCGTTTATGAAATATCGTTGGGTAGCGGCAAGGAAGTGGTAGGTATCCATGCCCACGCTGACGTGGTGCCGGTCAACCCGGACAATTGGAAACTTGCCGACGGCACGCGCCTGGACCCCTTCAAGGTAACCTTGGTCGGCGACCGCATGTACGGCCGCGGCACTGAAGACGACAAGAACGGCATCGTCGTGGCGCTGTACGCGTTGAAGGTGGCCAAAGACGAAAACCTGCCACTGGCCCGTCAGTTCAAGCTGTTGATCGATACCACCGAAGAAACCAGCGGCGATGCCATTCCCTATTACTTCGAGCGCAATCCCACCCCCGACTACAACCTGGCGCTCGATGGCGGCTACCCGGTGGTGATCGCCGAAAAAGGCTATGGCACGGTCATGGCCAGTTTCAGCAAGCGCCCCGGCAGCGGCAAAGGCGCGGAAATCATCAACCTCACCGGGGGCCTGGCCACTAACCAGATCCCGACCACGTCGGTGGCGACATTGACCGGCGACAACCCGGCGCAGTTGGCCAAACAGCTGGAGAACGCCGGTGCCGAGTACGTGAAGCGCCATGGCGGTGACTTCAGCATCGCCGCCAAAGTCGATGGCAAGCACGTCTTACTTACGGTGACCGGCGTGTCGGCACACTCCTCCGAGCCTGAATCTGGGGTTAACCCGGTTGCGCGCATGCTCGACTTCATCAACGGCCTGGGCCAACAGGTGCCGCTCAAGCACAACCACTTCACCGATGCGGCCCGTTACGCCGCCGACAACTGGGGCCTGGACTATCTGGGCAAGAAGCTCGGTGTGGGCTTCGAAGACAGCTTCATGGGCCCGCTGACCGCCTCGCTGACCTTTGTCGGTGTGAACGAAAAAGGCCTGAAACTGGCGGTGAACCTGCGCATCCCCAAAGGCAAGCCACTGGCCACCCTCAAGGACGAACTGGCCGACAGGCTCGGCCAATGGACCCGCCAGAGCCACACCTCGGTAGCCTTCGACTACAGCCTCGACGAACCGATGTACCGTAACCCCGAAGGCGATTGGGTCAAGGCCCTGCTCGAGGTAGCCAGCGAGAACCTGGGCATGAAGCACGCGTTCGGCACCTCCGCCGGCGCCACGTCGGTGCACGACCTGCCCAATGGCGTGCAGTTTGGCCTGGCCATGCCGGATGTGAAGTACACCGGGCACAACGACAACGAGTTCAAGACCGTGGAGCAGTTCATGCTTGACCTGCAGGTGGTCAGCGAAATGGTCGCGCGGATCGGGCAGATGCCGAAACTGTAAGCCAGCACAGCCAGGATGGGGCTGCTTGGCAGCCCCATCCTGGGTTAGCGCAGGTCGGTACTCAGGCTCGGTGTGCCAAAGCCTTCCAATGTCGCGTTGGACGCCTTCAAGTATTGAGCCCAGAAGTCCTTTAGTGCATCCATGGTCTTGCCGGACCGATAGGCATGCTTCACCGCATCGGTGACCAGGCCTGCACCGGACACGTACACCCTGGCGCCCTGCAGGTCCGCATACAGCCCTTTGCTCTGTGCAAGCTTGAGCTCGTTGGCGACATTGAGCTGCTTGATCTGATTGGCCGCGTAGAAACTGGTGTAGTCCGAGTGCTCGAGCATGTCCGAAATCAGGTACACCACACGCTCATCGACCCCCTGCTCCTTGCTCATGTCCTCACCCACGCGACGCAGGGTATTCATGATTTCGCTCTTGGGGATGTCCTGACGGGCATCCCGCAGGCCCTTCACGAACAGGCCGCCGAAGCCGGCCTGAAACGCTTTTTTCTGGCCCGCCAGGCACTGGTCCAGAGCGCGCAGCTTGCGCATGTTCACGTCGTCGCGAACATCGCCCTGCAGCGGCATGTCCAGTTCACCGGCATACACCAGGCGCTGATACTCCCCCGGCAGGAACGCCGAGAAGGTATAGAGCCTGACGCGATCGCCCGGCTGGACGAACCGGTCGATCTGAGCCCAGCTGCTGCGCTGCAGGTCGTCAGGCATCGGGATGGTCTGATCGATGATCACCACCAGCTCGCGGCCGGCACCTGCTGGCTTGATGTCGGCCAGGCCATTGCGTGTGTAGCAGCTCTGCAGGTCGTTGCGTTCAGCGGCAAGCGCTGCGCACGGCAGCGCCAACGCAAGGATCAGCGCCTTGGCGAGCCTCATGACAGCACGCCCTCCTTTTTCGCCGGGAACAGGCCCAACGCCTTCAGCGCCTGCTGTTGCTCGCGAATATCACGCAGCTGCGCCTCGCTGACATTCAGCGCACGGCTGGCAGCCGCCAGGCTTTCTTCCGGCAGGCCGGTAACATCGTGGAAGTCCGAAGCCTTGATCTGCGCTGGGGTAGCTGAGGCGACTGGGGCGACCGCCTCGGCCATCGTGGGCTGCGCCGCAACCGGGGCGGCCGCTTCGGGTTGCGCCCGTTGTGCTGGCGCCACCACTTCAACGGCAGGCGTTGGCTTGACGGCCTGGGGCGAAACCTTGCCAGCCTTGTACTCAACGTAGGCGAGGAAGTTGCGATGCGCGGTATTCTCACCTTCAAGCGCGTGCAGCACGGCAGCATCGGTGTGGTCGCGGCCGGACAACGCGGTTTGCAGGCGGCGCAGCTTGTCGTCGGCGTGGCTGGCAATGGCGTTGCGCTTCTGATCCATCGCGTCGAGCATTTCCTCGGCGGTGGCGTATTCGTGGGTCAGCCGCCAGGCGGTTGCCGAGTGAGTACCGGCGAAGTAGTAACGGCTGGCGAGCCAGATGCTGATGCCCTGAATGGCGATGTAGATCAGCGACAGCATGATGTAGGTGGTCAGGCTGGCCTGGCGGATCGCATGCATCTTGTCGTCGATGGTAGCGTTGTCCGCCTCATCGTTGATGGCCTGGGATTCGGCTGGCAGGTCGAAGGGCGAGCCTGCAGTGGAGCTCTGCGCTGCGGACTCGGCGCGCATGCCGTTGACCATTTCGGTCTCGATGCTGTCCAGGGTCGCCGAACGTACGACGAACGCACCAACGGCCATGGCCGCCACGAACACACCGCAGACGATCAGCCAGACAAACTTGCGCGAGACGTTGGAGTTGACGTCCTTCACCCGGGCCAGCAACTGCTCGTAGTCTGGCTTGTCCGAGTCGGTGAACGAGTCTTCCAGGTTGATGGCCTTGTTGGCCTTCAGCGAACGCGAGCGTTTGGAAGGTTCCTCACCTTGCCACCAGTGCCGCGCACGGGCAATCAGGCTGTTGTGGTGCAGCGTGTGGCCGGCGGCTTCGGCGAAAAACGCTGAGGCGACGGCCAGCAGAATCGCGGTACCTGCGGTCAGCCAATGGCGGTCATTGGTCGAGGCGTCCATGTTCATCCAGCCTGCCAGTACGTAGGCAAAGCCCATTGCCTCGATCAGCACCAGCAGCAACACCAGCACCAGTACCCAGGCCGGCCGCGGCGAGCGCCCAGCTTCACCTGCCTTGGCGAGGTAGTCGAGGGAGGCGTTATAGCTGTTTGGGCCCTTCATGTACTTCTTGTACTGGCCATAATACGGCTTGGACAAGGTCACTTCGTGGTTGATCCAGCCATCGCTGTCGACCGAGGAACGCTTGCGCGACAGGCGCGCGACCGTGCCGATCAGCGGCAGGCTATGCCAGACACGGATCAGGAAATAGGACACCTCTTCCCAGTAGTTACGCACGATCAACACAGTGACCAGCAGCGAAACCAGGCCGGCGGAAAGTAACTGATTGGCAAGAATCAGTGATTTAAGTGCAGCGAGAGAAAAGTCTTCCATTCAGGACGTCCTTGACTGGTTTTATCGGGTGACCGGGATTGGCGTGTAGGAAGCGACGAACGCATCACTGCCGGCGGCGTAGAACAACGCACCTTGGCTGACCTGGGCATTGCCCTTGCTGAACACAATGTCCATGCAGGAAATCGCTGCCTGGGCATCACTGGCGAAGACCCGGTAAAGCACTTCGCTTTCACCTTCATAGGTGTTGGCCACAGCATTCATCGTTCGTGGCTTGTGCTGGGTGGGCAACTTGTAGTCTTCGACCAGCTGAAGAATCGGCTGGCGATCGACCTTGGCGTTTTCGCGCAAGATCGAGACTGGCGATACCGTCACCAGATGCCCGTTGACCAGGTTGGCCCAAACCCGGTTGTTGTAACCCGGCAGGTAGTCCTTGGTAGCGCGACGCTGCAAGGGTTGGTCGTTGACCATGCTCAGGACGTCGCCCGCATTGCGTGGCCTGTCCGCCTCACAACTGGACATTGGCATCTGCGCGGCATAAGCGCTGCTGATCAGGGTGAAACCGCTCTGTTTCGGCTTGATGCTCTGCGCCATGGTCCAGGTGTAGTCAGCCACTGGCGTACCGGCAAAATCGACTTCCGGGCGCGCAGCAGCACGGGTTTTCGCGGAGCTGCTCGCGGCCGGTGTACGCTGCGCCGTGGTGGGTTTGCTCACGGCGGGCTTGCTGCCTGCTTGCGCTGTAGTGACCGCCTGCCGAGGCTTGGCCGCAGTCGATGTGCCGTAGCGCAGGTAGCGCGTGTTGCCCGCTTCGGCCTCGGCACGCATCACCAGGGCTTGTTCGTTGGCCAGCTCGACGATTTCCACGCGGCGGTTCTGGCCGCGCAGCAACGGGTCGCTGTTGTCGGCGATCGGTCGCGAAGCGCCTGCCCCTTGGTAGTAAATCGCATTGGCGGCAATGCCCGCCTGCAGCATGACCTTGCCGACGGTCTTGGCGCGGCGCTCGGACAGCTTCTGGTTGAACTCGGCGTTGCCCACCGCATCACTGTGGCCGACGATCAGCAAGCGACGCGTCTGCGACTCCTTGGCCGCAGCCTGCTTGTCGCTGGCTGCAGGCTTGGCATACATCTGCGCCAGCTTGGCCACGGCCCGCTGGCCGCTTGGCGTCAACTGGTCGGAACCGGTGGCGAACATGCCGGTGTCTTCGATCTGCGTCACCAGGCCCGCCTGCTCAGGTACAGCGGTCACCACTGCGGCCGAGGCGACCGTCAACTGCTCGGTGGTGATCTTGAGGTTTTCTTCCTTGGCGATGCGGTCCAGCTCTTGCAGGCGGGACTGCCAGACATAGCCCACGACGCAACCCACCGCGCCACCGACCGCCGCACCCGGCAAGATCCCGTCCTTGCCTTTGAGGGCGTAGCCTGCAGCGCCCCCGGCCACCACGCCGACACCACAAAGCACTGGCAAGCCGTAGTCCCTGCCAATGTCTTTCACGGTCTTGGAAAAATTGTCCATCTGTTGAGTGCTGCAACCGGCAGCGGTGACGAAGGCACAGCTCAGCGCTGTAAGGCGAAACATCCGTGGCATTGCGGCTCCTTGCCGAAATAATCTGAATGATGGCAACTTGACATGCATTGTCACAGATTATCCGGATTATTGCCCCTCCCCGGTAGCCTCCCCAGCACAGCACCCGCAGCCCACCACTGGGCGCCGCACGCAAGCGATTCAACCATGACGTTTTTCAATCGGCTCCATGCCGTTTCCTGCATTGCCGTGCAGGCCGGCGTACAGGATGCTTTATTTACTCAAAGAGCCCTTTCTCCACCCGCAGAGGCCTGTATGAAGAACGTCGAAGAAATCCTCAAAACCAAGTCCCAGCATCAGACCGTCTACACCATCGGCCCTGATGACTCGGTGCTCGACGCCTTGAAGCTGCTGGCCGAGAAAAATGTCGGGGCGCTGCCGGTGGTCGAGAACAGCCAGGTAGTGGGGATCGTCAGCGAGCGTGACTACGCACGCAAACTGGTGCTCAAAGGCCGTTCCTCTGCAGCCACACCGGTGCGAGAAATCATGAGCGCGCCGGTGGTGACCGTTGACCCCAAGCAGAAGCTCGACGATTGCATGAACCTGATGACTGACCGTCACCTGCGCCACCTGCCAGTGGTCAGCAACGGCCAATTGCTGGGGCTGCTGTCGATCGGTGACCTGGTCAAGGAAACCATCCACGAACAGGCCAACCTCATCCGCCAGATGGAGCAGTACATTCGCGGTGAGTGACCACCCTCAGTGGTAGGCGCTCTCCAGCTCGTCCAGTTGATGGTCGAAGCTGCGCAGACGCGCCGACCAGGTGTACACCAGCACTTCCAGGTCCCGATTGAGCACGGCCGTGTTGCCATGGCCCGTGCTCGAAGGCTCGCACAGGTCCAGTTGGTAACGCTCGCGCGCCATGGCGGTGGCGACACTGGAGAGGTCACGGGCATTGGCCAGCCAGTGGTGGTGATGGTCGTGAATTTCGCGGTCGAGCACGCGACACTGGCGTTTCAAAGCCTCCAGGCTTTGCTCCAGTGGCGTACCCCTGAGCTCGCCCATTACCTCCTCGAAGGTGCGCCCGGAATGCCAGTAGCTGCCCCAGAAGTACCGGTCGAACACGGTTTCGACCCGTCGCAGCGCAACCTTGGTGTTCCAGATCGTCAGCAACGTGCGCCCCTGGATCACCTCGCGCTTGTTCAGGTGCAAATGCTGCCAGGCAATCCACGTCAGCCCCAGCAACGCTACCGCAGCCGTAACCGCGGCAGCGGCGTACAGGAACTGCACGGCCTGGTTCATCTGCTGGGTGTGGCGGATGCCGTAGTAGTAACCGGCCGTCAGGGTGCCCAGGATCGTCACGGAGCACCAGAAGCCTGGTGCATAGGGATCTTTCATCACGCCATCCCCTTATTGTTTTCCTGAGCATAGCAACGGCCAATCACTCGTCAGGTGCCGCTCGGCGCTTTATTTTCGGGGGCGGCGCAACGCTTCGTTGAGTTGATCGAAGGGCACTGCCCAATCGGAATCTTCAATGATGCTTTCCTTGAGAAAGGCACGCTGGGCTTCAGTCCAGAACGACGCATCCACGAGCTTGATCTCGTTCTTCAGCGGCGAATGGCTGGTGATGAACTGATCGATACTTTGGGGATCGTCGGGCAAGCCCAGTTGTTTGAACAAATCGGAAAACGGATGGGTAGGTGCTTCCATGATTCCTCCTAGGCGCCGGGCAGGCCGTCCACGACGCCGGCCCGGCATTGGCTTGAGAACATCAGCACAGCTCGCGTACTTCGGCTTGCGGTACCAGTTTCAGGTACTGCTCCATGCTCATGTGGATCAGGTGATCGTGATCACCCGCCTCCAGGTAGACATCGCCTTGGCGGGTAAGACTCGAATCGAGCAACATCTTTATATCGTAAGCATCACCCATTGCCGGAATGGCGCCACGCTCGCAGTCGCCGAACAGGCTTGGCAGGCCGCTTTCGCGGGTCAGTTGCCAGGCCCCGGACATACGTACCTTGCTCATGTCCAGATGCCGGTTGGCCGGCAGCACTGCCATGAGGTAATTGCCATGGCGATCGTCGAGCATGACCGACTTGGCAACGCGCTCAGCAGGTACGCCAGCGGTACGCGCCGACTCCAGGCTGGTGGCCGAGTGTGGGTGGGGAATGATGTCGTAATCGCAGTTCGCCTGGTCCAGGCGCTGCTGCAAGGTCTTGGCCATACGCATGATGCACCTCCGGTTTCCCCCAACTTCTAATTTTAGGCCGTGCCTGGGCAGGCATGACTAAACTTGAGTAAGAGAGACCAAAAGGTGACGACAGGTGATCGCTCGATGTTGCCGCGGGTTACTGCTCCTGCTGATGCTCGGCCTGGCCCCGGGCAGCCAGGCTGCGGCCGGCGATGTCTGGGTATTGAGCATTGATGACGCCATCGGCCCGGCCAGCGCCGACTACCTGGTGCGCGGGTTGGAGCAGGCCAAGGATCAGGGCGCGCAACTGGTGGTCATTCGCATGGACACCCCTGGCGGGCTGGACAGCGCCATGCGCCAGATGATCAAGGCGATTCTCGCCAGCCCCGTACCAGTGGCCAGCTTCGTCGGCCCAAGCGGCGCCCGCGCCGCCAGCGCCGGAACTTACATTCTGTATGCCAGCCACATCGCGGCCATGGCCCCCGGCACCAACCTGGGCGCCGCAACACCCGTGCAGCTTGGCGGCGCGCCAGGCGTGCCGAAGGACGACAAGGCCAAACCCGCGGGTGACGATGAAACCCTCGCACGCAAGCAGGTCAACGATGCCGCAGCTTACATCCGGGGCCTGGCCCAACTGCGTGGGCGCAATGCCGACTGGGCGGAGCAGGCGGTGCGCGAAGCCGTCAGCCTGTCGGCCAGCGAAGCCCTGCGGCTGAAGGTGATCGACCGCATGGCCAACGACCTGCCCGACCTCATGCGCCAGCTCGATGGCAAGACCGTGGTCGCTGCCGACCAGCCTCGCCTGCTGCAAACCCGTGATGCCAATCTGATCGAACACCAGCCAGACTGGCGCACTCGGCTGCTGGCGGTGATCACCAACCCCAGCGTGGCGCTGATCCTCATCATGATCGGCGTCTATGGCCTGTTGTTCGAGTTCATGAGCCCCGGCTCCGGGGTGGGCGGCGTGGTGGCTGGCATCTGCCTGCTACTGGCGCTGTATGCCCTGCAGCTATTGCCTGTGAGCTTTGCGGGTGTGGCGCTGATCCTGCTCGGGATCGCCTTCATGATCGCCGAGGCGTTCCTGCCCAGCTTCGGCGTGGTGGGTTTTGGCGGCATCGTCGCGTTCGTGGTCGGTGCATTGATCCTGATCGACACCGATGCGCCAGGCTTCGGCATACCCCTGGCATTGATCGGCACCCTGGGCGTGCTCTCGGCGCTGCTGATCGGTGGCGTGCTGGGCATGGCCCTGAAAACGCGACGCCGGGCCCTGGTCAGCGGTGATGCAGGCTTGGTCGGTAGCCTGGTCACCGTCACCCAGGTGGCCACGGACAACCCCTTCAGCGGCTCGGTGCAGGCCCAGGGGGAACAATGGCAAGTGCAATGCGCCACGCCACTGCAAGCCGGCCAGCACGTCCGGGTCACCGCCCGTCATGGGGTAATGCTGCACGTGAGCGCCGCCGCACCTGCGGCGCAAGGGGAATGACGATGTTCATGCAACTGGGTTTTGGCGCCGTGCTGCTGGTACTGGCGATGCTCCTGCTGTCGGCGTTTCGCATCCTGCGCGAGTACGAGCGTGGCGTCGTGTTCCAACTCGGGCGGTTCTGGCAGGTCAAGGGGCCTGGGCTGATCCTGCTGATCCCGGTGATCCAGCAGATGGTCCGGGTCGACCTGCGGACCGTGGTGCTGGATGTACCGCCCCAGGATGTCATCACCCGCGATAACGTATCGGTGAAGGTCAACGCCGTGCTGTATTTCCGCGTGCTCGACCCACAGAAGGCGATCATCCAGGTCGAAGACTTTCTCGTGGCCACCAGCCAGCTGGCCCAGACCACGCTGCGTGCGGTGCTGGGTAAACATGAACTGGACGAGCTGCTGGCCGAACGTGAACAGCTGAACCTGGACATCCGCCACGTGCTCGATGCACAGACCGACGCCTGGGGCATCAAGGTCGCCAACGTCGAGATCAAGCACGTCGACCTGAACGAGTCGATGGTCCGTGCCATTGCCCGGCAGGCCGAGGCGGAGCGTGAGCGCCGGGCGAAAGTCATCCATGCCGAAGGGGAATTGCAAGCGTCCGAGAAACTGATGCAGGCTGCACAGATGCTCAGCAAGGAGCCGGGAGCCATGCAGTTGCGCTACATGCAGACACTGGGGTCGATCGCCGGGGACAAGAGCTCGACCATCGTGTTTCCGATGCCGCTGGACCTGCTCAAGGGGATGGTGGAACGGTCGAATCCGCGTTGACGCTTTCGCGGGTAACTCCGCCCTGCATCCCCCCATTGATTCGGGAAGCAATGCAGTAGCTCTGGGGCGGACTTACCCACGAATGGGCTATCACCGTCTGTTCAGATAGGCGCGCGGCGCAAGGTGGCCAGGAACGTGGCAGCGCCAATGAACAGCCCGGCAAAGGTGCGGTTCAGGCGCTTCTGCTGCTTGGGCGTACGCAGCAGGCGCAACACCCGCGAAGCGAGCCCGGTATACCCCGCCATCACGAGCATGTCGACGCTGACCATGGTCAGCGTGATGGCCACGTATTGTGGCAGCAACGGCGCGTGCGGGTTAATGAACTGCGGCAACACCGCGAGCATGAATACCAGCGCCTTGGGGTTGCTGACGTTGACCAGAAAGCCACGGAACACCAGGCTCAGCGGCTTGCCGATCGGGCGCACGCCGGATTCATCGGTCATGTCCATTGGCAACGCACGCCATTGCTTGTAGGCCAGGTAAACCAGGTAGGCGACACCGAACCACTTGATGATGTGGAAAGCGGTAGCCGAGGCAGCGAGGATAGCGCCGACGCCGGCGGCGATGATGGCGATCTGTACAATCAGGCCGATCTGCAGGCCTAGCGCATTCCAGTAACCACGCCAGAAACCATACTGCAGGCCGCTGGACATCGAGGCGATTGCCCCGGCCCCAGGTGAAAGGCTGATCACCCAACACGCGGCAAAGAAGCCCAACCACACTTCCATCGACATCGCACACCTCGCTCGAACATATGTTGCAAAACGTTAAGCTAAGGGGTTGGCGAAAAAATGACCAGTGTTTTTTCCAGAAGGGGGGCCGGGATTACCGCGAAGAAGCTGGCACCAAACAGCACAGCAGATCAGTCGGACTCGCTCGCCACGTCTCTGCTCAGCCCCTGCACTTCAGCGCCCCGCCACCGCCTGACCGACTTCTGGAAGAACTGACTGTTAGGCACCTGCACCAGCGCCCCGCCCGCCTCAGGCAGTTCCATCAAGGTGGTGAACAACAGGTTGATGGCGATCACCCGGCCCTTGACGCCCGGCTTGTCCAGGGTGTCGACCAGCTCCACCACATCGCCAATGCGAAAAGGCCCTACGGTGAAGATCAGCACCGCGCACAGCAGGTTGGACAACACGCTCCACATGGCGAAGAACGCAACTGCTGCCACCGCGACGAAACCGGACAGCGCCGTCCACAACACGGTCGCGGAAACCCCCAGGCGCTCCAGCACGAACAGCAATGCGCTGCCCATGATCAACCAGCGCAAACCGCCACGCACCGGCACTAGCAACTCCGGCGGCAACGGGTAGCGCTGGCCCAGGCGGCTGAGGCCACGGGCGATAACACGCTGCAGGACAAAGGCGCTGACCAGGATCAGCAGAATCTGCAGGCCCAGCCAGAAGGTATCCATCCATTGCCCCGGCAGCAGCGAGCGCAGCTCCTCCATCAGGACAACGCCTCGAGCTCGGCCTGCATGCTTTCCAGGGTTTCCAGCGCTTCCATCCACCCTTCCTCAAGCTCGCCTTCGCGCTGCTTGAGCTTGGTTTGTCGGGCCAGCAGGTCGCGCAACTCATCCTTGCGCGCGGCCTCGTACAGGCCGCTGTCGCCCAACGCTGCCTCGATCTCGGCCAATTGCCTGTGTACTTGGCTGAGCTCGGCCTCGAGCTTGTCGGCCGCCTTCTTGTGCGGTGCCAATTGCTGGCGCAAGGCTGCGGCGGCCTGGCGCTGGGCCTTCTTGTCGGTCTTGTCCGGGTTGGCCGACACATTGCTCGCCGGCGCGCTGCGCTGGCGGTACTCCACCAGCCAGCGGCTGTAGTCGTCCAGATCGCCATCGAAGGTGTCGACCTTGCCATCGGCCACCAGCAGGAACTCGTCGGTGGTGCTCTTGAGCAAGTGACGGTCGTGGGACACCACCACCACGGCTCCGGCGAACTCCTGCAACGCCATGGTCAGCGCCAGGCGCATTTCCAGGTCGAGGTGGTTGGTCGGCTCGTCGAGCAGCAGCAGGTTAGGCCGCTCCCAGGCGATCAGGGCGAGGGCCAGGCGGGCCTTTTCGCCCCCGGAGAAATTCACCACCGGCTCGTCGACGCGATCACCATGGAAGTCGAAGCCGCCCAGGAAGTCGCGCAGTGTCTGCTCGCGCTCGCTCGGCGCAATGCGCTGCAGGTGCAGCAACGGGCTGGCCTTGTCATCCAGCGAGTCGAGCTGGTGCTGGGCGAAGTAGCCAACGGCAAGGTTTTCACCCCGCACCAGGCGCCCCGACAGCGGCTCGAGTTCGCCGGCAAGGTTCTTGATCAGGGTCGATTTACCGGCACCGTTGGGGCCGAGCAGGCCAATACGTGCCCCCGGCACCAGTTGCAGCTTGACCTTGTCCAGGATCGCTTTGTCACCATAGCCAAGGCGGCCTTCGGACAGGCTCAGCAGGGGGCTGGAAATCTTCTGCGACTCACGGAAGACGAAATCGAACGGCGAATCGACATGCGCCGCCGACAACTCTTCCATGCGCTCCAATGCCTTGATCCGGCTCTGCGCCTGGCGCGCCTTGGTGGCCTGGGCCTTGAAGCGGGCGATGTACTTTTCCATGTGCGCGCGCTGAGCCTGCTGCTTCTCATAGGCTTGCTGCTGCTGCGCCAGGCGCTCGGCACGGGTGCGCTCGAAGGCGGTGTAGCCGCCTTTGTACAGGTTGAGCTTGCGCTGTTCGACATGCAGCACATGGTCGACCACGGCATCCAGGAAATCGCGGTCGTGGGAAATCAGCAGCAGCGTGCCTGGGTAGCCCTTGAGCCAATCCTCCAGCCACAGGATCGCGTCGAGGTCCAAGTGGTTGGTCGGTTCGTCGAGCAACAACAGGTCGGACGGACACATCAGGGCCTGGGCGAGGTTCAGGCGCATCCGCCAACCACCGGAGAAGTCGCCGACGCGGCGGTCCATCTGCTCGTTGGTAAAGCCAAGGCCTGCCAGCAACTTGCGCGCTCGGGCATCGGCGGTATAGCCGTCGGCGCTTTCCAGCTCACTGTGCAGGCGCGCCAGGGCAGTGCCGTCATGGGCCAGCTCGGCCTCGGCAAGCTCGGCCTGCACCTTGCGCAGGCGCGCATCGCCGTCGAGCACGTAGTCCACCGCCACACGATCGAGGGTATCGACCTCCTGGCGCATGTGGGCAATGCGCCAGTCACCCGGCAGCTGGCAGTCGCCGGCGTCGGGCGAGAGCTCACCACGCAGCAAGGCGAACAGGCTGGATTTTCCGGCGCCGTTGGCACCGATCAGGCCGGCCTTGTGGCCGGCGTGCAGGGTCATCTCGGCGCCTTCTAGCAAGCGCTGCGGACCACGCTGTAAAGTGAGGTTGGATAGTCTGATCATGATGGTCGCGGAGTCTACCAGCTTCCTTGGCCTATAGCGTGAGTGGAATCATGTGCACTGACCTGTGGAATCACGCCCTGGCCCTGTATGCCCGGCCGGGGGTCGAAGAGGCCTGCATGAGCGTGCAGGCAATGGGGGGCGATGTTTGCCTGTTGCTGTGTGCGACCTGGCTGCAACGGCGCAATGTCACTGTGGATGCCGAGCGGGCAAAGGCGCTGCGCGACTTGGCCGCCCCCTGGCAGCAGGGCGTGGTGACGCCGCTACGTGAACTGCGCCAGCAGTGGCGTGCGTCAGCGCAACATGACCCGCAACTGGCAGCGCTGCGAGAGCAGGTGAAGGGCCTGGAGCTGCAGGCAGAAAGGACGTTACTGGAGCGCTTGCAGGCGTGCGCGCAGCAATGGCCCGAGGGCTCGCAGGAGCCCACGGACGACTGGCTGGCCTGGCTTGCGCCTGACCAGGCCGGTGGCCACGACGCGCTGGAGCGATTGCGCGCCGCCGCCGGGCTTCAGGAGGCCGAAGACGGCGCCTGACCCGGGGTGCTTGCAGCCGGTGCCGTCGAGGCAGGCGCCGCAGAGTTGGACGTGGATGCAGCCGTTGCCGGAGTGGTCGGCTTGCTTTCGGCAGGCTTGCTGGCAACGGGCTTGGCAGCCGCTGGTTTGGCCGGAGCCTTGGTGGCAGTTGGCTTGGCGGCGGATTTGGCAGCTGCAGGCCTGGCCGCAGCTTTGGCTGCAGGCTTGGACGCGGTGGTTTTAGCCGCAGCAGGCTTGGCGGCGGCAGGTTTCGCGGCCGCAGGTTTAGCCGGGGCTTTGGCAGCGGCGGGTTTGGTAGCCGCCGCTTTGGCCGGAGCCTTGGCAGCTGGTTTGGCTGCAGGTTTAGCCGCAGCCGTGCGTGCCGGCGCTTTGGTAGCGGCCGGTTTCGCCGCAGCGGCCTTGGTTGCCGCTCTGGCTGGGGCCTTGGCAGCAGCAGGTTTGGCTGCCGTTGCGCGGGCAGGGGCTTTGGCGGCAGCCGTCTTGGCAGGTGCTTTGGCGGCTGGTTTTGCCGCAGGCTTGGCGGCGGTTTTCGCAGACCCTTTTGCAGCCGCCGGCTTAGCTGATTTGGCAGCGGCGGCACGCTGATCGAGTGCCTTACCCGCAGCCTCACGCACCTTGCCAACACCCTGGGCAAGTTTCAGGCTTTCCTGGGCATCGCGCTTGAGTTGCTGAATATAAGTCCGGGTTTGCGTCTGGCGCTCTTTGAGCGAGTCGAGCAACGTCTCAAGTTCACCAATGCCTTTCTGTGCTTTGCCTTGGGCCTTGGCTTTACCTGCCTTGGCCGCGTCCTGCAACTTCAGGCGCCCGTTGTGCAGTTTTTCCTGCGCCTTGCCACGTTGCTTTTCCAACTTGGCCAGCAGTTTTTCCGCATCAGCCAGCGCTTGCGAGCAGGCATCTTCCAAGTGTTCGAGCAGGCTGCCCGAAAGTTGCTGGAGCAGGTGTAACGGCGTACTTACGGGCTTCTTTTTGGCCGACATGGTTTACCTCCTGGCTGATGAGATTGCGGCTCATACTATGCTTCTGCTGCTACCGCCGCTAGGGCATGTTGACAGTATCGTTTGCGCCGCGTTGCATGCCTGGGCAAAGTTGTTATCTTGCAGCTGCGTGCAAGTGTAGTTGCTTAACAATTCGTTGCTGATATTTACGCATCTGCCGCCAACGGGCTGGCATACTTCGCAGTTCCTGAGCTCGGAGTTGCACATGCCTCGTTATCTCGTTCTCGGCCTGTGCCTGGTGGCTCCCATGGCGCTGGCGGCTTCCGATGCGACACCCCCCAACGACCATGACTTGGCCTACAGCCTGGGCGCCAGCCTGGGTGAGCGGCTGCGCCAGGAGGTGCCTGGGTTGCAGCTCGACGCGCTGCTCGAGGGCTTGCGCCAGTCCTATCGAAACCAGCCTCTACAGCTGGACAAGGCGCACATGCAGGCCATCCTTCAGCAGCATGAAGAACAGGCGAACAGCGCGGCCGAGCAAGGCGATGCAACAAAAGCGCAGGCCGTTGAAACGCGGTTCATGGCCAACGAACGAGCACGTGCTGGCATGCACGAGTTGCCCGAAGGTGTGCTCTACCGTGAATTGAAAACTGGCACCGGCGCGCAGCCCAAGGCCGGTGACAAGGTTCAAGTGCGGTACGTGGGCACCTTGCCCGACGGCTCGGTGTTCGATCAGAACCAGCAGCCCCAGTGGTTCAGCCTGGGCTCGGTGATCGAAGGGTGGCAAGTGGCGCTGCCGCATATGAAGGTGGGGTCGACCTGGCGCCTGGTGATTCCCTCGGCACAAGCTTACGGCGCCGAAGGCGCGGGTGATCTGATCGCGCCTTTCACACCACTGGTATTCGAAATCGAGTTGCTGGCAGTCGGCAGTTGACGTCGACCTATCAGGCTTCGACTGCGCCCTCTTCCTTGTGCGCGTTGTGCAATACCTCGATCAGGCAGTCCTCGAGTTCGAAGCGCTCGTGCAACAGGCTGCCCAGTTTGCCCAGTTTTTCGGCGAAGCGTTCGGTGTCGGTACACTCGCCCTTTTCGCAGTGATCATTGAATGCCAGTGCGATCTGGGTAATGTCGTTGATCCGCGGGTTGATCTCTTCGGCCAGTTTCAGGGCTTTCTGGTCACCGAATGCCTTGGCCTCCGTCACCAGTTGCTCGCTGACTTCGAAATGCCAGGCCGACACGTAATCGACCAGCACCGCGCAGAAGTCGCGGTTCTGTTCCTTGTCTGCAAAGGCCGGCTTGGCATCGCGCAAGGCGCGAAAAGCCTGGACCAGCTCCTCGCGCTCCTTGAGCCAGCGGTCGATCAGCCGGTGAACCCCGCCCCAGCGTTCCTGGGCGTTCTGACAACTATCGAGCATGGCAATCTCTTCCCTTCTGGGTAGATGCCGCTGCACCTCGTACCACGACCGTGCGGCACAACGGTGACATCAGCAGGACGGCATCGAGCAGTTGTATTTTTCGGTGTGCGTGCTGGGAGATTATTCCCGCGCGTGCTGACCATCAAGGTACGCAGACGACTAAGTTCATACAAGCGTTTAATACCCTGGCGCATCACCATTGGTCGTGCTACTGCCGAAAACTTGCGTTCGATCAAGCTTTGCCCAGTGTGCGGAAACGATACGCCATCAGGTAGGTCAAGGGCAGCGCTGCCAGCAGCAGGAAGGCCAGCAGGCTCCATTCGGGCAGGGTCAGGTCAAGAAAACTCCAGGTCAGCGAGTTGCAGTCCTGCCCGCCCAGCAGCAGTTGCCGGGCGGCCTCGCTCCAGGACCGTTCGAACACGGGCCAGATCGGCCCCGGGCTACCTTGGCTGACACTGCCGGCACCCTGCAGCCAGACATGCCGTGCCGCCAGCAACGCCCCTGCGCCCGAGCTGGCCAGCGCAGCGCGCGCGTAGTGCCTGAGCCCTGCGCTGCCGGGGGCATGCAGAACCGCGCACAGGCAGATAAAAGCATGCACAGCCAGCAGCAATCGCTGGCTGAAACACAGCGGGCACGGCATCAGCCCCAAGGAGCGCTCCAGGTAGAAGGACACGACCAGGACCGCCACCGAGGCAAGGCAGGCTGGAAGAAAAAACGTGCGCAGACGTGCCGGCAACATGGGTGGTGGAGGCCCTGGGCTAGAAGATGTGGCTTGAAACGGTAGAGGAAAGACGCACTTTGTTTCAAGGCGCGACAGGGGCGAGAAGTCACTGGGAGGCAGAAGAAAAATCCATCCGAGTGGTAGGAATTTTCTTAAGAAGAATGCAGCAGAAATTACGCGTTGCTATGGACAAATTACCTCGCCCATGAGCCCGCGCGCTCGCGCAGGCTCATGGCTAGGTCAGGCGCGTACAGCTTCGGGCAACGGCAGGGCCAACAGGCGTTCATCCAGAAGGCCAAGGCCCTCCTGGAACAGCTGGTTGCTGCGCTCGGTCTCACCCAGGCCGGCAAGCAACCGGGCCAGTTCGGCACAGGTTTCCGGGTTGCGTTCCATGCGCAGGCTGCTTTCCAGGTAGTCGCGTGCCTTGCCCCACAAGCGGTTCTGCAAGCTCAGGCGGCCAAGCGTGAGCAGCAGGCTCGGGTCCTGTGGGTTCGCCTTGAGCCAGTCCTCGGCGGTTTGCAGCTGGCGGGCCGGGTCATCGCCGCGCACCAGGCCGTACAGTCGGGCCAGGTGACTTTCGTATTGACGTTTGAGGGCGGTGCGCAGTACCTGTTCGGCTTCGCCCTGGGCGCCCACCTGGCGCAATTGCTCGGCATAGGCCAGCACCAGTTGCGGTTCCTGACGCTGGGCTGCGGTCAGTTGTTGCCAGGCGCGCTCCAGCGCCTGGCGAGCGCTGTGTGCATCGTCGCCGCGGGCGGTCGCCAGGCTCAGGTTCTGGCCCCATGCGCGCTGTTCCAGCGCAGCAAGTTCAGCGGCCGACAGCACCTTGGCCTTGCGCAGGTCCGGCAACAGGCGAATCAGCGCCGACCAGTCGCCACGCTCAAGATACAGCCGCTGCAGCAGGCGCAGCACCTGGTTGTTGTGAGGGTGCCGCTCCTGCATGGCCAGCAGTGTTTCCAGGGCGCCATCCGTTTCGCCTCGGTCCATCTGCAACTGTGCGTGGGTCAGGGCAATTGCCAGTTCGGCCTGGGGCTGGCGCTCCAAAGCGCGCTCAAGAAGGTTGTCGCTGTCTTCCTTGCGCCCCAGCTCGTTGGCCGCACGGGCCGCGCCGAGGTAATACAGCAGCGGCTGGCGCTCGGCCTCGGCGGCGCGGTGCAGGTGGCGCTGGGCACTGGCCCAACGTCCCTCGGCAAGGTCCAGTTGCCCCTGCTCGATGGCAATGCGAATGCGTCGGCTGCGATTACGCCGCGACCAGGGGTTGACCACGCCACTGGAGGTCAGCACCAGGCCTACCAGGTAACGCAGCAGCCAGAGGGCCAGAACCACCCCCGCCAGGGCCGCGAGCGCTGCCCACAGCCCGGACTGGTAACGGAAGCCGCCATAGGCAATCAGCACGTAACCGCTGTGCTTGGCCACCGCGATGCCCAGCGCTGCGGCAACCACAATGGCCAGTACCGCCAGCAGGTAGACACGCTTCATGGTTTGCCCCCTTCCCGCTCGGCGGGCAGGTGGCGGCGCTGGATGTAGTTCTGCACCGCCGCCAGGCTCTCGCTCAGGTCGGGCGTGACAACCGAAACCGGCTGCTCGGCCAGCGCATTGAGGCTGTCGAGCATCGCCTTGCTTTGCGGGTTGTCGGCATTGAAGTTGGCCAGCAGCACGCTGCGCGCATCATCCAAGGCCTGGGTGTAGACCTTGGCCTCGCCATTGAGCGCCGCCCACTGAGCCTGCTCGATGGTCAGGCTCAAGGCCAGACGCAGCTGATTGAGCGACTGCCCGGCCAGGAGGGGGCGCACGTTGTCGTCCGCGTTGAAATCGATCTGGAAGTACTTGGAGATCTCTGCCCACCACTGGGACAAGCGGCTGGCACCATCGCCGTCGGCGGTAAGGGCCCCGAGCGCATCGGCATTGCTGTCGAATTCCGGTGACTGGGCACTGAGCTGCTGTACCAGGTCACGCTGGGCGGCCAGCTTCAGGAACAGCCCAGTGCGGTCTGGTTGCTGGGTACTGTTGAGCGTCGCCAGGCTGCGCGCCAGTTGCTCGCGAGCGGCGAACGCCGCGGGGTCGCTCTGTTCACGCAGGATCTCGTCGGCACCCTCGACCAACGCCTTGGCGCTGGTGATGTCCTGCAACGCCGAAAGGCGCAGCGTCGCCAGGCGCAACAGGTGCTCGGCTTCGGCCAGGCGCCACTCCTTGCGGCTTTCGCCCAGGACGGTTTCCAGGCGCTGGCTCAGGCGCTGCTGATCGCCTTGCAGTTGTGCCACCAGGCGACGCCGGTCTTCCAGTTCGCTGGCCGCCGGCAGACTGGCGAGCTGGGCGCTGATCTGCTGCTCACGCTGCTGCAGGGCTGCAGCACGCTGGCTCAGCGCTTCAAGGTGCTGGCCCTGGTTCAATTCACTGCCTTGCAGTTGCCGCACCTGCCAGACACCCCAACCGCCTACCGCAATCCCTGCAGCGCCCACCAGCAGTGCCAATAGGGCCAGGCCACTGCCAGAGCGTTTGGCGGGTTGGTCGGTAATGGGTTGTGCCGGCTCCTGCGCCGACGGCTGATCATTGTTGGACAAGACAGTTTCGCTCACGTATCCATCCTTTGCATGGGGGCGCATCGCTCTGAGCTTAGCGCCTTAAGAGGCAGGTGCAGCGCTACGCTGCACAGCTGCCAGCAAGGCCGCGGCACTCGCGCCACGGCAATCCAAAACCTGTTGGGCCCCTGCAGCCCTGGCCTGCTCGGCGACTCGCGGGCTCGGCACGAACAACGGCAGACACGCCACTTGCGGCCAGTCGCCAGCGGCCATCTGCTGCAGGTGTTCAAGACCCTGCCCACTGCTGACCACCAGGCCGTTGAGGCGTTCCGCCTGGATGCGACGCATCAACGTACCCACCGGGTACTCCGGCAGGCAGCGACGATACAGTTCCAGATAATCGACACTAGCACCTTGCTCTGCAAGACGCCCGGCCAGCAGTTCGCGACCTCCTACGCCGCGCACGATCAGCACCCGTGGCGTGGCAACCGCCATAGCCTCGCGCAGGCCCGGGAGTGCGAGCAAGGCCTCGCTATCGTCACCCTGCGCCGGGAACGTCACCTGCAAGCCCGCAGCGCGCAATACACCTGCCGTCGCTTCACCGACGCTGAACCAGCCGGTCGCAGGCGGTTGCACGGCAGTTTGTGCCAGGTGTTCCAGCAGCAGCCTGGCAGCGGGCTTGCTGACCACAATGATGACCGCGTATTGCTTCAGCGCGCAAAGCAGCGCGCGCTGCCCCTCCCCCAGTGCTACGGGCTCGATCGCCAACAAGGGCAGGCAACTGCTGGCCACACCGGCCGCCGCCAGGCTCTGCGCCAGGGCAGCGCAGTCATCGGCAGGCCGGGTGAGCAACAGGCGCCAGGGGCTCACGGGTGCCCGGCCTCACCGTAAACTTCCTTGAGAATGGCTTCGGCGCCCTGGCCCAGCAGGTCTTCGGCAACCTGTATGCCCAAGGCCTGGGCAGACGCGCGTGGCGCACGGGCTTCGGCCACCAGCAAGGTCCCCCCGCTGGGTTGGCCCACCAGCCCACGCAGCCAGAGCTGCTCGCCTTCAAGGACTGCATAGCAGGCAATCGGCACCTGACAACCGCCGTTCAGGCGCTTGTTCAAGGCTCGTTCGGCCACCACGCGGTCAGCGGTATCGACGTGGTGCAGCGGTGCCAGCAAGGCATGGAGCTCAGTGTCTGCAGTACGGCATTCGATGCCTACTGCACCCTGGCCACCGGCCGGTAGGCTGTCGTCGACACTGATACTGGCGCTGATGCGCGACTCGAAGCCCAGGCGAATCAGGCCTGCCGCTGCAAGGATGATGGCGTCGTACTCGCCGGCATCGAGCTTGGCCAGGCGGGTATTGACGTTGCCACGCAGGAAGCGGATCTGCAGGTCCGGGAGGCGCGCGAGCAGTTGGGCCTGGCGACGCAGACTGGAAGTGCCGACGATGCTGCCGGCAGGCAGCGCCTCGAGGCTGGCGAACCGGTTGGACACGAAGGCGTCGCGCGGGTCTTCGCGCTCGCAGATACAGTACAGGCCCAGGCCTTCGGGGAAGTCCATGGGCACGTCCTTCATCGAATGCACGGCGATGTCGGCTTCGTTCTCCAGCAGTGCAGTTTCAAGTTCCTTGACGAACAGGCCCTTGCCGCCGATCTTCGCCAGCGGCGCGTCGAGCAGCTTGTCTCCGCGGCTGACCATGGGTACCAGGGTGACCAGCACCCCAGGATGGGCCTGCTCTAGCCGGGCTTTGACGTATTCGGCCTGCCACAGGGCCAAGGCACTTTTACGGGTGGCGATGCGGATTTCGCGAGTGGACATGGAGCGCCCCGATGCTTAGGAATACCGCCGATGATAACAGCTCCGTCGGTATCGCTAGCAGATGTGGGTCAGGATCCTGTAGCGGGCCTGTCGCCGGCTGGTTGGCGACAAGGCCCTTGTTCAAAGCGTCTGCATCATCTTGCGCACGCCAGCCACATGCCGGCGGCTGACGGTCAGGGCGTCATCGTGCAGGCCTTTGAGGTAGAGCTGGAAATGCCCCAGCGGGGTACGCTGCAAGCGCTCGATACGCTCACGGGCCACCAGGGCATTGCGGTGGATACGCACGAAACGCTCGCCGAACTCGTCCTCGAGGGCTTTGAGCGGCTCATCGAGCAGCACTTCGCCGGCCTCGTGACGCAAGGTCACGTATTTGTGATCGGCAATGAAATAGATCACCTGCCCCAAGGGGATCAGCTCGATGCCCTTGCGGGTACGTGCACTGATATGGCTGCGCGGGCCGCCGCCTTCGCTGCCTGGACGGGTCAGCGCCGCCAGCTGGGCGCGGTTGGGTTTCTCGGCCTTGCGCAGCGCATCGCGCAGGGCCTGGGGGTGGATCGGTTTGGTCACGTGGCTGAGGGTGCTGTCCCTGAAAGCTTCAGCGCCATAGGCATCGTCACCGGTGCAGAACACCACCGACGGAGGCGCCTCGCGTTCGCACAGGCGAGCCGCGACCTGCAGGCCATCCAGGCCCGGCATGCCGATGTCCAGCAGGACGACATCGGGCTTGAGGCTTTCGATCAGGGCCAGTGCCTCCTCGCCGTTGGTGGCGCTGGGCTCCAGCACGGTGTACCCCTCCAGGTCCCCGAATAGCCGCGTCAGGCGTTCACGGGCTTGGGGTTCATCATCAACGATCAGGACATTCATAATTGCTCTGGATTCCTGAGTGAGTCTCGCACAGGTATAGCGTAGACAGATGCAGGTCGAGCGACACTGCGGTCACGCTCTAGACCGATACGAAGGCCAAAGATTCACTGAGCCGGCAGATTCGCTGCCAGTCCTTTGTCCAACTGTAGACGGTCCTTAGAACACTGCCGTTCAATCGTTGAATATCGTTTTGGCCTGCCTTTACCGATGTTTCCCACGGATTTCTGTCGACAGGCGCCCTGCGGCGGCAAGCCCAATCCTGCTATCATCGGCGGCACTTTTTTCGTTCACGCCTTCAACGAGTGAATCCATGAGCACCGACAAGACCAATCAGTCCTGGGGCGGCCGCTTCAGTGAGCCCGTCGACGCCTTCGTCGCCCGCTTCACCGCTTCGGTCGACTTCGACAAGCGCCTGTACCGCCACGACATCATGGGTTCGATCGCCCACGCCACGATGCTGGCGCAGGTTGGCGTACTCAGCGACGCCGAGCGCGATACCATCATCGACGGCCTGAAGACCATCCAGGGCGAAATCGAAGCCGGCAACTTCGACTGGCGCGTCGACCTTGAAGACGTGCACATGAACATCGAAGCACGCCTGACCGATCGCATCGGCATCACCGGCAAGAAGCTGCACACCGGGCGCAGCCGCAACGACCAGGTCGCCACCGACATCCGCCTGTGGCTGCGCGACGAAATCGACCTGATCCTGGCCGAAATCACCCGCCTGCAGCAGGGCCTGCTGGAGCAGGCCGAGCGTGAAGCCGAAACCATCATGCCGGGCTTCACCCACCTGCAGACGGCCCAGCCAGTCACCTTCGGCCACCACCTGCTGGCCTGGTTCGAAATGCTCAGCCGCGACTACGAGCGCCTGGTCGACTGCCGCAAACGCACCAACCGCATGCCCCTGGGCAGCGCCGCACTCGCCGGCACCACCTACCCGATCGACCGCGAGCTGACGTGCAAGCTGCTGGGCTTCGAAGCAGTGGCTGGCAACTCGCTGGACGGCGTTTCGGACCGTGACTTCGCCATCGAATTCTGTGCCGCTGCCAGTGTGGCGATGATGCACCTGTCGCGCTTCTCCGAAGAGCTGGTGCTGTGGACCAGCGCGCAGTTCCAGTTCATCGACCTGCCAGACCGCTTCTGCACCGGCAGCTCGATCATGCCGCAGAAAAAGAACCCGGACGTACCGGAGCTGGTCCGTGGCAAGAGCGGCCGTGTGTTCGGCGCCTTGACCGGCCTACTGACCCTGATGAAAGGCCAGCCGCTGGCCTACAACAAGGACAACCAGGAAGACAAGGAACCGCTGTTCGACGCCGCCGACACCCTGCGCGATTCGCTGCGCGCCTTCGCCGACATGATCCCGGCCATCAAACCGAAGCACGCGATCATGCGCGAGGCGGCGCTGCGTGGTTTCTCCACCGCCACCGACCTGGCCGACTACCTGGTACGCCGTGGCCTGCCATTCCGTGACTGCCACGAGATCGTCGGCCACGCGGTGAAGTATGGCGTCGATACCGGCAAGGACCTGGCCGAGATGAGCCTGGAAGAACTGCGCCAGTTCAGCGACCAGATCGAACAGGACGTGTTCGCCGTGCTGACCCTGGAAGGGTCGGTCAACGCCCGTGACCACATCGGTGGGACCGCGCCGGCGCAAGTGCGCACTGCCGTAGCGCGCGGCAAGGCGTTGCTGGCTTCGCGTTAAGGCCCCAGTGCGAGGGCTTTGCCCTCGTTCGCCGCAGCGCCAAGTGCGATCCCTCCGGGTGCTGGCGTGCCAGCGATTGGGCTGCTGAGCAGCCCTCTTCAGGTTCAGCGCTTGCCGCTGCGGACCATCTCCATGAAGGCCGGCATCGATGCCTCCTTGTCCGCCAGGATTCGCGCCATGTGCGGGTTCTCGCGCATTTTCTCGAGCAACGCCTTGGCCTGCGGGAAGTCCGCCAGCAAATCGATGTTCAGCACCTTCTTGCCCACTGCGTAAGCCAGGTCGACCGAGAAGCAGAACATCAAGTCGGCAAGGGTCAGTGCTTCACCCGCCACATAAGGTGCAAAGAGCCCATTGCGCTTGAGCGTGGCAAACCCAGCCAGCAGGTCTGCACGCGCCCGCTCCTTGATCAACGGCTCTACCGCCGCGCCGAAGAATGACTCGGCATAGCAGGTACGCGCCGGCAGCTCGATATACAGCTCGATCTCCTTGAGCAACTCGCGCACCTTGGCCTGCCCGAACGCGTCTGCCGGCAGCAACGGTGTGCCCCCTTGGGTCTGCTCGATGTAATCGAGGATCACACTGGTTTCGCTGATGAACCCGTGCTCGGTTTCCAGCACCGGCACCTTGCCTCGTGGGCTGACTGCCAGCGCTTGCGGCGCCTGGCCACCGTAGAACGTGACTTCCTCGAACGGCAGGCCTTTTTCCAGCAGCGCCAGCTTGACCATGTTGTAGTAGTTGCTGACCGAAAATCCGTGAAGCTTGAGCATGGGGTAACAGCCTCCAGGCCGTATGGGGTTGGCCTGGCTTTTATAGCCCCATCGCCCGCCCCTGACCAGCGTCATGCGCCCGGTCGATGACCAGGCATTGCCGGCGCGAGCATGGCAAACTGTACGCCCCACTACAGGAGTACCGCCATGAGCGAGCCCACCGACATCGACAATGACGACGAAGCCTTCGCCGAGGCGACACTGACCCAGGCTATCGAGAACCAGATCGAAAGCGGCGAGCCACCAGCGGCCAAGGCCACCCTCAACAAGCTGACCCTGGTCGGCTACGAGCGCGAGGACATTCTCAACCTCATGGCCCACGTGCTGGCCATCGAGATCGACAACATGCTCGACGAAGACCGCCCGTTCAACACCGAATGGTATGAAGCCGCCCTGCGCGCGCTGCCCGAACTGCCACCTGAGACAGATCAAGGCGCGGACGAATAACCCGACTACACTCCAGGGTCAGGCACCGCTGGCGGTGCCGCCATCCTCGTCTGGAAGTCAGGAGTCGCCATGTCCTTCACCCCCGAACTGATTGCCGAACTGGAAGTGCTCGCCCTGTTCAACCTGGACAGCAGCCAGGAAGGTATCAAGATTCACGCGAACGCCTCTCCCACCCTTGTCGCTGCGGCTCAACGCCTGCACGAGAAACGACTGACCGACCAGCCCGATGGCGGTTACCTCACCAGCCTCGGGCATGACGCCGCGCAGAGCGTGCAGCTGTTGCTGAACATTCTCAAATCACCGCAACCGGCGTGAAATCGCCAGCTCCCACTCGTACAGCGCTGAACCCGTGGGAGCGGGCCTACCGCTTGGAAGCGCTCAATGGCGGTAGAAAAATGACGCCAAAAAAACATTTGTCGCTTATCCGAGTGCTCCACTCAGGCTAAACTCGCCTCAGCTCCCCCGGTATGCCCCTGAGTGCGCAATGAACCACCCCCACGAGATCCGCCCCGACCTGGACGAAGGCATCGACCGCAAGGTGCTGGCGACACTGCGTGGGCGCTTCCTGCACCTTAACGAGGGCCGCTTGCAGCGCGCCATGGACGGGCTTTCAACCCGCCAGCAACAAGTGCTGACCCTGCTGCCACTGCTGTTTCACGTCAACCATCCGCTGCTGCCTGGGTATGTTTCCGGCAGCACGCCGGCAGGCGTATCGGGCTTCGAGCCTGGCCCCGAGCTGGTGGCCGAAGGACAGCGGCTGGCCCGCTCGTTTTCCTACAAGACGCGCCTGGGCAACCCGCACCGGCCAATCCACGGCCTGTTCCTGATGGGCAGCCTCGGCTCCCTGGCCCAGGCCGAACAGAGCGACATGGACTTGTGGGTCTGCCATGCACCGGGGTTGGGCGAAACTCACCTCGAAGAGCTGCGGCGCAAATGTCAGTTGCTGGAAACATGGGCAATCAGCCTGGGCGCCGAAGCGCACTTTTTCCTGATTGACCCGCAAGGCTTCGCCCAAGGCCAGCGCAACAGCCAGCTCAGCTCCGACGATTGCGGCACCACCCAGCATTACCTGCTGCTCGACGAGTTCTACCGCACTGCCATCTGGCTGGCCGGGCGTACACCGCTGTGGTGGCTGGTGCCGGAGTACGCAGAACACAACTACCGCAGCTACACCGATACCTTGCTGTCCAAGCGCTTTATCCGCAGCACGGACGCCCTCGACCTCGGCCACCTGGCGCACATCCCCCCGGGGGAGTTTGTCGGTGCCGGCTTGTGGCAGTTGTTCAAGGGGATCGACTCACCTTACAAGTCGCTGCTCAAACTGCTGCTTACCGAGGCGTACGCCAGCGAACACCCCGACGTTCGCTGCCTGAGCCTGGATTACAAGCAGGCGGTGTTCGCCAACCGTCTCGACCTTGATGAGCTCGACCCCTATGTGATGGTGTACCGGCGAATCGAGCGCTACCTGCAGCAGCGCGGTGAAACCATCCGCCTGGAACTGGTACGGCGCAGCCTGTACCTCAAGGTCAACAAGAAGCTCAGTGGCCAGGACCAAGCGCGCAGCAATGGCTGGCAGCGCCGCCTGTTGCAGCGCCTGACTGACGAATGGGGGTGGGATGAGCGCCAGTTGGCCATGCTGGATAGCCGCAGCCAATGGAAGGTGCGCCAGGTCGCGGTCGAACGCCGTGAACTGGTGGCTGAGCTCAACCACAGCTACCGCTTTCTGCGCCAGTTTGCGCAAAACCAGAACGCCAGCAGCCGCGCCGACCAGCGCGATCTCAATGTACTGGGCCGGCGCCTGTACGCGGCCTTCGAACGCCGCGCCGGCAAGATCGAGGTCATCAACCCGGGCATCGCCCCGGATATCGCCGAAGACACCCTGACCTTGGTCCAGTCACCCAACCGCAAAGAGCCCGGCAGCCATCACTGGGGCCTCTACAACGGCAACCTGGCGGTACACGAGTGGGAGCACTTCAACCCCATCAAGCGTTGCCGCGAACTGCTGGAGCTGCTGACCTGGGCCCACCGCAACGGCGTCATCGACAGCACCACGCGTCTGGCACTGCACCCGGGCGTCAGCGACCTGAGCGAGTTCGAACTGTTCAACCTGCTGGGCAGCCTGCAGCAGAGCATCCCCTTGCCGCTGGAGACGGTCAGTGAAGTACGTCTGCTGCAGCCAAGCGTGGCCGACGAGATGCTACTGCTGGTCAACGTTGGCATCGACCCGCTAAGCCACCACCGCGACCTGAACATCCTGATGACCACCGAGCGCACCGACTCGCTGAGCTACGCAGGGGTGCGCGAGAACCTGGTACTGACACTCGACCAGATCACCCTCAACAGCTGGAACGAAGTGCTGGTGCAGCGCTATGACGGCGAGCATGCCCTGCTGCGCTGCGTGCGTGATTTTCTCAACAGCCTCGGGCAGCGTAGCCACCGGCCCCGCGTGCAGGTGCGCTGCTTCTGCCACAACCGCGCCCAGGCCATCAGCCAACGGGTCGAGGAAATCTTCGACACCGTGCAACTGCTGCTCGACCAGGGCCTGAACCACCGTTACGTGCTGCAGGTGGCGCAGTTCACCCACGTGCTGGAGCTGCTACCCGGCCAAGTCAGCCTGGCGACACTGGCCGACCTCGACGCCGTGCTCGACTGCCTGGGCGAGGAGCGTGTGACCTACAGTCCGGTGCACCTGGACGCCAATGCCCTGCAGGACCATGACCTGCCATTGGTGCTGGAACAAGGCCGACCGGCGTGCATCCAGGTGTTCTACCGCCTGCTCGAAGGCTGGGCCGAGCTGTATGTGCTGGATGAGTACAATGCGCTGTGGCAGCAACGCCTGCCCTTGCACGACGAAAACCACCTGTTGCTACCCCTGCAGCGCTTCTTGCGCTCGGTGGTGATGCGCCGCGACGCCCGCTTGCCACTGGACAAGCTGCATCAGGCCTCGCTGGAAATTCATTACGCGCAGTTGCTGCCTTCGGGGCCGGGCAAGGCGCGCAGCATCGAGCCACGCGCGACGCCCGGCGATGACAGCGGGCAGCCCTACTACGAGGTGCAGGCCATACTGCAGGCCGGCGCAGGGGATGAGGTACATGTCACGCTGTATTGCGATCAGCAGGAGTTCTCTGAGCTGGACCACGGCGATGAGTTGTACACCACCGTCGCCCGGCAGATTCTCGGCCAGCGCCGCAGTGCCGGGCACTATCGCTGCTATATCACGGACCTGGATCTTTCCGAGCTGCTCGATGATGAGCAGGGCTCGACCCTCCTGTACCTGCGCTACAAGCGCGAGCTGGAACAGGCGCTCAACGACGGCCTGGCCCAGTTGCAGGCTACGTTCGAGCCTTGAACGCCGGGGCCGTCAGGCGGCCCGATGGATCAGAGGTCGAAATCGCCCGCCGCTTCAGGCTGATATTCCACAGCCAGCAGCTTCAACTTGAGGGTTTTGCCGCCCGGCGCCGGCCAGTCGATCTGATTGCCCACCGTCAAGCCCAGCAAGGCACAGCCAATCGGCGCCAGGATCGAGACCTTGCCTTCGCCGCCGGCGTCCTTCGGATACACCAGGGTCAGGTGATAGTCTTTGCCGCTGGCCTCTTCGCGGCAATGCACGCGCGAGTTCATGGTCACTACACCGGCCGGTACTTCCTCATGACCGACCACCTTTTCGGCGCGGTCCAGCTCGTCCTGCAAGGCGAGCACACCCGGAGTACTTTCGTCGAGGCTGTCGATCAGGCGCTCGAGACGCTGTACGTCCAATCGGGTGAGGATGAGGGTAGGCTTGGTGCTCATGATCCAGTCAGACTCCATTGAACAGGCGGTTTTCTAAAGGCAAATAATGCAAAACCCCGCCCAAGGGCGGGGTTTGTGAATGCTGTGGCGTCACCGACGCGTACCCCGACACTACCACAGCCGGGCAAATACTCAAGCCCGTGCGCGTAACGCCTCGGCTTCGCGGCAGATCTGCCGACGCCGTTCGTCATCGGCCGAACGCCACTCGCGAATGTGCTCGACGTGACGGTGGCAACCGGTACAAACCCGCTGTTCGTCCAGCCGGCACACGCTGATGCACGGCGAAGGCACTGCGGGGCTGACGTTGCTGTAGAGCGGCTTGGGCGGCCGCGGCTGGGCAGTCATTTCAGATCTCGTCAAAGTCCAGCTTCTCGCCGGCCCGCTCCCAGACAATGCGCTCGAGCATTTCGCCAAGCAGCTCTTCACTCTTTTCGCAGACCCACTTGCCGCTCTCTTCGTCGTAGTCGAAGTGGAAGCCCCCGGAGCGGTCGGCCAGCCACAGCTGGCGCAGCGGCTCCTGCCGGCTGAAGATCAGCTGGCTGCCGTTGTCGAACTTGACGGTGAGGACACCGGCGGAATTCTCCATGTCCAGGTCCAGGCCGCTCTCGTCGAACAGATCCTCCAGGGCCTGTTGGGTCGCGTCGACCAGATCATGGAAACGCGCTTCGCTCAAACTCATTGCAGGAACCTCGAAATTGGCTGCGTTACAGGCAAGCCGGGCAAGATACGGGCGCAAGGCGCCAGCCGCAAGCTGCCAGCCACACACGGCTGGAAAAAGCTCAGCGTACACTGGGCAGCGTCTTCTTGCCGCTAGCGGCTCGACGCGTGCAGTGTGGTTGCGCCCCGCCCGGCGGACCGGCGCTTGCATAGGCAATAGGCCGGTCGCTCGGTATACTCGGGCGCAATACTGCTTATTTCAAAGGATTTCACCCATGAAGCGCCTGATTTCCTCACTTGCGGCGCTGGTCGCGGTTGCCTGCCTCGTTTCGGCCTGCGGTCAGAAGGGCCCCCTGTACCTGCCTGACGATGGCAAGGACGGCAAGGCCAGCCAGAAGTCGCATCAGCACAAGCACGCCCAGCCTGTACAGCCCCAGGACGAGCAGCCAATCGAGCCCGAGCAGTCGCCTGCGCAGTAAGGAAATCAGATGAACGCTTTCAACTACCGCGACGGTGAACTGGTCGCGGAAGGCGTGGCCCTGTCGGCCATCGCCGAACGTTTCGGTACCCCGACCTACGTCTACTCGCGCGCGCACATCGAAGCCCAGTACCGCAGCTACACCGATGCCCTGCAAGGCATCGAGCACCTGGTGTGCTTCGCAGTCAAGGCCAACTCCAACCTTGGCGTGCTGAACGTACTGGCACGCCTGGGCGCAGGCTTCGATATCGTGTCCGGCGGTGAGCTTGAGCGTGTGCTGGCCGCTGGCGGGCGCGCCGACCGTGTGGTGTTCTCCGGCGTTGGCAAAACCCGTGACGACATGCGCCGCGCCCTGGAAGTCGGCGTGCACTGCTTCAACGTCGAGTCCACCGACGAGCTCGAGCGCCTGCAAGTGGTCGCCGCCGAGATGGGCAAGGTTGCCCCGATCTCGCTGCGCGTGAACCCCGATGTCGACGCCGGTACCCACCCGTACATTTCCACCGGCCTCAAAGAGAACAAGTTCGGCATTGCCATCGCCGACGCCGAGGCTATCTACGTGCGTGCCGCACAGTTGCCGAACCTGGAAGTGGTCGGTGTCGACTGCCACATCGGCTCGCAGCTGACCACCGTAGACCCGTTCCTCGACGCCCTCGACCGCCTGCTGGTACTGGTCGACCGCCTTGCCGAATGCGGTATCCACCTGCGCCATCTGGACCTGGGCGGCGGTGTTGGGGTTCGCTACCGCGATGAGCAGCCGCCTCTGGTTGCCGACTACATCAACGCCATTCGTGAGCGCGTGGGTGACCGCGACCTGGCCTTGGTGTTCGAGCCAGGCCGCTACATCGTGGCCAATGCCGGTGTACTGCTGACCCGCGTGGAATACCTCAAGCACACCGAACACAAGGACTTCGCCATCATCGATGCGGCGATGAACGACCTGATCCGCCCGGCCCTGTACCAGGCCTGGATGGGCGTCAGCGCGGTCAAGCCGCGCGAAGGCGAAGGCCGCGCCTACGACCTGGTCGGGCCAATCTGCGAGACCGGTGACTTCCTCGCCAAGGACCGCCAGCTGAACCTGGCAGAAGGTGATCTGCTGGCCGTGCAGTCCGCGGGCGCCTATGGTTTTGTCATGAGCTCGAACTACAACACCCGTGGCCGTTGCGCGGAAATCCTGGTCGACGGCGACCAGGCTTTCGAAGTCCGCCGTCGCGAGACCATCGCCGAACTGTACGCTGGCGAAAGCCTGCTGCCGGAGTGAGCCCATGCTGCTGCGCTTTACCAAGATGCATGGGCTGGGCAACGACTTCATGGTCCTCGACCTGGTCAGCCAGCACGCCCACATCCAGCCCAAGCACGCCAAGCAATGGGGAGACCGCCATACCGGCATTGGCTTCGACCAGCTGCTGATCGTCGAAGCACCGAACAATCCGGAAGTGGATTTCCGCTACCGGATCTTCAACGCCGACGGTTCCGAAGTCGAACAGTGCGGCAACGGGGCGCGCTGCTTCGCCCGTTTCGTGCTCGACAAGCGCCTGACAGCGAAGAAGCGCATCCGTGTCGAGACCAAAAGCGGCATCATCGTGCTGGATGTGCAGAACGACGGCCAGGTGAGTGTCGACATGGGTCCGCCTCGCTTCACCCCGGCCGAAATCCCCTTCGTCGCCGACGAGCAGGCGCTCAGTTACCCGCTCGAAGTCGATGGCCAGGTGCATTCCATTGCTGCCGTATCCATGGGTAACCCGCATGCCGTGCTGCGCGTCGACGACGTACGTACCGCGCCGGTGCATGAGTTGGGACCAAAGATCGAACACCACCCACGCTTCCCACAGCGGGTGAACGTCGGCTTCCTGCAAGTGGTCGACCGTCACCGCGCCAACCTGCGCGTATGGGAACGGGGCGCCGGCGAGACCCAGGCCTGCGGCACCGGCGCATGCGCCGCGGCCGTGGCAGCGATCAGCCAGGGTTGGATGGACTCTCCGGTGTCCCTCGACCTGCCCGGTGGCCGCCTGAACATCGAATGGGCCGGCACCGGCAAGCCCGTGGTGATGACGGGCCCGGCCGTACGCGTCTACGAAGGACAGGTTCGTCTCTAAGCGAGTAACCGCCATGACCGATCAGCCCCAGGTTGTACCCCAGCAGTCCAACGAGCTCGATGCCGAAACGGTGGTCGCCTACCTGCGTGCCCACCCCACCTTCTTTGCCGAGCACGACGAGCTACTGGTCGAGCAACGTATCCCGCACCAGCGTGGCGACAGTGTTTCGCTGGTGGAACGCCAGCTCAAGTTGCTGCGCGACCGCAACATCGAGATGCGTCACCGGCTATCGCAACTGATGGATGTGGCCCGGGACAACGACCGCTTGTTCGACAAGACCCGCCGGCTGATCCTCGACCTGCTCGACGCCGGTAGCCTGGAAGAAGTGGTGATGGCCGTTGAAGACAGCCTGCGCCAGGAATTTCAGGTGCCCTTCGTCAGCCTGATCCTGTTCGGCGACAATGCCGCGCCAGTCGGCCGCTGGGTCAGCAACGCCGAAGCCCAGCAGGCCATCGGTGGGCTGCTGGGGGGCGGCAAGACGGTCAGCGGCAACCTGCGCGAGCACGAACTGGCCTTCCTGTTCGGCGAAGAGCAGCGCCGTGAGGTTGGCTCCAGCGCCGTTGCAGCGCTCGAATACCAGGGGCTGCACGGCGTGCTGGCGATCGGCAGCCGCGACCCGCAGCACTACAAGAGCAGTGTCGGCACGCTGTTCCTTGGCTATATCGCCGAAGTGCTAGGCCGCGTGGTGCCGCGCGTCACTCAGACCCTGCGTTCGGTGCGCTGATGGAACGCCAGCTGGAAGCTTATTGCGCACACCTGCGCAACGAGCGCCAGGTGTCCGAACATACGCTGCTGGCCTACCGCCGCGACCTGGCCAAGGTCATCGACTACTGCAACAGCCAAGGTATCGCCGGCTGGGGCGCCCTGCAGATCCAGCAACTGCGCCAGCTGATCGCCCGCCAGCACCATCAGGGGCAATCCTCGCGCAGCCTGGCGCGGCTGTTGTCGGCCGTGCGCGGCCTGTATCGCTACCTTAACCGTGAAGGCCTGTGTCAGCACGACCCGGCCACCGGCCTGAGCGCGCCGAAAGGCGAACGTCGGCTGCCCAAAGTGCTGGACACCGACCGCGCCCTGCAATTGCTTGATGGCGGCGTGGACGACGACTTTATCGCCCGCCGCGACCAGGCCATCCTGGAGCTGTTCTATTCTTCGGGCCTGCGCCTGTCCGAGCTGACCCATCTCGACCTTGAGCACCTGGACCTCACCGCTGGGCTGGTCCAGGTGGTGGGCAAGGGTGGCAAGGCGCGTGTGCTGCCCGTGGGTCGCAAGGCGCGTGAAGCGCTGCAGCAATGGTTCAGGTTGCGCGGCATCGGCAGCCCGCGCGACGGTGCGGTGTTCATCACCCGGCAGGGCAATCGCCTGGGGCCGCGGGCCATCCAGTTGCGCGTCAAGGCTGCAGGCGAGCGCGAACTGGGCCAGCACCTGCACCCGCACATGCTTCGCCATTCCTTCGCCAGCCACGTGCTGGAATCGTCCCAGGACCTGCGCGCGGTGCAGGAAATGC